>NZ_JADEWX010000027.1 GCF_015207395.1 Nodosilinea sp. LEGE 07088
GGCTAACCCACCCCTGCCCCTCCCAGGAGGGGATTGGGTCTGTCTCCTATGCAGCTAAGGCTGCTACCGGCCCATCCAACAGCACCTCGGCGATGGTGATGTCGCGCTTGATAGCGAGGCCATTCAGATAGCCGATCGGGTCTTCGGCGTCGAAGTCGGTGCCGTCGAACAGGTGAATGCTGCCGCGGGTAAATTTGTCGTTGAGCAGACCCAGTTCGCGGGCGGCGGTGCTGTAGACATCGACCCGCACGATGCGCTCCAGAATCTCCACCCAGTTGCGCGGAAAGGGCACGTCGCCCCAGCGGGCCAGCTGAGCCATGTGCCACAGATGTTCGGTGCGGCTGGGCCGGTTGGCGCCGTTGCCGAAGAACATATGGTGGGCGTACTCGCGCATGGGCTGGTCGAGGGTGCAAACCTTGGTGGTAGGACTGCCCAGGTGGATGTACTCCATTGGGGTGCCCAGGTAGGTGCGCTGGGAGAGAATCTGGCGAATCTCGAGCTCGTTTTCGGGGTCGGCACAGTAGCTACAGGCGTCGAGCAGCGCCTTGGTGAGGGCGATGTGGGTGTTGGGGTAGGCGGTGGCCCAGTCTTCGCGCACGCCCAGCACTTTGCCGGGGTGACCGTCGTAGATTTCGCGATCGGTGGCGATGGTAAAACCCACCTCATCCATGGCGGCTCGCAGGTTCCAGGGCTCGCCGACGCAGAAACCGTCGATCGCATTGTTTTGTAGATCCACCACCATTTGAGCGGGGGGAATGGTTTGCAGAGCCAGATCATGGTCGGGGTCAATGCCACCTGCCGCCAGCCAGTAGCGCAGCAGCAGGTTGTGCATCGATGACGGATGCACCATGCCCATGCGGTGCTGGACCTCAGGAGTGCGGCGCAGCATTTCCCGAAAGGCATCCAGGCTGTGGACGCCCTGGTCGTAAAACCGGCGCGATAGGGTAATGGCGTTGCCATTGCGGGTCATGGTCAGGGCACTGACCACCGGTAGCGGGGTGTTTTTGTGGCCGCCGAGGGAAAACCACAGGGGCATGCCCGAGGGCATTTGGGCCGCATCCAGATACCCCCCGGCAATGCCGTCGACAATGCCGCGCCAGCTGGTTTCACGCATCAGGTTGACCTCATCCAGGCCGTGCTTGGCAAAAAAGCCCTTTTCTTTGGCGATCGCCACCGGGGCGCAGGCGGTCAGCGGTACAAAGCCAATGTCCAAATTCACTTTCTCTAAGCCGTGGCGGGCCACCACCGCCGTTTTGAGAGCGCGACGCTTTTTGATTCGCTTTTGCTGGTTGAGGAAATAGATAATCTCGCTGCGCAGGCTGTAGTAGCTGGGGTGCTCGACCACCTCCATGCGCTGACGGGGGCGAGGAATGTCAACTTCGAGAATGTTGCCGATTTCGGCCCCGGGGCCGTTGGTCATCATCACAATGCGATCGCTCAGCAGCACCGCCTCATCGACATCGTGGGTGACCATCACGGCGGTGACGTTATTTTCGTCGCAGATCCGCATCAGCTGGGTTTGCAGATTGCCTCGGGTTAACGCATCCAGGGCGCCAAAGGGTTCATCCAGCAAGAGCAATTTCGGGCGAATGGCCAGGGCGCGGGCGATCGCCACCCGCTGCTTCATGCCCCCTGAAAGCTGGTGGGGCATTTTGTCGGCGGCGGCCTGCAAGCCCACCAGGTTGATGTGCTCTTGCACAATGCCGCGCCGCTCACCCTTGGGTAGGTCGCTGCAGACACTATTGACAGCCAGGGCAATGTTTTCACGCACCGAGCGCCAGGGCAATAGCGAATAGTTTTGGAACACCACCATGCGATCGGGGCCAGGTTTCTGGATTTTTTTGCCCTCCAGGGTCAGTATCCCAGAGCTGGGTAATGACAGCCCCGCGATCATGTTTAAAAGGGTCGATTTGCCACAGCCCGAGTGGCCAATAAAGGAGACAAATTCTCCCTGCTTGATCGATAAATTAATGCCTTTGAGCGCAATATACTCTCCACCATCGGTCAGGGAAAAGACCTTATCGACCTGGTCGACTGCAACCAATAAACTCATAGTTCTATCCTCGCGATCGGTATGATAATGCCGTAAGTTCCCTCCAGGGAGGGGGGTGGGTTAGCCGCGCCCACGCAAATCCTGAGGTATCGAAATCCCAATCTTGGGAGAGGAACAGGTGGGTCAACCCAGACTCCAGAACCCATCCCGCCCTTGCCTGCGGAACGCTCCGCGAACGGGCACCCCTCCCAGGAGGGAAAAGGTTAATTACTTGCGCAGAGGTGCGATCTTCATTTGCAAAAGGGCAATCAGGCGATCGAGCAGGAGACCTACAAAACCGATGTAGATCACGGCCAGAATAATTTCGCTGATGTAGTTTTGTTGGTAGGCATCCCAAATAAAGAAGCCGATTCCCACAATCCCCGACATCACAATTTCTGCCGCAATAATTGCCAGCCAGGCCAGACCGATCGCAATCCGCAATCCGGTAAAGATATAGGGCAGCGCCGAGGGAAACAAAATATTGAAGTAGTAGTCTTTGCGCGACAGTTGCAATACCTGCGCCACGTTGTTGTAGTCTTCTGGAATTTGCCGTACCCCTTCAATGGTGTTGATCAAAATCGGCCATACGGCGGTAATGAAAATCACGAAGATAGCCGCGGGCTGGTTTTTCTGCAGTGCTACCAGGGCGATCGGTACCCAGGCCAATGGGGCGATCATCCGCAAAAACTGAAAGATCGGGTAGGTCGCCTTATTCAGCCAGGGGCTGGTGCCGACTAAAACCCCCACCGAAATGCCAACGACAGCCGCAGCGGTGTAGCCCTGGGCCACTCTCCCCAGGCTGGCCATGGTCTGCCAAAACAGCCCCTTATCTAACCCACCCAGGTCATAAAACGGGTAGAGCAACAGCTCCCGGGTGCGGGTATCGGTCCACAGACTCAGCGGCCCCGGCAGTCGGGTCATGCCCGACCACGACACCAGCTGCCATACCGTTAAGAAAACCGCAATGCCGATAATCGGCGGAATCAGATCAGCCCCGCGCTTTTGCCAAAACTGTTGAACCGAGGAAAGAACTGGGTTAGGACGCACCTGCATCCGAGATTGGGCATTGGTTACCATAGCTGTACCTGTTGTGGATTGATTAACTGGCGAACAGTTTTGAAGAGGAAACCCACCCCGGCCTTTCTTGAGGGAGACTGGCCGAGGTAGGCTTGATTCAGAGACCGAGACAAGGTTGAATGGGGCTGCTGTTGGCGATGGAGGCCGCATTCTCTCGCCTCTGGTCATCTCTCTCTGAACCAAGATTGGAGGGAGACGAGGGAAGTAACTTTGGATTTTGGATTTTGGCAGGTGGTTATCAAATCCAAAATCTAAAATCGCCAATCCAAAATTCCCTCTCTCCCTAGGCCCGCTTAATCTGGAGGCTACTCAAGTACGCCTCGGGGTTGGCGGGGTCAAACTTAATGCCGTCGAAGAAAGTCTCAATACCGCGTGAAGTGTCTTGGGGAATATCGGCGGTAAAGCCTGCCTCGGTGGCGGCTTCGCGCCAGATATCTTCGCGGTTGACCGCATCGACAATGCGCTTAACGGTGTCAAAGTCGGTGAGCTGGTCTTTGTGGAAGCCCCAGCGCATGCTCTCGGTGAGAAACCAGGTGTCATGACTCTTGTAGGGGTACGACACGCTACCCTTGGGGTCTTTCCAGTACAGCGGGCCAGCGTTGAGGTCGTTGAAGGCTTGCTTGCCGTCACCCATGGTGTACTCACCTTTGTAGGGCGGAACCAAAATTTCGGAGGGAATGTTGAAGTAGTTACGTCCAGAGACAATGGTAACCAGTTCATCCCGGTTAGCCACGTCGTCACACCACTGCTGGGCTTCCATCACGGCCTTGAGCAATGCCTTGGTGGCATTGGGGTTGGCATCCACCCAATCAGCCCGAACAGCCAAATACTCCTCCGGGTGAAAGGCCCATATTTCATGGGTCAGGGCTCCCATAAAGCCAATATCGTCGGTGACGATGCGGTAGGGCCAGGGGTCACCGGTGCTAAAGGCGTCCATGGTGCCGTTGCGCATGCCCTGCACTGTTTCTGCGGGGGGAACCGCCAGCAGGTCGATGTCGTTGTCGGGGTCAACGCCACCCGCCGCAAACCAGTAGCGAATCCAAAAGTCTTGGTTCACGTTGGGGAAAGTATGAGCCGCCTTAAACTTACGCCCGTTGGTGGATGCAAACCCTTTGACATACTCTGCTGCTGTTCCAGAAAGATCCAGCCCCAGGCCCTTGCCAGCGTGGAGGCCGGCCACGGCGATGCCGTTGCCCTGGGTGACCAACTGGGCCAGCACATACATCGGCACCTTTTGGCCGTTGGTGATGATGCCTTCGCTGATCAGGTGGGGCATGGGCATTTGCCACTGGCCACCGTCGATGCCGCCGCCGCCGGAGCCGATGGTGACATTGTCGCGGGCCGAGGCCCAGTTGGCCTGTTTCGACACCTCGACTCCGGTCATGCCGTACTTGGCAAAGAAGCCTTTTTCCTGGGCGATAATGAGGGGTGCCGACTCAACAATGGGGATATAGCCCAGTTTGATATTAGGGGTTTCGGGGCTACCGCCCTCGGCCACAGGACCGGGGGCGGCGGTTGCATCAGTGGCTTCCGTCGGGGCTGTAGCCGAGGGGGGATTTCCCCCACAACCCTTGAGCAGCAAGGCACCCGCTGCCGACACCCCAGTCGTGGCCAAAAACTTACGACGGGTGACCCTCGAAAAATCGGACATAAAACCTCCTTTCGGCACCCTCTGGCGAGGCACGCCGGTAGCTAAATGGACAGATGGTGAAAAATAGTCTGCAATTGGGCTGAGTAGCCAAGCCGTAGCCGAGGAACAGCAGGGCTGCAGTTAAGCAGCCCTGCGGAAAATATATTGACTAAAGTCAATTACAATCTCGTGTTCCATGGCAATAAGTCTATACTAATTCGCAGATCAGTGGAATGCCTGAGCGGGCGAGTTTAGAACGTAATTTTCGATTTGAAACATAAGATCAACTTATTTTTATATTTTTCTCTATACGATTGATTAATGTAAGTAGCCTGTTCTCGGCGAGCCCGAGAGCTTAGAACTCCGAGGCAAGGGGCATTCAGCAGGCCCAGCCCAATGCCCTTCCCCCTGAGGCATCGGGCTGCGATATTGAAGACGGCAAAGCGTTTAGTCGATCTGCAAGGGGGCTGTGAGATGTTCTGAGTAGGGGCGGGTAGGCTCTGTTGTCGTCGAGGACTCTGGCAGGTTGTACCCGATGACGGCTACGACTAGACCGAGGGCTAGGCCGGCCATAAACGCCCAGCCGTGGGAGGGTTCGAGGGTACAGAGCAGACGGCGATCGCAGCTGTAGATATGGATCGCCCAGCCTTCTTGGGTGGTGTGTTGGAGCCTATTCATAGCGGTTGGCTTATTCATGGCGGTTGATCGGTAGGGATGGGACAGGCGAGTGAGCGCTGAGCTAGTACTGATGGCCCGATTTCCGGTGGTTGATGGCGGGCATGCCGCTGGCGGCGAGCAGTTCACCCTGCCGCACCGTGGCGTAGACCAGCAGGTGGTCGCCTACGGGAGACTGATCTTCAACGGTGCATTCCACGTAGGCCAGGCCGTCGGTGAGAATGGCGCAGCCGTTGGTCGCTAGCGAAAAAGACAGGTGCTCAAAGGCGGCGGTAGAGCAGTGCCGGGCTGAAAAATGGCGGCGTACGGCGCGCCCCTCCTTGAGGATGTTGAGCACAAAGCCAGTGCCGGGGCGAAGCTGACTGGTTTCAGCGGCATCGGTAGGCAAGGCCAGCATCAGGCCGGGGGGGCTAAAGCTGGCCTGAGCTACCCAGGCGGTGAGTAGCCCACTGTGCATACCGTGGTTTTGGGTGGTGACGACACAGAGGGAGCCAATTACCCGCCCCAGGGCCTGGGCGGTGCGATCGCTGTGGGCTTCGGCGATCGCGGGCCGAGCCCCCTGCTGCTTCTGGCGCTTGCGCAGGCCCTGGGCAAACTGAGCCGCCGCCGTGGTGCAGCTAGCCAGGGCGGTCTGATCAGGGCTAAAGCGCACCCGCAGGGGCTCAAAGCCAAAGGAATAGTTGGCATCCTTGAGCTTGCGCTCCAGCTCATCGATCGCTTCGCCGCTCCAGCCGTAGGAGCCAAACACCCCCACCAGCTTGGTTTTGGGCACATTGGCCAGAATCAAACCCAGGG
Organism: Nodosilinea sp. LEGE 07088; assembly: GCF_015207395.1. GTDB lineage: Bacteria > Cyanobacteriota > Cyanobacteriia > Phormidesmidales > Phormidesmidaceae > Nodosilinea. Next base: position 6,213 of record NZ_JADEWX010000027.1, read on the forward strand.
CGGTTTGAATTTGTACCGGGGCATGGCCACCCAGGGTGGGGGAGCCGATGATGAAGCCGTCGCACTGGTTGAGGGTGTCGATCAGCCCATTGGGGTCGGCCTGTTCACAGTTGATCGCCTCGACGGCAATTTGGGCGGCGTTGAGGGCTTGGGCGATCGCATCGGCCATCTGGGCCGTGTTGCCGTAGGCTGAGGCATAGAGTAGCGCCACCCGCAGCGGCTGCTGGGCCTGCTGCTGACACCACTGGCGGTAGTCTTGCCTGAGTCGGCTGAGGCTGTAGCGCACCAGCGGGCCGTGGCCGGGGGCAATGGTTTTGAGCGGCAGGGGCTCGACTAGATCGAGCGCCGTTTCCACCTGCTTGGCCTGGGGGCTGTGCAGGCAGTCGAAGTAGTAGCGGCGATCGTCCTCGAGCGATCGCCACTGCTCGTCCCAGAGGGCATCGTCGCAGAGATGAGTGCCAAACAGCTTATCGCTGAAGAGAACTTGACTGGCCGGATCGTAGGTGCAGAGCCCATCGGGCCAGCGGGGCGTAGGCACGCTCATAAACTCCAGCACATGGCCCTGGCCCAGATCCAGGGTTTCCCCAGACCGCACCGGGCAGAGGCGGTCGGCCCGATCGGCCAGGGCGATCTTGAGGGTGTTAGCCGCCGCCCGCGAACAGACAATCTGGGCCTGGGGGGCCAGATCCATGAGCTGGGTCAGCGTCGCCAGTCGATTGGCGTTGACGTGGCTGGTGACAATATAGTCAATCTGCGTGAGATCGATCTGGTGCTCTAATGCCGTCAGAAAAAGGGCCGTAAACGATTCTCCAGGGGGGTCGAGCAGGGCAGTTTGATCGGCCTGAATCAGGTAGGCATTGGCGGTGGTGCCCCGCTGGCGGCTATATTCCACCTCAAACTTGAGCCGTTCCCAGGCGCGCGATCGCAGCACCTGAGACTGAAGGCCAATGGTGGCCACTTGCACATCGCGGGGTCGAACCATGGTCGGCAGAGAGGCTGAGGGGGTCGTTAAAGTCATGGAAAAAGCGTGGGTAGGGGTGGGCTTTGTCAATGGCAGATTTTGGAGTCAATGGCAGATTTTGAACCGACGGCGATAGTAGCTAAGGCGGTTTCCGAAAAAGAAGATCCCTGCTTTGAGCTGGCAGGGGAGACTGTTTCCCAGAAGCTACCTAAGGCCAGGCCAGTAGGGCTGGGCCGGTAGGATGGTCAGTCAATCGGGGGCTGGACTGCACCCATTTCGGCGATGTCGTGGGCAAAGCGAATGCGGTGGCGGCGCGAAACCTCCTGCTCTGGGTCAACGCCGTCAAAGGTGGGCGGAATCCAGGCCCGAACGACCAATAGGCCACCCAGCACGATCAAAAACGAGCAGCTGGCCAGCACCTGGGTCCAGGGAGTTTCGAGCACGCCGCGCACAATGATTTCTCGCAGCACCGATACAATCGACACCTCAACCGCTACTCCAATGGAGACCCGGTGCTCTTTCAGATAAATAATCAGCAGCCGAAACAGCTCCACCAAAATCAGCAAAAACAGAATGTCGGAGGTCACCTGGGGAAAATTGAGCGGCGGCAGCAGCGAAAGAAACATCTCCCGCAGCTGCATCACCATAAAGCTGAACAGCCCAATACAGAGCGAGATCACGATCAGGTCTTGAACCAACTCGAGGATACGAACCACATAGTTGCCGTTTAACCAGGTGGCCCAGCGGGAGGAAGCGGGGAGGTTTTGCATGGGGATACCGGAGGTGAGGGGGCAGGGGAGCAGGAGAGTGGGGAGTGGGGAGCCGTAGGGTGCATTAGGCCGCAGATATCTTGGCGAATTGCCGTTGACTTTGGCCTTGGCCGTAATGCACCACCCAAGGATTTCGGCCATTCCAAAATTCAAAATTAATAGTGGTTACTGGCCTTGCGATGGTGCACCGCCGTCAAGCCATCGGGTTTTGCTACCCGCCCGGCCTTGGCGGTGCAGTAGATCACCCAGTGGTCTCCGGCCTCAAGGCGGTGGGTGACGGTGCATTCCAGGTAGGCTAGGGATTCGGCCAAAATGGGGGATCCGTTGGCGGCGGCATAGGTGGCCACGCCCTCGAAGCGATCGGCCCCGGGGGGAAAGCGCTTGAGAAAATGCTTCATCAGTCGCTGGTATTGGCCGTCTTCCAGCACGTTGAGCACAAAGGTGTCGCCCCCGTGTAAAAGCGATTCGATGGCGCGATCTTTGGCGACGGCAATGGCCACACCGGGCGGCTCAATGCTGGCCTGAATTACCCAGGAGGCCAGCATGGCGCTGCTGACATCACCCTTTTGGGCCGTCAATATATAGAGGCCGGTGCTGAGCCGTCCCAGGGCCTGATCTAGCCCCGAGTCGAGGGCTTGGCCTTGCTTTTGGGTGCGATCGCGGTTGACCCACTGGCCCAGGTCGGTGCCTGCTTCTTCGCAGAGTTTGTCGGTGGCCTCGGTGGGGGCCGCCTTGATCAAAATCGGCTCAAAAGCCGACTTCAGGCCCAGCTCCTGAAACCGATTGCGCAGGGGAAAGATCGGTTCATCCTGGCCGCCGCCGGTTTCAAAGAGACCGATCGCCTGCTTGGGGTGAGCGGCAGCGAGAATCGTGCTGAGCATCGGCTCTAGGCCGGGGGCAGCCTGGGGCGGCATGCCCAACACCAGGCCAGCGGCGGTGGTTACCAGTTCCCGCACCGCGTGGATATCGGTATCGAGCAAATCCACCAGCTCTACGGCGGTGGCAGTTTTGAGCAAGCCCTGGCCAATGGCGTGGGCCAGACGATCGCTGTGGCCGTACTCCCCAGCGTAGAACAGTGCCACAAAAGGCTCTGCCTGGGCCTGAGCCTCGCTCCAGGTGCGGTAGCGCCCCGTCCAGTCGGCCAGGTAATGGCGCAGTAGGGGGCCGTGGCCGGTGGCAATTTGGCCGATCGCGAAGGGTTCCATCCGTTTCAACGCCGCCAGCACCGAGCGGGCATTTGGCCTCATCAGGCAGTCGTAGTAGAGCTGAAAATCGGCCTCTAGCAGGGCTGGGGTCTCGTCGTATAGGCTGTCGTCGCAGTAGTGTAGGCCAAACACATCGCAGGTGTAGAGCACCTGGGTACCGCTGTCGTAGGTGAGCATGGTGTCGGGCCAGTGCAGGTTGGGGGCCGAGATAAAGCTCAGCTCGTGGCCGTTGCCCAGGTCGAGGCGATCGCCGCTTTTCACCATCTGGGCCGCAAAGGGGCGGTGAATCTGGTTCTGCAAAAACTGAATCGCCACCTTAGAGGCCATCACCGTAATCTGGGGGGCGAGAGCCAGCAGGTCGCCAATCAGGCCACTGTGGTCGGGCTCGGTATGGTTGACGATCAGGTAGTCGATTTCGGCTAGATTCACTAGCGCCTGCAGCTCTTCCAAATACAGGCTTGTGAATTTGCCGTGGGTGGTATCGATCAGCGCCGTTTTTTCACCCTGGATGAGGAACGAGTTATAGGTGGTGCCGTTTTGTAGCTCAAACTCAATGTCGAAGCGATCGCGATCCCAGTCGAGGCAGCGAAGGGCGGTTGAATCTGGGGCAAAGGACGCCGTTTGCAGGGTGAGTCGTGACGCCGATGGCGATACCTGGAGTGAGTAGCGAGTAGCAACCATGAGATATATCTATCCTCAGTAGAATCTGATTCGATATATTTCAATGATTAACGAAAAAATAGGTTTTGTAAAATGTCAATATTAAAACCAATTCATAAGTTATTCAAATAGATTTTTTTATATTTCATTTGCTATGCAAATGCATTGACTGCACTCAGGGGTAGCCGCACAGGCCTGGAACAGGCCAGCGTTTTCGGTTAGCAACCTCACGGTTTTGCTAGGCTGTACCCTGATTCAGGTAGGTGTCCTAATCGGGTCAAATCCCTAGACCATGCCAATTGCCCAGACTAATCCCACCAATCCCGGCTGTAGTCGATCAAGACGGATTCACTGTGTACCCAGCCAATATGACCTGAGTCGGGGAACTCAACCCGGGCCCAGGTATCGCAGCGGTTGCTAAAGGCCTGCCCAACCACCTGAATCGCATCTCCCACCAGACCGTAAGCGCTGGCGTCATATCTATCCGGTATAGATGGCTGCTGTTGCAGCACTGCTCCCTCAGACGGCCAGCCAGCCCAAGCACGGCCAGATGCATTCCTACTTGGTGGCCTTTAAGCTGCAAAAAAGGAGGCGATCGCGCTAAAACGCCCCTAGATTGTGTGAACTTATCTGGCTATTCCTCGCCCACGCTGCACGATTTTGTAAAATTGAATACACAAATCCCGTGTTTTACAATCTGGAAATCTCCTGTGGCGACGCACCTCAACGCTTCAGTCGATGCCGCAGCAGTTCCCGATGGGCTGGTGCTCCAGATGCCATCTGCAGAATGGCGCAGGGTCTGTTTGATCACCTACACCCGCGATGCCTGGGTCAAGCTGACCTTCTCCCCTCCATCTCCCCCATTCCTCCCCCAAAAAGAGTACAAATGACCTAAACTCAGCTTAATTTTTCCAAGCTGAGTGAGGCAAGGGGAACGCCGAAAATCTTTACGGGAGCTGGATTGCAACGGAGAGGGGGGGATTCGAACCCCCGTGAGGTTTGACCCCCAAACAGTTTTCGAGACAGTTTCATTCGAGCGCGAAAGCATTATTATGAAAGGCTTTTGGATGTTTGAGTTAAAGACTGCCCAAGAATTGCCCAAGCTAGATTTTCCGCATTCAGACGGCTGATGCGGAGAAGTTGCCAGTTGAAGGAGCTGCTGGCTCATCACTGGTACAGCCTGTGATACGTGTCGCCGCAGCGTACGATCAGAGAAATTGCTCACAGAGTCAATCATGATATTTAGCGGCATAAGAGCGCGATCTGGCATCGTGCCATTAACTGTGGGGGGATTGGGGTATATGACAGTAATTCCAAATGGAGTTACCCGAATAGCGATCGCCATTCGGGCAGCACAGAAAACTTGGCGACTAGGCTAGCCTTCGGCAATGCGGCCTTGGTGTTCGTTCAGTTGTAGAAAACCTGGACCATTGCCTTCAGCGTCAGACTGGGCAATGACATAGAAGGAGCGCGATTCGGTGTTCTTGGCGATGATGAGATAGGGATAGCCTTCTTGGCTGATGGCGACTTTGCAAACTTGGCCGCCAACTAGTTGACTGAGATCTTCTGAGTAGGAAAGCGTCATAGGAGTGGTTCTCTAGGTTATGGATATTGGACGTAGGACAGTTTTAAGCCCTGGATGATATCGGAGTTAGCTCTGACTGCTGCGGCATCAACAGAGTCCCTGTACTTTGTGGCTCTGGAGCCTTATTGCTCTCTCTATTCAAATTATACCCCATGTATACGCGGGTTCTTATTGTTTAAGGTGTGAGTTTTAGAGAACTTTGATGATGATTGCTGATAGATAGATGGGAAATCCTGCCTATCCCATAAGTGATGTTGATCGATGGATGTAAGGACTCAATGCCTCGTATACTTGGGATGATTCTGTCTTTCGGCAGCAGTGGAGTATTTCCGGTGATGAGTGATAAGGCTCCCCGCAGAGATTATTTGACCCGCTTTCAGCAGCAGGGGGAAATAGCGATGGCGGAGCGCCCGCTCTGTGTACGGTTGCCGGAAGATATTGACGGACTGATGAGGGAGAAAGAGAACCGCACCGCCTGGCTGCGGGATGCGATCATGGAAAAGCTCTGGCGAGAGGGACACCTGCCGGAACGATATCAGAGCTTGATGGAACAGATGGAACAGACAGCGGATTAAGGGGAGGCGGTTGATGTCAGCGCAACCCTTAGGCAAGTATCTGACGTTAGAGGAATTTTGTACCTGCACGCAGACCCACCAGCGGTTTACTGACCGGATTGACCCGTTTCCTAAGAACTTGGAAGAGACGTTGCCAGCCCTGGAGGCGCTGTGTCAGCACATCATTGACCCGGTGATTGAGGGGTTTGGGCGCGATCGCTTTCAGCTCACCTACGGCTTTTGCTCTGCCAATTTGAAGCGATGGCTGGCAAAGAAAGACCCGCTGACGGGGAAAAAGCACGGGATCGCTACCCCCGGCCTGGATCAACACATGGCTCACGAGGTAGATCGGAATGGGCGGTACTACTGCGATCGCCTCGGTGCTGCCTGTGATTTCCGCATTCTCGACCTGCCTAGCAACGCCCTAGTAGATTGGATTGTGGCTCAGGGACTACCGTTTGATTCACTCTACTTCTATGGGGCAGATCGCCCTATTCATATCAGCTACGGCCCCCAGCACAAGCGCGATATTTGGGCTTTTACCGAATGGGAGACACCAACGCGCCAGCACCCCTGGGCTTCAACGGCTAATCCCACCAATAGCAAATGAGGACGGCTTCGGATTTGTCACCCAAGGTCTCACCCCATAGGCCCCGTCTGAGGCGCATGGCAAAGTATTCACGGAACTCCCAATCTTCCTCACCTTCAGGGATGGTACCGCCATAGACATCGACCACGTCGGCCCGCCATTTCTTGCCTAAATCCATCAGCTGGGCCACGGTAACGTCTCGGTTTTCAGTCAGCAGGTAAAGCGTATCGGCTGGATAGGGTACAAAGTGCATCAGGCTGGTTTCTGGCATGGGGCGGTAGTTGGCCATGGTCAATAGCGTTTCCAACACACCATTGAGACTGAGTCCATCCCTGTCGGGAGCGTAGATAGGCTTGGTGAACAAGAAGCTTTTCCACAGATGGGGTTGTTGAGCCAGGTCGGTAATGACCTCTGGGCCATCGAATTCGTTGAAGCGGCGCTGCCACACCAGGGCCGCCATCAGCTCTTGGGGTGTATTAGCTTGGGCGATCGCCTCAATTTTGTCTATGTCAAGCATCGGTACTGCCCTTCGCTGTTTGCGACCGGAGCCTGGATTGGACTCGCTGCTTCTGAGCATCGCTGGCATCCTTCCGCCAAACCACCCTGTGCCCTTGAAGCTCGGCCCCATGCTCTAGCAAACACTGCTGCCAGCCGCGCCGATCAAAAATTGTTTTTACATCGTCGAGTAGTCCCCATTTTTGCTCTTGCTGGCTGAGCTTGGCGAACTTGGCATAGCCAGGATAGTCGGGTGCGACCACCTGCTCTTTTTGGTGCAGTAGCGGCGGGTTGTCGGGGTCATAGTCGCGGTAACGGACGTGAAGATCGCGCAGGGAGATCGCCATGCTGGTTTTCAACGCCGGGTGGGGCTCTTTGTCGAAGTGGGGAAACGCCAGGTAGGTGATTTGCGGTTTCTGGACATGGAACTTCACCACCGTGGCTTCTTCGGGTCGGCCAATGGTGCGAGAAGCACAACCTTCGTAGAGGCGTAGCAGCGGGTCAAGCTGATCTATCGCCGACACATGCACCCAGAGGGAGTTCGGGCGTTGCTGACCAATGGGGCTCTGCCGACACCGTTCTTCAATCAGCGAAGTTTGCCCTAAGCTCATCAACATCAGGTCAGCGGCGGTGCAGGCTTGCTGGTAGCTGCCGAACAGGGCTTTGATGTCTTGCTGAAGCTGGGGCGAGAGGTCTTTGAACTTGGGGCGTTTGCCGAAGTGGCTGAGGGCTAGGTAAACCAATAGGTCGTTGCGGCGCTTGTCGGCGATCGCATCCCACTCCCCCACATCAGTCGCTTGTAGAACGACCGTAAAGGCTCGCTTAATGCTGCCAAAGGTCTCTTGCAGAGATGTCAGCTCCTGCGCTCCTAGTTCTTCCACCGAGGGCAGCCGACCGCGATCGGTGTAGAAGTCCATCAGGGGTTGGAGGCGATCGCGGTATTCCTCAAACTTGCTGACCTTGAGGCAAATGCGGGGGGCGGTGGCGCGGGAACGGAACCGGGAAGCGCGGAAAGCCTCGGCCTGGGTTTCGTCGCGAAAGACAAAGTAGATGCCCAGGGCGATGGGTATAGCATCGACGCCGAGCACTTGGTCGATGTAGGCTTTGAGTTCTTCTTGCTCGTAGTATTTTTGGAACGTGTTGCGGCTGGTGATGATGCCGTCGCCGTAGGCAATGACACCTCGGGTGCGATCGTCGATTAGCACTTGGGCAGCGACGATGAGCACCTTCTGGGCCAGGCCCCAGGCGTTGATCAGGGCTTCTCGTCGCTCGGCGGTGTCTTCGATGACGTTGATGATATAGCCCAGGTTAACCACATCGGCTGGGGTGTGGGGAATGTCGGGCCGAAAGTGGGGATCCCACCCGGAGCTGGTGAGCCCCATGCGGTGGATGTACTCGATATCGGCCCCGTGGCCGCAGCCGTAGTCGAAGTAGGTGGTGTTAGGCGGGAAGAGGCCCGCTTCGACGGCGAGGCGGACGGGTTTGGATGCGGTGACGCGGGCGATCGCAGCCTTGTGCCGCTGAATCTTTGGCTTGGGCTGGGTTTGCTTAGCCTCTGAGGTCATGGGACAGGCTAGGGCGTGGCCATGAATAACCAGCTTGCACTCTTGCAGGCGCTGCTCCCAGGCATGGCGAAAGCCGATGCCACGAGGATCATCTAGCAACCCCAAGGCTTCTTCTTGCTTGGTCAGCCAGGCGAAGGTGGCGTAGAGCGGGTGGTCAGGGGCAACAAAAGTTTCTTTGCGGTGGAGGACGGGGGGATTGTCGGTGGTGCTGTAGTCGCGATCAGTGGCGGTGAGCGTGTTCAGGTTGACCTGAATGCTGCTCTGAAGGGCAGGGTGGGCCTCTGTGACAAAGTCTGGATAAAACAGATAAGCAATCTGCGACTTGTTGAAGCTGAACTTAATAATGGTCGCTTTTTCAGCTTGAGCGGTTACTGTTTTAGCGAGTCTTTCTAGCTCACACAGGGCTGGATCAAGCTGTGGGAGAGCTGAGCGATGAACATAAAGGGCATCAGGTAGCAGTTTGCCAACCTGACTACGCTGGCAGACCTTGGCTATATCAATCGTTGCGGCGGAGCTACCTGGCATGCTGAAAGGGGTGTAGCGGCGGGCTTAAAGGCTTGACAGCTATCTTATCGGCAAGCGAAGGAAAATGCGCTGGGCGGCAAGATCTCTGGCTGGCGCTACCCATAGAGCCACACAGGACAACTTACTCCACATATAGTATCTAAGCCTGTAAGATGACTCCTACACACTCTATACGCCAGCGTCTACTGCTCAACAGTTGGTTACAAAACTGATTGCATTCAAGGTAATTGACAGATAATTTAGTACAAAAGTTCTGTGCGGAATGTATGGCTAGGCGAACAAAGCGCGATATTGATGAGGTCAAAGCCCCTAGCTTGTCGGTCTTTGCCCGGCACGAGACGTTTCATCCTCGGTTTGGCTGGCTGAAGAAAGGGTTTGACGGCGCTTGCCGGAATGGCAATATCTTTCTGGATGACGACGCCACGGTGCAGCTTGGCGTTGGGAAGAACATGGTGCGCTCCATTCGCTACTGGTGCAATGCTTTTGGCTTGCTAGAAGACGATGAGCCAACTGTGTTTGGTAAGGAATTGTTGGGTAAGTCGGGATGGGATCCTTACCTGGAGGATCCGGCTTCCCTTTGGTTGCTACACTGGCAGCTGCTTCAGCCGCCCTGCTACGCCACAGCTTGGGACGTTGCCTTTAACCGCTTCAATAAGGTGGAGTTTACCTACGATGACCTGTTCCATGACCTGGGGGAGCATCGCGATCGCACCATTACCCGCATTGCCGATTCATCCCTGAAAAAAGATGTGAGCTGCATTCTGCGGATGTACACTGAGCAGCCCGCTAAGGCCTCTGCCGGGGAAGAGTCTCTAGATTGCCCCTTTACAGAGCTACGGCTAATTCAACCGGCTGGGGATACCCGTCACTATGCCTTCCGCATTGGGCCAAAACAAAACCTACCAGCGGAAGTCGTTGTCTACGCGACTTTGGTATTTGCCCATCAGACCTATCCGACGGCCCGCACTATCCCTGTTAGTAACCTGCTGTACGACCCTGGCAGTCCTGGAGTTGTCTTCAAGCTCAATGAGGCCGCTATCTGCGACGCCGTTGACCGGGTGAAATATCTATATAAGGAGCTGAGCTGGTCAGATGCGGCGGGCAAGCTGCAAATTAACTTTCGGACTACAGATGTTGAAGACCTAGCGTTAGATATCCTGGAGACCTATTACGACGAGCAGCAGGGCAAAGCGGCATGACCCAAAAACCTCTCTCCACCTACTTCAGCCTGAACCGCCGCTACTACCGCTCGGTCAACTTGGTGCGGGATCTCGATAAGCCGGACGCAGTGCAGGGCTATGTGCCGACGGAGGCAGCGGCAGGGGCACTGCGGCGTATATTACCTGCCTTTACCAACCTCAGCGCTCACCGCGCCTGGACGATTACCGGAGTCTATGGCACGGGTAAGTCGGCCTTTGCCCACTACCTTACGACTTTATGCGCGGATGATCGCACTGCCGTTAAACAAGAGGCGCTGGCGATCGCCCAACAGGCCTTTGACTCAGATAGCGCAGAATACCAGGCTATCGCCGAGCATATTCCCTCGGCAGGTCTGCTGCGGGTGGTCGCTACTGGCCAGCGAGAACCCCTAAGCTGTACGGTAGCGAGGGCATTAGTTCATACCGCTCAACGATTCTGGCGTGACCAGCCTAAACCAGATTTTTGGCCCCAAATTACTGATTGGGATGTAGAACTCAGCAGTCGGGAGCCCGACATTAGTAATCAGCAGGTGCTCTCTCTGCTCAAGGAGATAGTGCAAGCTGCGGGTGCACCGATGCTTTTGGTTGTAGATGAGCTGGGGAAGACCCTAGAATATGCCTCTCACAACCAGGGCGTCAATGATCTCTACCTGCTTCAGCAAGTCGCTGAACTAGAGCTGCCCGACAGCCAGCAGGTTTATTTTATCGGGCTGCTGCACCAGTCGTTTGCAGGCTATAGCGAGCGCTTGGCGGCGGTTGAGCAGAGCGAATGGGCCAAGGTACAGGGACGATTTGAAGATATCGCCTTTACCGAGTCACCCAGCCAGATGACCCGCCTGATTGGCCAAGCCATAGACAGCTCCCAGGCCGATCCTATCCTTTGTGCGATTCACAATGAGGCTGATGCTTGGTTTGAGGCGTTAGCTCCGGTACTGAATGAGAACGACGTTTCCAGTGAGGTGCTGGCAGCAGCCTATCCGCTTCACCCGATCGCAGCCCTGGTGCTCCCCCTTCTCTGTACCCGCTACGCCCAGAACGATCGCTCCTTATTCACGTTTTTAACCAGCGATGAACCTTACGGTCTACAGGAGTTTTTGGCCAACAACCTGGCTGAAGACGATCATGTACCGACGTTGAAGCTACATCAGCTCTACGACTACTTTGTCGAGTCGGTAACGGGGCTATCTTCTCGCATCAATCTTCAACGCTGGGTAGAGGTACAGGGGTTAATTGAAGATGCCCGCGATCGCGACCCTTTAACGCTTCAGCTCCTCAAAACTATCGGCGTCCTCAATTTAATTACAACCACTGGGGCTCTACGGGCTACCCCAGCCCTGGTGGCTCTCGCCCTATGCGACGACCCCCGAGATAAAGCTCTGAAAAGCTGGCAGAAGGCAATTCAAGACCTCCAAAAGCGCAGTTTAGTTACTTACCGCAAGCAAATGGAAGAGCTGCGGCTCTGGCAGGGGTCAGAGTTTAATGTGGAAGCTGCCATTTATGAGTATCTAGAACAAAATCGATCGCCCCTAGCTGAGCTGATGGCGCAGGCGTACCCCCTCAAGCCCTTGGTCGCCCAACGGCACTATTCGGCTACAGGCACTCTGCGCTATTTTGGGCAGCGCTATGGCGACAGCCGCCTTGATCTAGAGGAGCTAGATAGCTGCTCTGCCGACTACGATGGCACCATCATCTACTGGTTAGATCGAGTGCCCTTTGAGGGTGGCCAAGCCACTACCCGTGAGGGTAAACCGCTGATCGTGGTTGAAATTACCCAGCTAGATTTACTGGCCACCCGTGCCCGCGAGCTGCAAGCTCTTCAGGTCATTTGGAAGAGTGCCCCAGAGCTAACCCAAGACGGTGTTGCTCGAAGGGAAGTCAAACAGCGCCTAGTTGAAGCAGAACGGCTGCTAGATGACACCGTGCGGCAGACCTTTGACTGGGCAAATGGCGAAAATCGCGGCTGGGTTGAGGGGCAACAGAAGTCAATACTCAGTGCTAGGGCGTTTCAGGCCGTGCTATCTGGGGTGTGCGATCGCGCCTACCCTCAAACCCCAATTCTCGACAACGAACTTATTAACCGTCGAGTGCTCACCTCCCAAGGTTCTAAGGCCCGACGAGAACTATTGGAAGCCATGCTGGAGCGAGGCGATCAGCCTCGTCTAGGGCTGGAGGGCTATGGCCCTGAGGTAGCCGTGTACTTCTCGGTATTAGAGGCCACGGGCATCTACCGACAAGAAGAGGGGCTGTGGGGCTTTTACCCACCCAAAGAAACATCAGGAAGCTGGTCATTGTGGGATGCCATTGAATCCTTTTGCCTAAGCGCCAAGCAGCAGCAGCGTTCTCTTAGCGACCTCTACTGCCAGCTAGAGCAGCCCCCCTACGGAGTGAAGCCTGGTATGGTGCCAGTGGTCTTTGCCGCCGTACTGCTGTATCACGTTGATGATGTGGGCTTCTATAAAGACGGCATTTTTGTGCCGGTGATGGGGCCAGAGCATTTTGAGCTATTGGTCAAAGACCCTAGCCGTTTCTCGGTGAAGTATTTCGAGATGGTGGGTCTACGCTCTCAGGTATTCCAGGAACTGGAGAGCATTCTAAAGTCACCCAATGCTAAAACCCCGTCAGGGGTTCGCAATGCATCGCTGCTGGTGGTGGCTAAGCCCCTGTTTAGCTTTGTGCGTAAGCTGCCTAAGTACACGTTGGCCACTCAGCGGGTAAGTAATGAGGCCCAGCAAGTGATCGCTGTGCTGCAACAGGCTCAAGAGCCGGATGAGTTGCTGTTTGTGTCGCTTCCGCAGGCCTGTGGTTTTGAGCCAATGACGACCTCGGAGGGAGATGGAACAGTCGCTAAGGCATTTCGCAAGCAGCTTGTTCAGGCTTTGCATGAGATCCAGACGGCCTATGAGGCTCTACTGAGTTTCTGTAAGACTAGGCTCTACGAAGCGTTTGGGGTCAGACAGGAGGTGAACCTCCGGGAAGATCTGCAAGTGCAGGCAATGCCCATGGTCGGCAAGGTTATTGAGCCGGTGCTAAAACGCTTTATCTTCGCGGCAGTGGATGACAACGCTGCTGAACAAGAGTGGCTAGAAGCGTTAGTCATGATTGTGGCTGATAAACCCCCAAAATCATGGGCTGACGAGGATATCACTAGGTTTGAGCTGGCCCTTAGCGATTTAGTACGCCGATTTAGGAACCTTGAGGCGCTACAAAAAGAGGCCAACATACCTACCGAAGGCTTTGTGGCTAAGCGCATTACTCTGACAGAGTCGAATGGTAAAGAAATTCGACAGATTATTTGGGTCGATAGAGAGAATGAAGACCTTATAAACAAGATGGTTGATAAAGCTCTATCTATGCCTGAAATAAAGGATAGCCCTAAGCTACAACAGGCTTTTATCGCTAAGCTAAGCGAAAGAGTTCTGGGGATAAATGTTAAGGATTCCCGGAATGAGTTAGATGTAGCTAGGAAAGTGGGTAAGCCAAGTAAGGGGCAAGAGCTAGCGGTATGACTAAACCTGTAAGACACATTTTGGGGCTCTCTGGAGGTAAGGACAGTACGGCCCTTGCTGTTCTCATGCGGCAAAAGCATCCAGAGTTGCAGATTGAGTATTTCTTTTGCGACACCCACAAGGAGCTACCAGAGACAGAAGAATACCTTGACCGGATTGAGGCACGCTTAGGTATCACAATTGCTCGACTAGAGGCTGAGAGAGGATTCGACCACTGGTTAGATGTCTACGGCGGCACATTGCCTTCGCCCAAGATGCGCTGGTGTACTAAGCAAATGAAGATTCTCCCTTTGGAGAAGTTTATTGGAAATGACGAAGCAATTAGCTATATCGGCATTCGGGCAGACGAGAATCGGGATGGGTATATTTCAACTAAGCCGAACATTAAACCAGTTTTTCCTTTCAAGGAGCATGGCCTAGTTAAGGCAGATATTATTCGACTATTAGAAGAAAGTGGCATCGGAATGCCTGACTACTATCGCTGGCGTAGCCGCTCAGGCTGCTTCTTCTGTTTCTTTCAACGCAAATATGAGTGGGTGATGCTTGCCCAGGAGCATCCAGACTTATTTGCTGAAGCAATTCGGTATGAGCAAGAACATTCTGATGGGAGGTCATACAGTTGGACAGAAGGAGAAACCTTACTAGAATTAATAGCTCGCAAAGAAGAGATAATACTTCAGCACGAAAAAGCTATGAGTAGAGCACAATCTATCACTCCACTTCAGTCTCTATCAGAGACTTTGAGCATGGTTTTAGATGACGAGGATGAAGTCATGCCCTGTTTGACCTGTCACCTATGATAATACTAATCGCTTAAGCAAGAATCTCATGAAACCATCTTGAGAGCAGCATTTCCTTAGTTGAATGAATTAGAAGTTGAGACAAGAAGCTATGAACTTATATTTAAATCTTCGACTCTTAAACCACTGAAGAAAACACAATGATTATTACTGAATAGTGAAAAAGGTTGAGATTTTTTTGTGGATTTTGATACTTTTCTGTCACGGGCGGATGATTTAACACTTCAGACACTTGTCGGCTCTTCTGCTGTGCGTTTGTTGCGACTATTAGATCCTAGCTTAGCCACTCCATCGAACTTAAGAGAGCTCTTGGTTCAATTGCGTTCTCGCGAAGGACTTCTGCTTGCTAAAGACAGCCGTGCTTCATTAATAGATCTATTACGTCCAGAAGAAATTAAAATTTTAGCGGCTGTATTAGGGCAGCCAACTACTGGAGATTGTTATCAACGTCTAAAAGAAGTTTCAGTTTCTAGTAGCTCTGCTCGAGAACGTGCCTTGTTTGATTTCTTTGAGCTAACCATTCCTGAAAGAGAAGAAGATAATATATTGCCTTCTACCGAAGTTGTGCAATCAATTTATCCTCTCTTTTCTCATCAGCGCAGAGCAGTTAGCAAAATCAAACAACTTCTTCAACAAGAACCAATGCGTGCTTTGCTTCACATGCCTACTGGTTCTGGCAAAACTCGAACTGCCATGAACATTATTGCTGAGCACTTGCGTAACAGTGAACCAACACTTGTCATATGGTTAGCTTATAGTGAGGAACTCTGTGAACAAGCTGTAGGTGAGTTCCAAAAGGCGTGGGGCTATCTTGGCAATCGCGAAATCAATGTTTACCGCTATTGGGGAAGTCACACATTAGATCCTGAACAGACCAAAGATGGCTTCGTAGTTGCAGGGTTGTCTAAGCTCTACAGCACGCTCAAGAAAAGTTTGAAATTTCTTGGATTGCTTGGTAGCCATTGCTCCCTTGTGGTTATGGATGAGGCTCATCAAGCTGTTGCACAAACCTATAAGCTCATACTAGATGTTTTGGTTGTTCCTTTCCCACAAACATCATTACTTGGGCTCACTGCTACGCCCGGACGAACTTGGTCAGACATTGCGGCTGATGAGGAGTTGGCAGACTTCTTTGCTCGCCGCAAAGTAACTTTAGACATTCCAGGCTATAGCAACCCTGTAGATTACCTGGTAACAGAGGGCTATCTTGCGAGAGCAACCTATACACCTCTGCTTTACGAAAGTGGGCTTAGCATGACTCCTGCCGATCTGAAGTATGTTGAGGAAGTATTAGAACTACCGCCTAAAATTCTCAATCAGCTTGCTGAGGACGAGCAACGCAATCTCAGCATCATCAACACGGTAGAAACTTTAGCTAAACGTCACATCCGAATTTTGGTGTTCGCAATCACCGTGCAACACTCGCATCTGTTAGCTTCGGTATTACAGGCAAGGGGGCTGAATGCTTTCTCAATCTCAGGTGAGACTCCTGCTGCCGAGCGCAATCGGCTCATTTGCTCTTACAAGGATTCCACACTAGAAAGTAAAATTCTATGTAATTACGGTGTTTTGACCACTGGTTTTGATGCCCCTTTAACCAGTGCAGCCATCATTGCGCGTCCGACAAAGTCTCTAGTGCTCTATAGCCAAATGGTAGGCAGAGCAATTCGTGGGATTCGTGCAGGTGGTAACGAGACTGCTGAAATTGTGACAGTAGTAGATACAGGTTTACCTGGGTTCGGGGCAGTTGCTGAAGCGTTCACAAACTGGGAAGACGTCTGGAGAAATTAACTATGGCATCTAATGACTACGATATTGTGCCTGCTCATCTAGCCGTTCAGGCAATGCGTGACAATGGCTATAAGAATGCGGCTTACGCGATCGCAGAGCTTATGGATAATGCTATTCAGGCTGGTGCAACGAGTCTAGAGCTGCTTTGTGGTGAGAAAGAGCATCTAGGTGGCCAGAGAAAACGTATGCGAATTTCCGAAATTGCGGTTTTAGATAGTGGTTCAGGAATGGATCATGACACACTTAGGCTTGCTCTTCAGTTCGGCAATGGAACTTACTTAGATGAGGATAAGCATACAGGTATTGGACGTTTTGGAATGGGATTGCCCTGTTCATCTATTTCTCAATGTCAAAGAGTTGATGTTTGGACCTGGCAAGATGGAGTAGCAAATGCTCTACATAGTTTTCTGGATTTATCAGACATTAAAGCTCGTCAACAGACAGAAGTACCGGAACCGGTTCCTAAGGCTATTCCTGGCCTCTGGCTAGAAGTAGGGAAAAGCTTTGGAAACTCAGGCACTCTGGTTGTGTGGTCAAAAATTGATCGCTGCATGTGGAAAACTTCTAAGACTATTATTGACAATTCAGAGTTATTAATAGGCAGGATATATCGTAGATTTGTTGAGGGGAAAAAAGTTGCCATCAGAATGATGTCTTTTGATGTCGACAAGCCGGATCAACCATTAATAGACAAGCTGATCCAGCCTAATGATCCTGGATATTTAATGAATCAAACATCCTGTCCAGAACCATATGACGACATCCCAATGTTTGACCTTTTTGGCTCAGAGGCAAATATCGTTATTGGCTTTAGGGGACAAGAGCATACTGTTAAAATAAAGGTTTCAGTTGCTAAAGAAGAAGCACGTCAAGGTCATAATCCTGGTTCTAGGCCTTATGGGCAACATGCAAAGAAGAATATTGGGGTATCTGTAGTACGTGCAGATCGAGAACTTGAACTCGATCAGTCTTGGGTTATTCAGTATGATCCAGTAGAAAGATGGTGGGGAATAGAAGTGGATTTTCCACCTTCGCTAGATGACTTGTTTGGCGTGACGAATAACAAACAATTCGCTAGAAATTTTTCGGAGCTTGCAGATATTGATCTAGATTCTCTCACCAAAGGAAGGACGATCGTAGAAGTTAGAGAAGAGCTAGAAGATGAAGAAGATCCTAGAGCACCACTTTTAGAGTTAGCAAATCGTATTAGCAAAAATTTGAGCGTTCTCCGTAAAGCCATCAGAGATCAAACTCAAGGGAGTAAACGTCAAGAACGCCAACGACATGCTCCGCCAGTAGCTGAAGCCAAAGCAACTCAGGCAACAAAAAAACGCCAAGAGGAAGGGCATCAAGGGGAAACAGACAGGGATGAGACAAAGACTCCAGAAGAGCGTAAAAGAGTAATCGAAGAAATCTTAGAACAATCAGGAATTGCTAAGGAGGTTGCTAATACACTCGCTGCGACTACTGTTGATTCAGGACTGAAATACATCTTTGCAGAATCTTCTCTTGAAACATCGGCTTTTTTTACTGTCAAGCTCAAAGGCGGTTCAATTGAAATCCTTTTGAATACCAATCATCCTGCATATGGGAAATTGATTGAAGTTCTAGAGCAAGATGTAGAAGGGGTTGAAGCAGATGAGTTGAAGCAACGCCTTAAGAACTCTCTAGAGGGGTTAAAGTTGCTACTTATGTCTTGGGCTCGTTATGAAGATGAGCAGCCTGAAGGGAAACGCCGCACTCAGGCTCAAGATACACGTGCTGATTGGGGACGAGTTGCTCGCGAATTCTTAGATGGTGATGATTGAAATTGGTCATCAGTTACAGCAACTATGTAGATCGGCCAAAAAAGAGCTGTGGCTAGTAGCCCCTTTTATTAAGTTGGGCACGCTAACCCAACTTCTACAAGAAGTAGATGCCCATATCTGCATTAATTGTGTAACTCGTTGGCGACCTGAAGATGTTTTAGCTGGAGTAAGTGATTTAACAATATGGCCATCACTGTGTGATCGGCCCAACACTTCACTTTGGTTAAGGCAAAATTTACATGCGAAATATTATCGAGCTGATTCTCAGTGTTTAGTTGGATCCGCTAACTTAACTCAAACCGCATTAGGATGGTCCCCTAGCTCAAATCTTGAGCTGTTAATTCCTGTTTTCGCTAATGACCCAGTTTTGCAAGCCTTCGAGCAAGAACTGAACCGAAATAAAACTCAGGTTGATGATGAGCTGTATGAACAAATGCAAGTAGTAGTAGAGCAACTTCAGCAAAGTCGACCTGATGCAAATTGGATTGCTCCAGACCTACCAAGGACGCTAGCAATCCCAGAACAAGCTCTAGCAATAAAGCCTGAGACTTGGGTGCCTACGCTACGAAACCCTGAAGCCCTTTATCTTGCTTATTCAGGTCAGCAAGAGCGGCTTACATCCGCTTCACGGGAAGCAGCTCAATCTGATTTGCTACATCTATCAATTCCCCTCTCCTTAACTAAGCCTGCTTTCACTGCTTATGTCGGTTTTTTGCTTTTACAAATGCCGATTGTGCAGAGCGTTGACCAATTTGTAGAAACCCCTCAGAGATTCGGTGCTGTAACTGATTTACTTGAATCTTTACCTTGCGCGGATATCCCTGAATTCAATTCTGATCGGGTATGGCAGACATTGATGCGTTGGTTACGACACTTCCTTCCAGATCGTTACGCGCTTGCTGTGCCTAATTATTCTGAGGTGTTCTACCGTGTCAAAAAGAATTCTACTTCAGAGAACGTTATTGGGTGAGGAGACAAGAAAATGTCCATAGCTCAGCCAAACTCTTCCATGATTTATCTTGACTACCATGCGACAACCCCAGTAGACCCAAGCGTAGCGGATTACATTTACCGTTACATGGTTCATGAGTTTGGTAATGCTAGTAGCATTGATCATGAGTCTGGCGATCGCGCCGAAGCCGCCGTCAAAGCCGCCACCCGCCATGTTGCCGACCTAGTAGGCGCTACCCCCAGAGACATCCTCTTCACCTCCGGTGCTACCGAAAGCCTCAACCTCGCTATCCAAGGCACCGTTAACCATCTTGCCTCCCTCTCCCCAGGGAGAGGGGGCGGGGGTGAGGGCAAACCCCGCATCGCCATTTCTAATGTTGAGCATAAAGCCGTCCTCGACACCTGCGATGCCCTCCACAAACAAGGGCGTATCGAGCTGATCCATATTCCGGTCGATACCCAGGCCCGCCTTGACCTTGACCAGTTGGAGAAAGCCTGTGCCAGCGGCATTCACCTGCTCTGCATCATGGCGGCCAACAACGAGGTCGGCACCATTTACCCCATTGAGAAAATTGCCCACATTGCCCAGCGCTACCAAGTTCCCCTTCTCTGCGATGCCTCCCAAGCCGTAGGCAAAATCCCCATCCAGTTCAACGAATGGGGCATTACCATGCTGGCCATGTCGGCCCACAAGCTCTACGGCCCCCAAGGCGTTGGCGCACTGATCGTGCGTCGAGACCATCGGCTAGAGCCGCTGCTCTACGGCGGTGGGCAGCAAAGAGGCTTGCGCCCTGGCACCTTTAACCTGCCAGGCATTGTTGGTTTAGGTGAAGCCTGTCGGTTGCGGGCAGAAGAGATGGCTGAGGATGAGGTTGAGATTGGGCAAAAGCGCGAGCTCCTTCAGACTCTCCTCCAAGCTCAAATCCCCGACCTAGTTATCAACGGCGATCCACAAAACCGCTTGGCTGGAAACCTGCACATCTCCATCCCCGGTATTCCTAATAGCGCCATCATAGCCAGAGTGCGCTACAGCCTGGCTATTTCAACTGGCTCCGCCTGTTCTTCAGGCGTGGAAACCCCATCCCATGTGCTCAGGGCGATGGGGCTAGCCGAGTCCGTCGTCGAAGGTGCCCTCAGAATTGGCCTAGGCAAGTTTTCCACCGATGATGATATTCACCAAGCCGCAGAGATTCTAATTCAAGCAGTACAGGGAGTAAAGCAGGTGATGGCTTGAAACTGGCGGCTCGAAACCGTTTCAGCCCTCGGTGCGCGGCAAATATTTGACCAAAGCCTTCATCACTTCCCCATCCCGGAACTGAATAGGGCTTTCGCCGGCAGGGGCAGGCAAAAAATCAGTCCACTCTAGAGTCTCAGCGAACCGTAGCTGGTGCAGCGAGTTGACAATCGTATTCACTGCCTCCCGAGACCCAATCACCAAAACCTTGACGGGCTCGCGGTCAGGTTTTGGGTAGGTGTAGAGCTTAACGCAAACCTCGACGCCAACCGTTTCACCAGCGGCTTGAGATTGACCAAGAAAAGCTTGAGTTTGCATAGCTGTCGCCTTAATGGACTACAAGTATCGATAAAGCAAGCGCTCTGGTGAGCGCTACCAAACCTGTCGCCCTGCCGGACTACAGATTCTTGCGCTGATTATGACATATTTTGTAGTCCATAGGGACTCAATTCTATGCCTGCTAATAATCCTCTGACATGATTAAAGTCATGGGAAAAGCAGGACGAGTACTCCGGCAAGTGCTGGAGGATTACAGCATCAGTCAGACCAAGCTTGCCAACGAGTTAGGCATTGGTCGGTCTAACGTCTACCGCTGGGTAAACGAAGTCCGCGATCCAAATTCTGAAACAGTATTGGATATTGTAAAAGCGCTGGAAGGCATCAGCCCCGAAGCCGCAATCCAGTTTAAGCAGCTCTACATGAATAGTGAGCCTTAGTGGAATGTCACTGACGTAAGCCCTATCAAGATACCAGCTTAGCTTTCAGGACTGAGCGGGGTTCCTGCATTCTGGGGAACGGTTTGGGGCGACGTTTGACGACTCGGGGTTCTGAACGGTTGGGGCGAAACGGAACAATCAGCTCTTGCACAGCGCTTAACAAGGTCTGGTAGCCTCGCTGTTGATGGGAAGGAGCGAGATGGAGGAACTCGGGTCGGAAGTGATTGAATTGTTGCCGCGTGCCCTGAAGGGAGACCCGTAAAGCATCGACCTCGGAGTCGGCTGTCGCATCCCACATCAACGTCCGCAGCAGATTGTAGGTCAACAAATGAACCCAAACACTTTTGGTCACCATGGCGGGCGTTTTAGCGGCAATCATCTCCATGGCTAAGGTGGTTTTGAGATGCCTGAGATTGACTTCGGTGGCCTGCCAGCGGAGGTGATAGAGTTCGGCCAATTTGGCTTTGCGATACCGCTTGGGGTCCAGCAGGGTGGTCACCACCACGATGTTGGTCGGTCGAAATCCAGGCGTCTGAATGGAGAGAAAGACTTCGCGCACCTCAATCGACTCGGGTAAGGCTTCAAACTCCTCAACCGAGAGGGCGTTAGGGCATTGTTTAGGGCGCTGCCACCGGACGATGTGGTCGCCAATGCCTAATTTTTTGCCTCGACGAAAATCACAACGACGCTGATGATGCTTGCGAAAGACGGCATCGGTTCCCGTCAGGGCGACCCAGGCTAGATCCACATAGGTGCCATAGGCCGAATCGGCGACCACCACATCCTCTGGCCGCAGCGTCTGATAAAGTTGGCGGGCTAAGCGCCATTCACTGACTCGAAAGGGGGCCGTCGCCACCTCCAGCACGGCTCCGGTGGTCACGCAAAACCACACCTGAAGCTTCAATAGCGGAAAGCCACAGCCCGCCTTCTGATTGCTGTGTTGGGGATACGCCGCTTGATTGGCCTTGGTATCACTCATCAACACCGTCGTGGCATCAAAGGCCTTGACCCGACGGTCACACCACTGGTGTTCCGGGGACACTTTCCGCTGCAACGCCCTCGTCACTCGCTTTAGTAGGGGCGGAAAAATGGACTCGCTCAGGCGTTTACGCGCTTTGCTGTAGCCCCCGGTATCGGCTGACGGCGGCTCTAAGCCCGCCAGGCTCATCCAGGTCACCACCCGCTTGACCGCATGGCTGAGACTGCCATCGACATCAAGGACTTGGGAGATCCAACTCCACAGCACGACCATTGGGGTGTAGAGCACTTGGCGATAGGCGATGCCTTGTTCGTCCAGTACAGCCTGAACGTCGGCTTCCGGTAGAACCTCGGCAAAGGGTAGACCGATACTGTTTTGGTATTTCTCCTTGAGGACATCCGCACGATTCGGCATCATAGAGACATGGTTTTGGGCTTCGACGCTTCGATCTTTACAGATCAAGCGCTTGAAGCCTTTTCTGCTCTCTTATGTCAGTGCCATTCAGCCTTAGTGTCCTCAGGTTACACCTGTTCAATCTGGCATTCAAAGCCCTCGTCGTGGCCCCCGTACCAGCAATGGAGTACGCCCTCCGAACCGTCCGTAAACCGCACGGTTAATACCTCCAGGGTGACCCATTGATAAACCCCGGCACTTTCCGGTTGCGGCTGTCGCTCTCGGCTCAACACCTGCTCCACCCGCGCCAGGGTTTCCCATCCGCACTGAGGTGCTGTGGCATAGCTCTCAAACACTTCCGAAATCAGTGCTACGGCATCAGGCGCAAGACTCTGCGGGCATAGCGATGACGGCAAACTGATCGCTGTCGTCAGCTGCCCGTCCGACCACCAGGCCCACCATTCTTCCCGATGCAGGAGCTGTACATCCTCATCGTGTCGAATCTCGGCCCACGGTGTTCCATCCAACCCGGCCAGACGAATCGCCTCCGCTCCGGTCACCGCCACATAGCGGCGCGTCAAAAATCGAGCCATGATGCCCTTACCCCGTTACCGTCCCATTCAGATCAGCGGCAACGAGCTCGGGAACGTGCCCCAATGACTTGCCCCCAAAGTGTCTACGCAAATCGCGATTCATTCCAGCCCACCGACCTTGCGGATCATGAATATCTGGGGATGTCAGCAACGCCTGCCTGGGGGCAAGCAGGTCGTCACTATGCCACGCAAATGAACGCGTAGCAAAAATCACCAGTACATCAGCTGTACTAGATCGATTGGCTAAATCCGGACGAAAGATTGAAAACTGTTCTGAGCTTTACGAAATCAACTCTGAACCACCCTCAATCTCCACTTCCATGCGCGAGATGGCTCGCTCATAGACCCGTAATCCTAGCAGCACCAGGCGTACTAGCATCTGGTCGGGATTGCGTTGACTCGCCTCCGCTAACTCCACAATTCTCTCTGTTGGAATATGTTCGTTGAACAGAACCAGGTTCGCTTCCAATTCATGAATCAGAGGGCGGCGGTGCTTTTGGGCACCCTCTCGCAGGCTTTCCCCCACGTCACTGGTGAGCAGCAGTTCCATGATTTCGGCCAAAAAGGGCGATCGCTTGCGATTCCCCTCCGCCGCGCACTGGGCCTCAATTGCCTCCAGCAGTTCAGCAGTCATGTAGAACGTCGGGCGACATCCGCTCTCTGAGGCGTCGGATGGGGATTTGTCTTGGGGCACGGGCGACTTGACCATAGCGGATAAAGGCGAGACCAACTGCCGCTATCCTAGCCTCCTACTCAGGTCGTCGAAAGTCAGCGCACTCTAGGTTTACAGAACCCTAAGACAGACGAATTAGATCCTATCTCTGCTTCATATCACCTTTATCATGAATTCCTCATACTTCTACCAACTACTTCAATCACGGCAAAACATTCTGAACAAGGCCCAAAAGCCCAATTTACATAGAGCTCAAGGTATTCCTTTCAAACCTTTACGTTTCAGAATGTAAACAAAATCTAAAACCTGCTTTACTTTTCAAGAAGACTAGACCAGTATCACTAAGTAATACTTTTACTTAAAAAGTACGATAAAGATTGAGCTGCCAGCCTTAAGTTCCTGATAAAGATCCATCTCTGACCTGCGGGTGGCGAGACCAACGATCTGTCACCCCTGCCAAAAATCGTCCTACTCAATCTGCACAGGGAGCCATCTACCTACGTCCGCATCGCTTGGAGTAGGAGATATGAATGTTGTATCTAACCGCGTGAGGCATTTGATGCCTCTGTTTCAGCGCAGCCGTAAAGCTCTTTCTAGAGCTGGAAGGCAACTTGACCACATCAAATTCCGTGGCCTCAGCGGCTGGACGTTGCTAGGCATCGTGACTGGCATCCTGCTATTCATCAGCATCACCAGCCACGCCAATCCGGCCATGGCCCAGCTCTTCGACACCGTTGAGGATCAGGCCCAGGGCATCTTCGGGCAATACCTGGACGGCGACATCATCAGCTTCATGTTCGGCATCCTGCGCCTGGTGGTGTGGGTCTCGGCGGTCGGCTTTGTGTTCTTCGCCGTGTATCAAGCCCAACGGGGCGAACAGTGGCAACCGCTGTTGCAAAACGCCTTCATCATCATTGCCGCCGTCGTCATTGTTGAAGGGTTGAGCCGCCTATTCTTCGGAGCCTGACATGAGCGACGACTCTCGTCTGTACTGCCCGGTCAACCCCAGCCTAGGCCGTCAGCCTTCGCTTGGCCCCATTCCGGCTAACCTGCTGGCCCCCTCGGGCGGCATCTTTGTCGGTTTCTACATCTTGATTGAAGTGCTGCTGGGGCTGGGGTTTGTCCCATTTCTGCTGCTCAGCACCTGGGGTATTTCCACCTGGTGGGTGGTGGTCGGCGAAAAGACCTGGCTTTTTACCCACAAGTTCGTACCCGTACCCGATTGGAAACGGGGCCATGTGCCCTATCAGCGTCATTTATCCAACCACCATGAGTAAACCAAGGCTTGGAACGCAACGCTATCGCTTTCGCCCCTTTGAAGATGAATCGCACCTGGAATGCCTCTGCCGCCTAAACCTGCGGGAACGCAATGTCGGAGCCTATCTGCTCAAGCACCAGAGGCAATACAGCCTGGTGTTTGGATTTCGCAGTCGCGGCATCCATACCCAGCTGCAGCCGGGGCAGGCAGAACCCACGTTGAAGCGACTGGAAGATGGCCTCAAGGGATTTCGACCGGGCGATCGGCTGCGGATTCACTGGCGATCGTTTGCCGATGACAGGGAGCGCCAACAGTCACTCGAAACCCTGATTCAAACCACCACCACCCTGGAAAGCCAGTTCCTTTTGCTGGCTCAACAACGCGCCACCCGCGATTTAACCACCGAGAAGCAGCGACAACCCAAGCAGCTGTACCTCTTCGCCACCTACCCACTCGGGTCGGGGCAAGAGCAAAGTGCCGACCACGTTGAAAAGCTGCTGGCCTGGGTCGTGTCCCAGTACGACACCGTTAAGGGGTTGAAAGAACAGAACGAACAGCAGTCCTACGTGCAGCTTCTGACCCAGGGCTTTACCGATGGCTACCTGCACTGGGAGCAGCAGCTCAATGCCCGCATGGGGCTTCAGGTTACCCCGATGGGAACCGAGGATCTGTGGCATTACCTCTGGACTCAATTCAACTCCAGCTCTACGCCCGAAGTTCCACAATGTCTGGAGTTGAGTGATGCCAATGGCGACGCCAAGCTCAACGAAATCATCCATGACTCTCTACACGCTACCTCCCGCCTGATTCGCGGGGAGAACGGTCAACCCAGCCATCCCAAGGCCGACCGCCAGTGGGTGCAGGTCAAGGGGAAATTCGTGGGAGCTGTGGTGCTGGAGTCCAAACCCGCCGGATTCACCACTCCTGATCATCAGCTCTACTACCTCTGGCAAGCCTTGGCCCAGTTCCCCGACTGCGAATGCATTTGCGAACTCGCCGCTGCCGACCGCATGATGACCCGCGTCACCCTGCAACGGCTGACCAAACAAAGTGTCACCGCCACGTTCCGTGCCAACCTCCTGAGGGATGTGGATGTGGCCTCTCAAATGCGAGTCAAGCAGGGGGTCGAAGCTCAAGAGCGAATTTACGAGGGAGCCTTGCCTATCTGGGTCAGTGGTCTGGTGCTGCTGCATCGGGATACTCCAGAGTCCCTGGCCGAAGCCTACCAAAAGTTGACCAACGCCTTCCACCAGGGCGATTTCATTCGCGAGACCGAGATTGCCTGGCAACTGTGGCTCAGATCGCTGCCAATTGTCGGAGATCGCCTGATCGATGATGGCCGCAGACAGATGTATCTGACCAACGAAGCCCCTGGGCTGATGCCGGTAGCCTGTCCCCGGACTATCGACAATCGGGGCATTGAGCTGATCACCCGCGAGGGCCAGATGCCGGTCTACCTGGACTTTGTGAATCAGCACCGGGGGATGCTGATTTTCGGGGAGACCCGCAGCGGGAAGTCGGTGCTGGCGGCGGAGATCTTCGTGTGGGCGATCGCCAACGGCATGAACGTCATCTCCCTCGACTATCCCAAACCCGATGGCACCACCACCTACACTGACCTGGTGAAGTTCTTCGGCGACCAGGGAGCCTATTTCGACATCGGTTCTGAGAGCAACAATCTGTTTCAGATCCCCGATCTAAAAGACTTGCCCGATGCCCAACGGCAAGAGCGCCTGGACGACTACAAGGAGTTCCTGGTTAAAGCCCTCGACACGATGGTGATGGGGACCGAGACCGATAACCAACTGGGTAAGCGGGTTCACACTGTGCTCTGGCAAGCCTTATCCACCTTCTTTGAGACTCCCCAAATCCTGGCTCGCTATGACGCGGCCTTTGAGGATGGCTTTGGAAGTTCTGCCTGGCAGCAAATGCCAACTCTGGCCGATTTTGTGGAGACCGTCGCCAACCTGGATTTGGAGGTCGAGTCTGCTCTCCTCAATGAAGCCGTCGCCACCATTCTGCTGGAACTGCGAGGCTGGCTCTCCAGCCGGGTGGGCAAAGCTATCTCCCAACCCTCCACCATCCGCACCGATGCCCGGCTCACCGTCTTCGCCCTCCGCAATGTTGGCGACAACATCGAAGCGGCCGTGCTGGCGCTTTCGGCGCAATCCATGGCTTTCCGCCGGGCGCTGGAAGTCTCTGACTCCCTGCTGGCCATTGATGAAAGCCCGATTCTGTTTAAGTACAACGGCATCGCCCAGATCATCGGCCAGGTCTGCGCCAACGGAGCCAAGTCCGGCATTCGCCCCCTGATTATTGGCCAGGACCCTGATACCATCGCCCAATCGGTGGCCGGGTCGCAGATCCTGCAAAACCTCAACACCCGCCTGGTCGGAGCGATTCAGCCCAACGCCCTGCCGTCCTACCAGCGGCTTTTCGGCTACGACCCCAGCCTGCTGCGGCCCAACACCGAAGAATCCTTTCGCATCAGCCCCGGTCGGCTCTGCTCCCACTGGCTGCTTGATGCCGATGCCAGGCTCACCCCCTGCGCCCACTACCCGTCTCCCGAATTGCTCGGGGCGGTGGCCAATAACCCAAAAGAGCAACGCGCTCGCCAGCGGGTATTGGCCCAGCATCCCAACAAGTTTGCCGGGTATGCCGCTTTTGCCAAAGCCTACGTCCAGGCGCTGCGCAGTGGTCAATCCCTCGACACCATCGCGGTGAGTACCCCTCAGTTTGAACTGATTCATTCAGCGGCTGAACTGGCTCCAAGCGGTCATCAGCCCCAATCTACAACCCCTCGGAGGTCATCATGACGACTCAATCAAAACGCAAACGCATCCGGTATCGCCTTATCCTTGGCACCAGCCTCAGTCTGGGCCTCCTCGGCATTGGCACCGCTCGTGCCTCTCTCCAGCCCGGTGGCTGGGGCCAGCAGTGGCAAGACTGGGCAATAGAAAACCTGTCCAATCCTTTAGAAGACATCCTGGCCCAAATCGAAGAGACGACGGCCTTAGCTGAAGAGACACTTCAGAATGTTTTGGGCGACCAGTGGGAAGCGCTGAAGACGGCCTTAGGTAGTAACCTGCCCGACCCGACCCGAGTACGAATGGACGAGGTGGTACCGATTCAAAGCATCCTCGGAACTGACCCCACCACTCAACAACGCGAGCTAGCCAACCGCTACGACCAGGAGGTGGCCCGCTCAATGGCCTCGCCTTGGCTGGGTGATCAGGGCCAGACTCGACTCTCGACCCAAGCCGAGCAAACGTCAGCTCTGCTCGAAGACAGTCAGGCCCGCACCCAGCAGGTGCAATCCATGGCCGAAGCGGCCCAGGGCATGAACGTCACCCAGGACGTGATGAAGCAAAATGCCCAGATTCAAGCGTCCGTGGCAGCCCTGCTTCACGAGCAAACCCAGCTCACGGCTGAAAACAACACGACACTGACGCAGCTCCATCAGCTCCAGGGGATGCTCACCCAACTCGCCGCCAACACCAGTGAAGGCATCGACGAGACTAACCGCCGTGAACGGGTGGAGCGACAGATTTCGATCTCCGGCTCTGCTCAGGCTCCGATCTACATCCCCGGTGCCCTGGGGACTGATACCTCTGGAAACTGAGACCAATGCTCAACGCTCTCCTACCATCAAGCATCCTCCCTCTGGCCCAGGTCACAGGCGGAGTCGGCATCATTGACGACAGCGTGCAGCAGCTAGAAGCTGTGCAGCAGGCCTGGGATGCCCGCTGGCAAGACATCTTCGCTTCCTCAAGTGGGCTGTATCTCGGCATCAACCAGTTTGCCTCCATCATTCTGGTCGGTGCCTTCCTCTTCTTTGCCGTCGGCTGGGTTAAAGAAGCCATCGAGCGAGGCATTTTCCCGGCACTACCCAATGTGCTCTGGGTGCTGACCATTGCCGTACTGCTCTTTAACAACGGCGCTTTGCTCGGTTCAGCGACTCTCGGCATCCGCAACCTGATCAACGCCCAAACCCAAACGGTGCTTCAGGTGCAGGTGGGCGAAGTGTCGATGCTCGAAGCCCTCAACGACGTGATTCTGTCTCAGCAGGCCAAAGCCGTCATCCAGCAAGAGTACGCCGCCTGCGATGCCCAAACGGGTCAGGCTCAGGTGGACTGTTTTGTTCGAGCGGGAGAACGTGCCCAGCAACGGCTGGAGCAGGAGTACCGTTCCCGAGGCTTCTGGAGTGCGGGCTTGCAACGGCTCTGGGGTCGAGTGCAGCAGATTAGCCAGCAGGTCGAGCAGGTTTACCAGTCCGGCGAAGCGCCTATCGGGGGCAATCCCCTGGCGGACATCCTGGTGGGAACTGTGCTGCAAACCAGCAGTCAAGCCCTGGCGGAGCAGTTCCTCAAGGGCTGGCAATGGGCCTTTGCCAATCTGCTGGAAATGGCGATGCTGCTGACCGGGCTGATTGGCCCGATTGCGGTCGCCGGTTCCGTCGTGCCGCTCCAGGGTCGTCCGCTGTGGTCCTGGCTGGTGGGCTTTTTCAGCCTGGGGATGGCCAAGTTTTCCTACAACGTCATCGTCGGTCTGGCGGCAACGGTAGTCGTCGCTGCCGAGGCTCAAACCTCCAGCGACTTTGGTTTTCTGCTGTTGATTAGCATCCTGGCTCCAGTGCTGGCTCTAGCCATTGCTGGGGGTGCCGGGATGGCGGTCTTTCGCGGTGTTTCTGGTGGGGTGACGCGACTGATCGCGGTCGGCACCTCTGCAATTCCCATTCCGAGGTAAGTCATGGAACTGCTTCAACTCAGTCGTAAGGTGAAACGGCCTCGTATCCATTCCAGCGACATCTTGCCCTTGGCCTTTGCCGGGCTGTCGGTGGGGGTAATGATCTTCGCGTTGTCCTTACTCTGGCTCGCAGTCTCAGTGTCGCGGCTGGCCAATCAGAAGCCGCCGACTCTGGTGCAGCAGGTCGATGGTCGCGCCTTCTCTGTGCGACCGGCAGACTACCGCCACCGGGAACCGGAGGTGATCCGCCAAGTGGTCTCAACCTGGGCGGTAATGACCTTTACCTGGGGCAAACTGCCAGGTGAGGGCGAGAAAGCCGTTGATGAGGGGGTTCAGGTTGCGGGGCGCGATCGGGTGTCTAAAGCGGCCTGGGAAGCCTCGTTCCTGCTCGCCCCTGACTTCCGCGATGCCTTCCTCCAAACCCTGGCCACTGAGGTGATTCCTGAGGGCGTCTTTGACGGGCAGGTGTCAGCGGTCTTGATTCCCCAGCACATCTCCCCACCCCAGGCGATTGGCGAGGGCCGCTGGCAGGTGGATTTAGTGGCCACCCGCGTAGTGTTTGAAGCCAGCAACCCGGCTGGGACAACGTTGACCTTTAACCGACGCATTACGGTGCGAGCCGTCGAGCCCACTGGCAAGCCGCTGATTCCCGACGCCTCGGAGTACCAGACCGTGGCCTACCGATTGCTGGAAAGCGGGGTGCAGATTGAAGCGATTCGACCCATTCAACCGGAGGATGTCAGCCGATGAGTTCCCTCCCAGAACCCAACCTGGACACCCTGCGCGAGATGATGGGCGCACCGGATCTCGCGGAGCCACTGGTAGCTGAAGAAGCATTTAATTCAGAGCCCGTGCAATCTGAGCGTCCCTTCTGGAAGCTGCCGGTGCCTAAGCTGGTGTTGATTGGGTCGGCTCTGGTGCCGGTCTTTGCCCTAGCCGGAGTTTTTATAGTAGGCAGTCGCCAGGGCGATGCGCCGGGCACGGCGACAACTACGCCAGAAGCCGATCCAACGGAAGCCCAGCCTCAGACGGTAGAAGCCGAGTTGGAGCAAGCCAGGGCGGAGATTGCCGCTCTGAAAGCTCAAATGGCCCTGGAAGATCAGTCGGTGGCGCAGACAACGGCCTCAGGCGCACCGCCTCGTCCGACTACGACGCCTTCATCACCCCCTGCGCCCGTGGCAACGCCACCCAGGCCAACCCCCCAACCCGTCGCATCGGCTCCCCCACCTACCATCTCAGCAAGACCGGCTTCTCCAGCCGTCAGCTACCCAGCACCGACACGCCGCCTGCAACCAGCGGCGACAACTACCGCTTTCGTCTCTCGCCCTTCGGCGATTCCTGCGGTCTCAACTCCAGCGGCTGTGCCTGCGATTGATCCGGCAGAACGCTGGCAGCAGCTGGCTCAGGTTGGCAGCTATGGGAGTTTGCCGTTGCCCGAAGAGACGGCTGAATCTGTCCCGATGCCTGAAACCGTGGCTCAAGCGCAATTTGCCTATGCCACTACCCTCCCTCCAGCACCTGCTCCTGTCAGTATTCCAGAATCTACAGCAGCAGAGGGAACGCCAGAATTTTCAACCTCTGAACCTCCCGAAATACAGGAGATAGATGAGCTTGATGGGTTCCCCGTAGCAGCCTCTGAAGCAGACGCCTCATCCCCTGCCATTTTGACCGCCGATGAAGCCCGCATTCTTCAGCCACCGGCAACACCTGCATCTCTGGTGGCAGGGACTCAATCCAGCGGTTCTCTGACAACACCGGTCATCCTCGATAGCGCCACTGACGGCAACAATCTACTGGTCGTGCTCTCAGAACCCTTAGTCGATAGCCAGGGGCAGGTGGCGATTCCCGCGGGTGGAGAACTGGTTGTACAGGTAGAAGCCGTTTCAGACAACGGCCTGGTGCAGCTCTCCGCTACCCAGGCGATTTGGCATGATCAGGGCCAGTCTCGGGCACTGGTCTTACCCCAAGGCGTGATCCAGATTCGGGGCCAGGACGGGACACCGCTCCAGGCCGAAGCCTATGACGACATTGGCCCCGGCATTGCCGCCATGGATGCCGGACAGTTTGCCCTGGGTTCGATTCGTCGGGCCAGTGAACTCTACACCCGCCCCAATACTCGGGTTGAAACCGGTAACGGCACGACCGTTGCGACCACCGAAAATCCGGCTCCAAATGTATTGGCCGGGGTATTGGAGGGAGGTACCGACGCCATCCTCGACACGATTACTGAGCGCAATCAGCGGGCCATTGAAGAGTTAGAGCAGCAACCCCGCATTGCCTACATCGAGGCCGGTCGGCCTGTGCAAGTGTTCGTGAATCAGTCGATGCAGATGCCGATTTGAGGGTAGTCCGATGATGCAATCTTGGAAAACACTGACCCTATCTCTGGTCTTGGCAGGAATCTCTAACCCAGCCTGGGCACAGGCGACCCGTACCATTTCCAACCGGGCGGCTCGCGGCGATCATGCTCCAGTCACGGTTGAAGTTCATCCAGGTCACGGGGTCACGCTCAACTTTCGCCCGGTGGGAGCCGTTGTCCGCCGCGCCTGGCTGGATGATCCGTCTCAGGTGACGCTGGATTTTGACGATACTCGCTGCGCGGCAGTCTCTGCGCCGGGGGAATGCGCCGCCACGGTGATTCATCTACGGCGGATTTACCCTCTGTCGTTTCCAGGGTTGCCCACGACAGAAATGACGACACTGACGATCGTTACCGACCGAGAGCTTTACACCTTTCAACTGTCCTTCCCAAAGTCTGGGGCACCTGCTTACAGGATTCTGGCGATTCAACCCGACACTCAATCGCCCTATACCACCGCTATTTTGACGACACAGATCTCAAGTCCGACTGGGGTGCGGTGGGTGGAACAGGGACTACTCGAAGCTCAACAGCGAAACCTGGTAGCTAGTGGCGATCCGCTCTGGGAGAGGCTTCAAGCCCTACTCGACCAGCTCAAGCAGGGAACACCCCTAACTGAAGCCACGCGGGAAGCCGGAGTGTCTGAAGCGCTAGTAGTGCGCCTGGCGCAGATGGGCCGATCTGGTTCTGGAATCACCCAAGGGAGATAACCCATGAATATTCAATTTCGACGACGCATCAAACGCCTAAGCATTCTGGCTTTGGAATTGATCGTAGCAAGTCTTATCTGGTTCAACTCCGCCCCGCAAGCCGCGACAGAACCCTGGATTCCGACCGTGCCCGTGCAGTGGGATGAGCAATATGCGCGGGTACCCGACTGGTCGCAGTTGACCTTTGCCAACCTGCCGCCGCTGCTCTCTGGCGGGGCCGTTGATATACCCAGCGATCTGGTCAGCAGTCTGGGCTACGACCCATCTCGAATCTGGCAGACCGGGCAATCAGTGGCTGAAGTGTTGAAGCTGGGCGATTTTCAGACCAGTCTGTATCCTCAATTGTTCAATCTCCAGACGCTGTCTCAGTTTGCTCAGATTGATCTGAACCAGGTGGCGTTAGGGGCTTTAGAACTGGTGGGCTGGCAGCGGGTTGAAGATTTAGTTGCTGCGATTCCAGGGCTAGGCAACCTACGGTTGGAGCAGGTACCACCCCTGGAAACCCTCATTTCTGAAGCACTGCCGGTATCGAGTCTCCAGGGACTCAACGGGAATGATCTCACCCTTGCCAACCTGCTGGCGGAGTTTCCAGATCTGGGCCAACTGAGCCTGGGTCAACTGGGCGAGCAGATCAATGCGTTTGCTCTGACTGATATCCCTGGACTAACCGATATCTCATTGCAAAACTTTCAGGACTGGGGCAACAGCACCATCAGCGGTGTGCCAGGGCTGACCTCGGTGCCGCTAGATCAGATGCCCAATCCGCTTTCAGGGGTCGGGGCGATTGGTCAAATCGATATGGTCTACGGCCAGGCCGAAACCCAACGGCAGTCAACTATTTCAGGCAGCAAGCAGGCGGGCTTTCAAGTCCCCTGCGAGGAATCATGCGCCCATGTAGAGTTTGCCGGTACTCCAGGTCTGCACGGCAAGCAGTGGATTTCGGGGCAGGTGCAGCAGGTGCCGGGAGGCGAAGGGTTTCTGTCATTTGCCAATGGCGGTCAGGAACCCACGGGACGGCATCCTTTCGGCGATGCGTTCAAGGTGACCCTTTGGGATATCGATGAATCCTCGGGCACGGTTAGCACCGCGCTGTTTTTCCGTATGTGTCAGCGGGGGGGCTTCTTGAGTCCGGATCTGGGTTGTACGCCCTACTTCATTGGCCCGGTTCCATTCATGACTTACCGGGAAACGGACTTCATGTTGGTGGGAGTGTTGGAGGGTGGTAGTGGTGGCCAGGCGACTTCGAATC
The DNA here is from genome assembly GCF_015207395.1 of Nodosilinea sp. LEGE 07088. Taxonomy (GTDB): domain Bacteria; phylum Cyanobacteriota; class Cyanobacteriia; order Phormidesmidales; family Phormidesmidaceae; genus Nodosilinea. The sequence continues at coordinate 40,087 of NZ_JADEWX010000027.1, forward strand.
TGCCCGTAGTATCGGCTTCTTCGGGCGGGTTGGGGCATCCAGCTTCGCAAAGAGCGCAACCACAAGCCGCTGATCTGAGCAGTTTACAGCCCTGTGAGCCTAGCGAGGACGGGCTTGACCTGGGGTCACTCTCAACCGCTATTTCTACTTTCAGCCGTTATCCCACGGCCATTGGCCCCTATGGCTGTGATGCCCAGGGCCACTGCGGTCGCCGGTTGGGACAGTACCCCTTGATGAGCTACCAGCCTGAAGTGCAGGTCATGATTGCGGCTCAGCCTGGAGGGCAAGAGTTTCTTGAGCGGATTGAGTCTGGAGCTGAGGTTAGCGCCGACGAGGTAGAGCGATTCTTGCCAACAGCCACCCAAGCCCATCTAGTGAAGGAATCCTTGCAGGCTATTGCTGAACAGACCCAGGTGGAAGGGCTATCCGATGCTGCCCTGATTGAGCGCATTGGCCAGTACTACTTCGGCGGGCCAGGAGTGCCAGTTGAGGGCACGGTGGCTGACATTCAAGGCCAGGTCTTTCTCAATTCCAAAACGGCTTCGCTGAGACAGGCCTACGCCCAGACTCAAGGCTGTGTCGCCCAGAGAGGTGGCCAGGGATGAAACGATTTAAGCCCCTTTTATTCAGCCTGGTGGTCGTGCTGATTCTGGCTATTTGGCTTTGGCCAAGGCCCTCTCAAACTAGCTGGCGCTTAGCCCAGGAGGTGGCTCCTTTGCCACTTCTGAGCCAACTGATGCAGGACAACCTCAGCCCTACTTTCCCGGTCGATCCGGGGCAGATGCAAATTTGGAAGGTACAGGTTGCAGGGCAACGCCAGCCGCTGTACCTGGTGGATTCTCGGGTTAAAAACAGTGAGACGCAGCCGCTCTGTGGGGCGATTGGTTGTGCATTTTTTGGCTACACCCCTAAGGACACTGGCTTTCAGCGGGTGCTGGCCACCTATCTCAATCCCCATGTACCCCCAGGTCGCGACCTGATTGAGCCAACGGCAGCGGTTGAGAACGGGCTACCCCAGCTGGTTGTGAATCAGCTGGGCGCTGAAGGCTTTCAGCAATACACCCTGGGCTTCAACGGTGAAGTCTACGAGATTCAGCAAATCGATACTTTGGCCAGATTATGACGACATCCTCTCAACCCCAACGCCCTCTGGATTTCAGTATCCTGCGGGACACGGCCCAACCCTTCCTGGACTCCGGCATGGGTATCTTGCTGCTCGGCCTGGTGGTGCTGTGGGTGGGGATGAGCCTGTTTGGCAACAGCACCAACAAGAACAAGCTGGCGACGGGGCGCTTTGCGGGGAAGGCAGAACGGCGACGGGCCAAGGCTCTGGGGCGCAAGCAGCAACAGCAGAAGCATCCGGCCAAGGTGCCGCTTAAAGCTGGGGATCTCGATATTCCTCAGGCCCAGCAGAGCATTGTGGTCGCCGGAGCCCCGGACTCGGGGAAGACCTACAGCATCATTGACCCGGCGATTCGCTCGGCGATCGCCCAGGGATTTTCCATCGTGGTCTACGATTTCAAAGGCAGTCAGCTTGCCGCCCATGCCGCCTGGGCTGCCAGCCAGGGTTATCAAGTCGATGTCTTCGCTCCCGGCCAACCCTACACCGGCATCTGCAACCCGCTCGATTTTCTGGAAGATGAAACCGATGCCCTGATGGCCTCACAGCTCGCAGCGGTGCTGCAAAAGAATACCCAGCGGGACGGCGGCTATCGGGATAACGACTTCTTCAATAGTGCCGGTACCAATCTGGTTGAGGCGGTGATGCTGCTCGCCAAGCGCACCCCCTACCCAGACCTGCTGATGGCAAACAAGATTTTGAATCTTTCCAACCTGCCAGGGCGCATCCGGCAGGCGGGGGAGTCGGGATGGATTCCGCCCTGGACGATGGAAAGTTTTAGCCAGCTGATTGCTTCCGAGGACGCTGACAAGCAGATTGCCGGGATTGTCGCCACCGCCCAGCGCACCTTCAAAACCTTTACCGGCAAGCAATTGGTCTCCAGCTTCTGCGGCCAGACCACCATTCCGCTGGATATGACGGGCAAACGCATTCTGTTCTTGCAGGTGGACATCCAGAAGCGCGATGCCGTGAGCCCTCTCTTGGCTGCCATCCTCCACCTGATCGTCACCCGCAACTTTGCCCGACCTCGATCTGAACCGCTGGTGATCGCCCTCGATGAGTTGCCGACGCTCTACCTGCCGGATCTGCCCAAGTGGATCAACGAGTTTCGCTCCTACGGGTTTGTGGGGCTGCTGGGCTACCAGAACTTTGCCCAACTCCAGCACATCTATGGGCGCGATCTCTCCAGAGCGCTGTTTGCCGCCTGTGGTACCAAGGTGTTCTTCAACCCCAAAGACCGAGAGACGGCCCAGGAGTTCTCGGGTTATCTAGGTGAAAAAGACGTGCGCATCTACACTCGCTCCCGCAGCCAGGGCCGCTACGGCAGCAACAGTCGTTCTGAACAGTGCCAGCGGGTGCCGCTGATGACAGCGGATCAGATCCTCAAGCTGGATCAGGGGGAGTGTGTGTTTATCAATCCGGCTTACCGGGGTGGGGGCGAGGCCTCGGTGCCGCTGCGGGTGCGGGTGAAGGTGTCTAAGCAGGAACAGAAAATCCAGGAGCGCAGTGAAGCGCTGTGGCACAGCACGGTGCAGCCAAAACTCATTGCCCGTTGCCAAAAGCAACAGACGCTGAGCGATCTGGATGCGGAGAACCAGTCACGCAAGGAGATGGCTGAACGACTGTTTCCAGTACCGCTCAATCAAGAGAAAGCCTTTTTAGGGTCATTTGCCGATTCCGATATTACCGACGAAGAATTTGATGAGGCGTATCGACAATGAAGCACGATTTAACGACCTGGGATTTATCTCCAAAAACAGCTATTTTCCTGGAACGGCATCCTGAACAACTCCCAGCTCTAGCTGAGGCTAAAGCCCTACCGCCTTTGCCCCCAGGCTACGTACCACAGGTGATAGAGGTCTTGTTTGACGATGTGCCCTATCTCCGATCAGTCGGCGGAGTGTTGATCTTCTCCAGAGACTGCCTGCCCGATTATCAGCCTGGCTGCGTGGAATATCGCCTGGATGACCAACTGGCCTTTTTTCAAATCGGCGGTGAGGTGGTGGTTGATCGGTTGGGCGGTCTGGCGCTGGTGCAGGGGAGGGTCGCATGAATCCCTTTGTGATTAGCCCTCAAGAGGCTCAGGCCATTCAAGAAGATGAAGTGCAGCTGGTGATGGCCTTGACGCAGGTGGGTCAGCGGCTAGCGATGACATTCCAGCAGTCGCCACCACTGCCCCAAGCAGGGCAAGATGAATTGCGGATTCAGCTGGGTCAGCGGGTGGTGTATGGGCAACTAGCCGATGGCACGATTCGGCGAGAGCTGAACCCCAACAGCCTGAAGGTGATTCTCGATGCCATTCAGCAGCCGGTCACCCCAGGCGTTGATCCAGCTGCGTACCGAGGCAAAGTCCCGGCGATTGAGATCCGAGATCGCGGCACGGTGCTATTTCGCGAGGAGCGCGATGGGGTCATTACCGTTAACCAAATTCAGATGCAGATTGGGGAGGCTACCGAACAAGCCCAGACTGCTACTCCCGGCCCAATCATGAATGGCCAAAATGGCCACAACGGGAAAACCCCTGAAGCCCCATCGCCCGATTTGACGGTCACCCCAGATGTTGCGGCTCAGGTTGACCCAGAGGGTGTAGCTCAGATCGCAGCCCGGATGATCAACCCGCTCAACGAATCGAAACCTATTTACGATGCTGTAGCCGTAGGCGACTACCAAATCAAACAGAGTGGTCACCACCTAAGCATTAGTCGCGACAACCAGATAATTTTGGTGGTGCGCGATGGGGCGGTAGTGTCCAATCAATTGCAGGACAATGATCGGGCCGCATTTCTGGAACTGGAGACGCGGCTTTCTCCAGCGGTAGCAGCAGAGGTGGCTTCGCCAGAACTATCCCGCAATGGTTCAACCCCACCAGCGATCGCCGTACTGAACCAGGAAGTGGAGCGGTTAGGGAATAACCCAACCAAGACCCTGTTGAAAGCGACGACAGAGCCCTGGCAATCATCAACGCTGGATGTTCGCGTGACCCAATGGCTCAGCCAAAACCTGGAGAACCGGCGCAATCAACAGATGGCGCGGGCGGTGGTGGAGCTGTTTCAGAGGGGACACGAGCGTACCGGAGAAAACCTTTACCAGATCGGCGACTACAACCTTAGCCACAAAGGGGCTGGTGACTACAGCCTACGCGACCAGCGGGGAGAGCTGATGCAGGTGCGGGTGACGAGGTCTGCCGGGCTGGGCCAGAGCATCGAGGTGGTATCAGTGGCCGAGCGGCTTAGTGACTTTCAACGGCAGGAGTTAAGCCGCCTGCGCCACAACCGGGCCGCTATGCCACAGGGCAAGCTGGACGTGGAAGCCGTCTATGCGGATCGCACACGCCGGGTCGAACATACCGTTCGGGGCTTCCTTCAAAGCCACGTCTACGCCAACACCTGGAACAAGGAAGGGGGCCAGTTCAAGCTGGAAGTGGGCACCGACGACCTGCTGCGGATTACCGACAAGTGGGGGCGCGGGGTGGTGTTTGAACGCCACCATAGCAACGTCGTCTCGCGACTGAACCAGCAGGATTTGCTGCACTTTGAGCGATTGGAGCAGCGGATGCAGCTGGTTCAGCAGCAAACCCAGCGTCAGCCCAAAGCCCAGATGGAGCTGGGCTGAACCACCACCGCAATCAGGGATTCTCCGGCATCTACCTCAATCGTCTATTCCCGGAGACCATCACCATGGGTCATCCTCAGCTGGCTGAGGTCTATGCGTCTTACTTTTTGTCGGGGCAGGGCTTTGGCTCCATTGTTGAAGCTCGACGGTTTGCGGCGACTGTTCTTGGGGAGTCTGTCCAGCCGGGCACTGCCTTGGCCAAAACCGTGGATGAGTCCGTTGAAGCCGCAGTAGTGCGGGCTGGGCGGCAAGTGGTGGAGAACTCAGCCACGACTCACGACGCCTATGATCAGCTGGTGGAGTTGCTCCAGCGACAGCCCAATTTAAGCGTGCGGTCATCCACCTCGGTGCTGCAACAAGCCTACAGTACACCGATTCCGATCGCCTATCTGGCCTCTGTGCTCGGGAGCATCAATGCTGAAACCACCGTGTACGAGCCTACGGCAGGGAATGGAGCGCTGCTGATTGGGGCCAATCCAGCCGGGGTGATCGCCAATGAGCTAAATCCAGATCGCTACGGTGAACTTCAAACCCGTGGCTTTCGCCAGCTTACCCAGGCTGATGCCCTGATCTACAAGCCTGAGACCCAGGTGGATGTCGTCATCTGCAACCCGCCCTTTGGGGTGGTCAAAGACGAGCAGCGCCACACCCGGCGCTTTCCCATCGCTGATACCTGGACAACCCAGATCGATCAGGTGATCGCCCTGAAAGCGCTGACGGTAATGAGGGATGACGGTCGAGCCGTACTAATTTTAGGAGGCAAGCAAGGTCGTGAAGACGAACTCCGCTCGGAGCGCTACAACAGCCGTGAGAGTCGTGCCTTTTACTATTTGCTTTATGCGAATTATCGGGTCACTCAGCATGTCTCGATCTGGGGTGACCTATACCGCAAGCAGGGAGCCGGTTTTCCCATTGACGTGATTGTGATTGAGGGGCGGGGGCAATCAGAACGTCCGCTGCCTGCCGCTGAAGTGCCTGCTATCTACAAGTCGTTTACTGAATTAAAGGAGCTACTTCCCCATGAACCTATCCACCCGGCCCGTATCCCCCTGGACATACCCGTTCATGAGTCATCGGTACCCCAGCTTTCCCAACCTTTGGACACTGGAGGGACTGGGGCTACTATTCATCGTCAAGGTGCCACTAGCGCTAGAGCAGCTGAGCAAATCGACTTACCTGCAGCTGATGCAAACTCGGCTGGACATAATGATTCAGGATTCCGTCTTAGAAACCTCCCAGATCGAGACGCAACAACTGCTGGCCACCATCCTCAGCGAATTGGACTGGGCTCAGGAGATTCCGATCCTGGAGCCGGACGACGACCCGGACTTCGCCCTGGAGTATTGGCGGCAGCAGTGGGCGGAGACCTTGATTCGGAGCAACTGGCGGTTTCGGGAACGACTCGGCTATTACGGGGGGATCTTTCCGGTAACGCCCGTAACCCCCAGCTATCCGGATTACCTGGACTGGTTGAGCCTCCACGACGAGACCACGCTAGAGGCGTGGCTGAACGAACTGAGTCTGTAGCCCTTCACCCAGAACTCATCATGAATACTCCTGTTTCAACCGGCGAGGCTATGGCACCGTCGGCAGACACGTATGATGTCCAGCCCCGGCAGGTGGCCTATGTGCCCAAAAGCAAGGGCTTTTCGACTCAGACCTTGATTCCCTTCAATATGGCCAGTGCGGCCCAGCAGGCGCTGGAGCGCTTTGAGCAGCAGCACGGCGACATTGATACATACCTGGCTACCCGCCTGGGATACGGTTCTGTGGCTGAACTCCACACCTATTTCAGCGCTGAACAGGTCGATGCTTCAGCTCTGGCGATTAGCAACATTGAGAAGGGGGCCGGGTTCATCACGGGCGACCAGACCGGCATTGGCAAGGGCCGCATCTGCGCCAGCATCATGCGCTACGCCCAGCAGCAGGGTAAGTTTGCCCTGTTCATCACCAAGGACAAACCGCTCTACGCCGACATGATGCGCGACGTGGGGGATATTGGGATGCGGCGGTTTTCGCCCTTCATTACCGATACCGGCACCGAGATTCCATTGGCCAATGGCGCGGCGCTGAAGACGGCAGGGGCGGCGAAGCAGCAGGCGGAAATGCAGGCGATGATTCAACAGGGCAACCTGGGACGCTATAGCGCGGTGTTTACGACCTACAGCCAGCTTCAGAGAGTGGGGAAGAAGGAACCCCTGCGGCGCACGTTCCTCAGACGCATGGCTCCAAACGCCATCTTGATCCTTGACGAAGCCCACCAGGCCGGGGGCAGCAAGGGCGGATGGAAAGAAGCCGGGCCACCCAACCGGGCCGACTTTGTGCGGGAGTTGATTGACCTGTCCTCAGGGGTGTTTTATTCCTCAGCGACCTATGCCAAGCGGGCTGATGTGATGGATCTCTATGCCCGGCGCACCGACCTGAGGCTAGGCGTCAGCAGTATGACGGCACTGGAGAACATCTTGACGCGAGGTGGGGTGCCGCTTCAGCAGATTGTTGCCAGTAAGTTTGTCGCCTCGGGGCAAATGCTCAGGCGGGAGCGCTCCTATGAGGGCATTTCCTTTCAGGCCAAGACGGTGCCGGTGGATCGGGAGGTCGCGGACGACTTCTCGGCAGCGATGCGAGCCATTAAGGATTTTGACCGGGCCAAGCAGAAGGCGGTGAAGGCGATTGGTAATGAGGCGAAGGCGGAGGCAAAAGCCTTGGGCGAGGATGGAGCGATTGGCGAGGTGGGAGCCAGGAGTACCAACTTCACCTCGTTAATGCACAACTGCATTGAGCAAGGGCTGCTGGCCCAGAAGGCGGATGCGACGGTAGAAGAGGCCATTGCGGCCCTGAATCGGGGTGAAAAGCCCGTGATTACCGTGGCCAACACCATGGGCAGCTTCATCGAGGCCTATGCGGAGTCCCAAGATTTGAGCCCTGGGGATGCGATGAGCCTCTCCTTTGGGGATCTGCTGGAGCGGTATCTGGAGCGCTCCAGAGACGTGGTGGTGACAGACTACCGGGGCCACTCCACTCGGCTACGCCTCAGTGATGACCAACTCGGAGCCGATGCCGTTCTGGCCTACAAGGAAGCGCTGGATTGTATTCGCGAGAGTGATTTCACCGGCATTCCCATTAGTCCGATTGACTACATCGAGCAGCAGTTGGAGCGCTCTGGCTACCGGGTTACCGAAGTCACCGGGCGGACGGCGGGCATCGAGTATGGGGCCGATGGCACTATGGCCTACAAAGTGCGACTGGGGGAGGAAACCACCGCTAAGGGCAGGATCGATGCCGTGGCCCGGTTTAATGCCGGAGATGCCGATGTCATTCTGCTCAACTGCTCGGGCTCCACCGGCATCTCGCTCCACGCCTCGGAGAAGTTTGCCGACCAGCGGCCTCGACACATGATTGTGGCCCAGGCGGAGCGGGACATCAACGTGTTCATGCAGATGCTAGGCCGGGTGCATCGTACCGGGCAGGTGGCGCTGCCTGCTTATACGCTATTAATGGGAGATCTTCCAGCGGAAAAGCGACCGGGGGCAATCCTCTGTCGCAAGATGGCGAGTCTCAATGCCAACACGACGGCGGCACGGGAGACCGATATCTCGCTCAACACCGTCGTAGATTTCATGAACCCCTACGGCGAGCAAGTGGTGACGGAGCTGTTGGCGGATGACCCCGAACTCAACGCCAAGCTAGATTTTCCTGCTGCCAAGGCCGAAAACGATGCCTCCGATATCGCCCTGATTAAGAGGGTGACGGGTCGGATTCCGCTACTGCCCATTGCTGAACAAGAAGCCGTCTATAGCCTGATTGAGTCGGAGTACCGCGACCTGGTGGAGCAGGCGCGGGCGATGGGGGAGAACATTCTGGAGGCGGATCAGCTGGATTTGGAGGCCAGGCCCCTAGCAAGGATGGAGGTGATGGCCGATGACAGCGAGACGGCCAGCGAGTTTACGGGGCCGGTGTATCTGGAGCTGGTGGAGGCCAAGAGTGAGAGTAAGCCGCTGACCCAGCTTCAGGCGATTAATGTGGTGCGGGAGTCGGTAGGGTTGGCGGAGGTGGGGGCGGTGGAGGCCCACGACCCGGATGATTTGGCTGTACGGGCCAGGCAACAGGTGACGGCGACAATTACCGAGTTGGAAGCGGAGACCAATCGCTACCGGCAGGCGGCGATCGCCCAAAAGCAAGACAGCAAAACGATTGAAAAGCTGAACGACCGCATTGAGCAGCAGCTTATGCATGTCTCTGGCGTCCTGGAACAGTTCGTACCGGGCACACCGCTGCGGTTGGTGACGCCTGCCAGTAAGACCATTCTCTATGGCGTAGTGGCGGGGGCGGATGCGAAGAAGCGATCCGGGAGTCCGGCAGCACCGAACCGCTGGAAGCTGAGAATTCTCGTCGCCGATTCCGCTCGACAAATTACGGTGCCGTTGTCGAAGTTCAACACCGGGCGGTCGGGGGCGATCGATGCCACGGTGCAAACGGAGGACTGGTTTGGCAATAGTGTCTATTCCCTGTTCGACATGCAGCAGGAAGCAGGGCGGGTCAACCGGCAGATCTTCACGGGGAACCTGATCAAGGCGTTTGAGAAATACTCCAACGGCAAGCTGGTGAATTACACCGACTACCGAGGAGAGGTGTGCCAGGGGCTGATTATGCCCAAGGGCTTCGATATTGAGTCAGAGCTGACGAAGGAGCCGGTGGCCTTTAAAGAGCCGCAGCAGGTGTTTCGGTTCTTGACGGAGCTGACGAATCGGCAGGGGGCGGTGAAGACTCTCGATGAGTTGCTGTTGTTAAAGCCGCAGCAGGCGGGGGACGGGTTCATCCTGCAAGCGCCGAAGTCGAAGGAGTCGGGCGGGCGGTATTACCTCGATGAAGACTTGATTGCGGCGGCGGGGTCGGATTTTTATTCGGTGGCCGATCGCATGGAAGTCGTCATTCCTCCAGAACGACTGGAGCGGGTGCTGGGGGTGGTGATGCACCAGCGGAACTATACCCTGGCGGCGTTTGAGTTTAAGGAGGTGGCGCGACAGTTGATGGGAGTGTCGCTGCCAACACTGGAGAAGGTGGAGATACAGAAGGTGAAGCCCCCGGTTGTTTCTCAGCCGGTTGTGTCTGCGATCGCCAGTCAACCCAGTCCAGAACCAGCAGAAAATCTGGCGTCACCAGTTGTCCCCGATCTGCCCCCAATGGGCCAGCTAGAGAAGCGGATTCTGCGGTTTTTGAGGAATGCGGGGATTGAGCAGGAGGTGATGAACTCCCAGGAGTTTCACCTGCGGATCGAGAACGAGCCGTTCATTCCGCTGGTGGTGGAGCGGCAGGGCAATGAGTTGTATCTGACCCACTACCTGACCCAGAACGGCGATATGTTCATCGACTCGGAGATGGTGTTTCGGGTGCGCGGCGAGGGTCAGATCGAGTTTAAGGAGACGGCGGTGCAAAGTCTGCGGGGTGGGGAGTCGAGGCTGCCCGATCGCGCCTTTGCCCAAATTTTCTCCAAGAATATTGTGCAGCAAGGGTTTGCTGAAGCAGCCCAGGCTCAGCTTCAAGCCCAGGCAGAGCCCGCAGTGGAGCCGGAACCGGAGGATGGGCGATCGCGGATGCCCAGCGATATGCGCCAATACCTGGAGGTCAAAGACCAGTATCCTGATGCGATCGTGCTGGTGAAGTCGCCGGATCAGCGGTTCTATGAAGCGTTTTTTGAGGGTGCTCGGCCATTGATCGAACACCTGGAGATGATCGGCACCAGCATGGAATCTGGGGTGAAGGAACTGGGGCGGGTGCGGGTGGCAGGGTTTCCGGTGGAAAGTCTACACAAGTATCTGGACAAGTTGGCCCAGCAGGGGGAGGTGGTAATTGCGGACTTAGAGGGGGCGATCGCCGTCTATCCCCATCAACCGCCTGCCCTTGCTCTAGAAGAACCACCGCAGCCTGAGCCTGAACCTGAACCTGTGGTTAACGCTCCAGGCGTTAAGGAACCTGAATTTCAGGTGCAGAGCTTGTTTGATGTGGAACCCTTTCGGACGGGCCACTCCATGGGCCAAGCGCTACGACCTACCCCCGATCCGCGGTGGCAGCAGGAGCAGGCGACAACAGTATCCGCGCAGGAGTCACCATCCCCCCGTCTGCCCCAACCCAAGTCCGTAAAACCTGTTCAAGGGCCAACGCTTCAAGAAGGTGCTGACGAGGTGCGAGGAGCGGATTTAGAGGATGTGGCGGCGCATCTGGGGTTGGAGTGCGATCGCCACGATAAGCACAAGTGGCGCAATGGCGATCACATCATCAGCATCAGCGGGCCTCTATTTATGGATTGGCTTGAAGATTCGGGGGGGCGGGGTGCCATCGACCTGGTAATGCATGTGCAGCAAATGGAGTTCAAAGAGGCAGTTGAATGGCTGTCGGGCCGGGACTTTTCTCAGCGACCGGCACGGGTGAGTAGCACTGCTCAGGTGAAAGACCTGGATCCTCGGACGTTAGAGATACCGGAAAACTGCTCACAGCGATGGGATGCAGTGCGGGAGTATTTGGTGGAAGGGCGAAAGCTACCAGCTGTGCTGGTGGATCGGCTCCATGAGCGGAGGTTAGTCTATGCCGATCAGTACCAAAACGCAGTGTTTGTGCGGCACAGTCTGCAAGCGCAATCGTGGCAGCGGGGGGAGGTTGTGGGGGCGAGCCTGCGGGGTACTTGGGGAGAAGATAACCATTTCCACGGGTTAGCGCCAGGTTCAGCTAGAGACCAGGGATGGTTTTGGATTGGCACGGGGCAGGGGCCAGTGAACCGGGTGCTGCTGGTGGAATCGCCGATTGATGCGATGTCGCTAGCGGTGCTGGATCGAGCGCAGCGAGGGCCAGAGGGGGTGTCGATTTACCTCTCAACGGATGGCTCGGGTGGGGTGCCGGGGGAGGCACTGAAGACGGTGCTGCGGAGTG
>NZ_JADEWX010000242.1 GCF_015207395.1 Nodosilinea sp. LEGE 07088
GGTATTCACAGGGCGAGGGGTCGGCGGGGCAACTACCGGCGGTTCATTAGTAATGACAGGGGCAGCATCTATCGGGTCTGAACCGTTGCCGGTAGATTGGCCGTTAAAGGCATCCCCATCAGGCGCCAATGGCGCTGCTTCGCGGTCAGCGTCACTCTCAGATGCCGCAGTCTGTCGACTTTCGCGCTCTGAGCTATCCGATGAGGCTTTGTCGGCCACCACTCGACCGGGCTTAATCGGGCTCAGGGTAAGCGTCCCCTTGCGGCCACCCAACCGAGGTAAATCAGGAAACTGCTCAACCGGAATGTCATCGGTGAGTTTGGCCATAAAGTCACGCCAGATCGCCGCCGCTGTACTGCTAACTCCCCGAGTTGGCGTGTTGTCATCATTCCCCATCCACACCCCGGTGGCCAGCTGCGGAATATAACCCACGAACCAAAGATCCCGATAGCCCTCGGAGGTACCCGTTTTACCCGCTACGGGTCGGCCTAGGGCAGCATTACCGCCAGTGCCCCCCTCCACCACGCCCCGCAGCATCCAGGTCATAATGGCGGCGCTGTCGGCATCAATCGCCTGTACAGACTCATTGGGGTGCTCATAGATCACCTCGCCGTCACTGTTGAGAACCCGACGAATGCTATGAACCGGGCGATTAATACCTTTGTTAGCTAAAGTACCGTAGGCGCTGGTTAACTCCAGCAGGTTAACCTCAGAGGTGCCTAGGGCCAGGGAGTAGGCGGGCAACAGCGGCGACTCGATACCCATGCGCTCGGCGAGCTGAACCACGGGTTCAAAGCCTACATCCACTAGCAGCTTGACCGCGATAGTATTGACTGAGTTTCGCAATGCTCGCCGCAGATCCATGCTGCCGCTGTAGTTTTTTCCGTAATTTTCGGGCTCATAGCCATCGACAACGTAGCGAGAATCGACGTAATCTTTGTAGGGCGATATGCCCCCGGCAATGGCCGCCGCGTAGACAAAGGTCTTGAAGGTGGAGCCGGGCTGGCGCTGGGCCTGGGTAACCCGGTTAAACTGGTTTTCGCTGGTGAAATCCGTACCCCCAACCATGGCTTTAATCTCGCCATTACGCGGATCTACGGCCACCAGGGCGACCTGCCCGACTCGCTGCCAACTCCCGTAGCGATCGATCGCATCTTCCACCGTGTCTTCGGCCCGGCGCTGCCAGACCACGTTCAAGCTGGTTTCAACGGTCAGCCCCCCGGCCTCCAGCTGATCGGCAGGGAGCAGCGCCTCAAGCTGCTTTTGTACGTGAATCGTGAAATAGGGAAACTCACTGTAAAGAAACTTGGGTTGATTGGGAGTAACTTGAACCTCAGCCGCAAGCGCGGCTTCAGCCTCAGCCTCGGTAATCGCCTCAGTCGCCAACATGCGACGAATCACCCGGTTGCGTTGACTGCGAGCAGCCTCAGCATCTACGACCGGGGAATATAGACTGGGCGCCGGGGCCATGCCAGCGATCATGGCAGCCTCAGCGATCGTCAGCTGATCGAGGGTTTTGCCAAAGTAAACCCAGGCGGCATCGGCCACGCCATAGGCCCCAGACCCTAGATAGACCAGGTTCAAATAACGCTCGACAATCTGCTCTTTGGTCAAGCTGTCTTCCAGCTTGACGGCCATCATGGCCTCTTTTACTTTGCGCTGCAGCGTGCGCTCCTGGTCTAGGAAAACAATTCGGGCCAGTTGCTGAGTAATCGTGCTAGCACCTTCGACTAGCTCCCGATTGCGTACGTTGGCCCAGGCCGCGCGAGCAATACCTCGGTAGTCGACGCCGCTATGCTCATAAAAGCGCTGATCTTCAGAGGCCACAAAGGCCTGCACCAGATAATCAGGCATCTCGTCGTAGCTGATAGCTTCGCGAGTAGCCGGGCCAATTTTCTGCAAAATCACCCCGTCTGCTGACACCATCGTAACGGTACCGTCGCGCTGGTAGGTCAGCGCCTGAGCTGGCTCTGGCAGGGTCTTACCGGTAGCTTGCAACACCCGGTAGGTACGGGTAACCCCGCCCGCCACCCCGGCACTCGCTAATAGCAGCCCCCAAAACATGGGGCGCAAGAACAGCGGCCGATAACGGTATGGCGGTGGCCCCGAGGCAGATTTGGCCAGCTTAGACGACCGCGCCGCAGGCCGATGAGACGCGGGAGCCTGGGCAAAATTTTCGGGGCTTACCCTGTTGCGTTGATGCCCTGAAGCGCGCGAAGCTCGTCTCTTCCGAGGCAAAGACAGCCAGGTTAACCAAGTTCGAGCCATAGCATCGTTGCCCTCTACATCCTCTGTGAACTGTATGGGGTTTCAGCCATTTCTTCAAGCGTACACCCAGAAAGTAGGGCTCAGCTAAAGGGCCGTATGCCCCAGAGCTAAGCCCGTAACCAACATCCCCAAGACTAAAAAAGGCTGGGCGCTGGCCTGGTACTTGACGTCGTTTTCTAGCGGATCGCGGAGAAAATACATGTCCTGAAAGGTGATTTGGGGAATGATCAGCAGCACTAGCAGCACCGCGTAGAGGTTTTGGTGGATAGCAATCAGATAGGCCGCGACCCCACCCTGGAAGATATCGATCGCCAGCACGCAGATCCACGCCGCTGTGGTAACCCCAAACATAACCGGCAGCGATTTGAGGCCCATCTGGCGATCGCCCTCAACGCTCTTAAAGTCGTTGACCACCGCAATACCCAGGCCCGCCAAACTATAGAACAGCGTCAGCACCACAATTTTCCAGTTGAGGTCGCCAAACAGGGCATGCCCCGCCCACCAGGGCAAAGCGATGTAGCTGGCCCCCAGGGCGTAGTTGCCGAGCCAGCCGTTTTGCTTGAGCTTGAGCGGTGGAGCCGAGTAAATATAGGAGATGAACGACCCCCCAATGGCCAGGGCTGTAATGATGGGGAAATCATGCCCGGCCCAGCGGTCTAGGCTGTAGGCCACGGCTAGACCAGCCACCAGCAGCAGCAAAATTTGGCTCACCACCTGGGGAATCGAAATCGCCCCGGAGGGAATGGGACGGTAGGGCTCGTTAATGGCGTCAATGTCGCGGTCGTAGAAGTCGTTGAGGGTCTGGGTATAGCCCGTCAACAGCGGCCCCGACAGCAGCATGCAGGCGGCGGCGATCAGCACATACTCTAGGCTCCAGCGGTATGCACCAGAAGAGGCCGCCCCACAAACCACCCCCCAAATCAGCGGAATCCAGGTGATGGGTTTCATCAGCTGGAGACGAATCTTCCAGATCGAGGTCTCGCCCGCTTTGGCCCCTTTCATACCCAAAAGCTGCCGGGCGGCATTGCCCTGGCTAACAGCAGCAGTTTCGGCGGGCGCCGCCGAGCTGGTCTCTAGGGCATCGTTAGCCGGAGTAGAAGACGATGGTTCAGCCATGGTGAAGTGAAACTGCTACAGGTCAACGAAAATAGAGAGTTGCCAGACTTTCTTACGGTGCCATATTTTTGGGTGCAGGGATACTGCTCCGAGAAGATTTGCTCTAGGCCTTCAGCCTAGCTAAACGAAATCACCAGATGCTGATCCTGAAACTTAGCCCCGGCCACAGCCTTACCTTGAAGGGAGGTCGGCAGCGACAGGTTGCGGCGCTGGTCGCCCGCCTCGACGGTCACCTCAGGGCCATACTGGGTGAGCTTAACCTGAGTTTTATCAAAGCTGGGCAAAAATAACCGCACGGTTTTGGCGGTCTCATCGACCGTGACCGGACGAGGGGCACTGGCCGCCCATTGGGCCGGGTTAGGCAGGGTCTCGATCGCGGCTTCCCACCCCTGCTCAACGACCGCAGGTAGAGCCACCTGAGGCAGCGGTGCCAGCGCTGAGGCTTGCTCCTCGCTGAGGCTACCGTCGTTGACGATGACCCCGCCTACGGTGAGGCCAATCTGCTGGGCGCTGCCCCACAGGTAGCGGGCCGTGGCGACGGCCCCAGGCCTGGGGGTAGTGACCAAAAAGGCCGCCATGCGGCTGGGGTCGGCAACGGCCTGACGCCCTTCTTCCAGCTGCGATCGCACCTGCCCGGTGGGCTGATCTAGCACATCGCCCGACCAGTCAACCGCCAGCACCGCCGAGGCCATGGGCTGCAAAAAGGGCGAGAGCACCCGGCCTAGGTCCGACTGTTGAAACACCCCGCGAAACCGCCGCAGATACCAATCGAGCATTTCAGGCATGCCAAACATGCGCAGGGTAGCCAGCGCGCTGGTGCCGTCGTAGATAATCACATCGTAGCGATCGCTGGCATCGAGCTGGCGCAGGGCATTGAGGGCCAGGGCGCTATCCATGCCCGGCAGCACCCCCAGTTCTTGACCGTAGACCGCCTTTAAAAATGGCGTGCGCAGATACTGAGCCTCTAAGGCTTTGACCTCATCCCAGCTTTGCTCTAGCAGCGCCGCCGCCTGAAACTGCATAGCCCACAGGTTAGACTCCACCGCTGCGGGCTCAGCCCCCAGCGGTTGCCCCAATAGCAACGAGGGAGCGGGGGTAATATCTTGCACCACCAGCAGCACCCGCTGGCCGGCCCGGGCCCGCTGCTTGGCCACAGCAATGGCCACCGTAGTACTACCGCTGCCACCTTTGCCCAGATAGGTGAGAATAAGTGCCATATTTGAAGATGAGAAACATTACAAAGAAGCTGAAGCTCAGCAATCGTGCCGCGCCCGCAAAACTCCCCGGGTGCAGTCCATCACCTACATCGGCAAGGCAAGCAACCTGCAAAGCCTCGCCCTAGGGGCCACCTAGGAACAACCGTCGCTTTAATCTAGAGCGGTTCGTCGCTACTCTAGCGCGGTTCGTCGCTACTCTAGCAAAGACAGCTCGTCTTCAAAAAACCAGGTGGCGTAGCTATCGTCAAACTCCACCACCACCCCGATGCCGCTGCCATCGACCAGCTTAAATTGGCTAACAACACCGGGCTTGCCGAGGTAAGCCGCTACATCTTTGGAAACGCGATCGCGTAGTCGCGATACCTTCACCTTCTGGCCAATCTCTAAACCCATGTTTACTGAGGGCTCCAACTGCATGTCTAACAATAAAACCAAGTCACAGTGTATCAGCGTCTTGGCCCCTGTTAATTCCTATAATCCTCTATTGTGAGACTCTGGGAAAGGGTTAATTTGTCACCGTCAGAAATTGAAGCCAAGAGTATTTCATCTAGAAAATATCTCGATCGGGGCTGTGCACTCGCCCATTGGGCCCGTCGCGGCAAACCCCCGGATAGGTATTTAGCTGGAACACTCTAAAGCCGGTGATTGATTGGGGAAAGCTCAATCTCAAAGACGTGGTGAGTGAGACTGCAAAGATGCTGGCAAAACGGATTGTGCCCTGCCTAGATGTAAAGGCAGGGCGAGTGGTCAAAGGGGTTAACTTCGTCGATCTGCGCGATGCGGGTGACCCGGTGGAGCTAGCCCAGGCCTACAACCAAGCCGGGGCCGATGAACTGGTGTTTCTAGACATCACGGCGACCCACGAAGACCGCGACATTATCTATGACGTGGTGTACCGCACGGCGGAGCAGGTGTTTATCCCGCTCACGGTGGGGGGCGGCATTCAATCCTTAGAGACCATCAAGAAACTGTTACGTGCCGGGGCCGACAAAGTTAGCATCAACTCGGCAGCGGTCAGACGGCCAGAGTTGGTTAGGGAGGCCAGCGATCGCTTTGGGGCGCAGTGCATTGTGGTGGCCATTGACGCCCGCCGCCGCACCGACCCCAACGATCCGGGCTGGGATGTCTACGTGCGCGGCGGGCGTGAGAATACCGGCCTTGACGCGCTGACCTGGGCCGAAACCATCGTTGACCAGGGAGCGGGGGAGTTACTAGTCACCAGCATGGATGCCGACGGCACCCAGGCGGGCTACGACCTCGATTTGACCCGAGCCATTGCCGACCGCGTGCCCGTGCCCGTGATTGCCTCGGGTGGAGCGGGCAACTGCGACCACATTCACCAGGCACTCACCGTCGGCAGAGCCGAAGCTGCCCTGCTGGCCTCGCTTTTACACTACGGCCAACTGACGGTACAGCAGGTCAAAGAGCATCTGCGCGATCGCTCTGTTCCAGTACGTTTGACCTAAAATTCGACTTTGATTCGGCAAAAGCGAAAACATTCTGTGGAATCGCACCGCTTTTATGAATGCCTGTTACGATGTGTAACATAACGAAGCAAAGATTTTACGCTTAGCTGACTAACTTGGCCGTCACGTCCGATATTGAAGCTCTTTTTCATGCTACTCCTCATTCTAGCGATCGTTATTGCCCTAGTGGCGTGGGCCCTCCGCCTAATGGAGCAAGCTGTCAAGGGTCAAGAGTTCTCCTTGATGTTGGCTGGTTTTTTGGTGGCCTCGTCTGCGGCAGCCCTGATGGGGGTGTATTTCTTGATGGGCAACTATGTGGTGTACATGGATCATGCCACCCAGCAAGCGGGGCCCCTGGAGGCCATGGACATGCCTTACTCCACCTATGCCAGTGCTGCGGTGCCTGAGTCGTTAACCCCGATGGCAGACTGGCTTACCCAGGTTGATTAACGGCCTTAGCAGGGCCACGAATATCCGCCCAGGCTTTATGCCTGTGGTCAGCGCTCCCTAAAGACATAAGCTTTAGGCAGCTGGGCAGTCCTAAGTTCTTGATTGGATTTCTAGGCCGCCAAGTCAGGTGCACCAGCGCTGGGGCAGGAGTCTAGCTTAGCGGCGATGAATTTAGACAAAAGTAGAGTGGGCGGACTGTTGGGAAAA
>NZ_JADEWX010000243.1 GCF_015207395.1 Nodosilinea sp. LEGE 07088
GGCGTGGGCGGCGCGGCGGGTCTGCTCCATCTCCAGGGCGGCCAGGGTGTCGGCGGTTTCGCCCGACTGGGTGACGCCAATGGTGAGGGTATGGGGAATCAGCGGCGTGGGCGAGTAGCGAAACTCTGAGGCATACTGCACCAGCACGGGCAGGTTGGCCAGCGCCTCGATCAGGTATTTGCCCACCAGGGCGGCGTGCCAACTGGTGCCGCAGGCGACCACCTGCACATGGTCGAGGCCGTTGAGCAGGTCGTCGGGTAGACCGAGCTGCACGGGGGTACGATCGGCCTGGCCGGGAGCCCAGGCGTTGTCGATATAGGTTTCGAGGGCGGTGCGCACCACGCCGGGCTGCTCATAGATCTCCTTGAGCATGAAGTGCTTGAACCCCTGCTTCTCCACCATGATCGGGTTCCAGTTGAGGGTGATCGGGTGCTTGCGCTGGCGATCGCCCGCAAAGTTATACACCTCGACGCCCAGGGGCGACAGGCTGGCCAGTTCGCCGTTTTCCATCGGCAGTACGGCGCGGGTATAGGGCACGATCGCCGGGGTGTCGCTGGCGCAGAAAAATTCGCCCTGGCCAAAGCCAATCACCAGCGGAGCCTGCTGGCGCACCACCACCAGTTCGTCGGGGAAGTCGGCGGAGACAATGGCGAGGGCAAAGGCCCCTAGCAGGTCTTGGGCGGCGCGGCGGGTGGCCTCCAGCAGGCGCGATCGCCCCTGCAGATCGCCCTCGGTGAGCTGGCTCAGGTATTGCGCTATCAGGTGGGGCACCACCTCGGTGTCGGTGTCGGAGGTGAACTGGTGGCCCTGGGCCTTGAGGGTTTCGCGCAGCTCGCGGTAGTTTTCGATGATGCCGTTTTGCACCACCGCCAGCCGACCCGAGCCATCGCGGTGGGGGTGGGCGTTGTGTTCTTCGGGTTTGCCGTGGGTGGCCCAGCGGGTGTGGCCAATGCCCAGGCGGGCGGGGTTTTCCTGGCCGTCGAGCTTGTCTTGCAGGTTTTGCAGCTTGCCCTTGGCCCGCACGCAGTGCAGCTCGCCTTCGAGCACGGTGGCGAGGCCCGCCGAGTCGTAGCCGCGATATTCGAGCTTACGCAGGCCGTCCATTAAGATGTCGGCGGCGGGCCGGGTGCCAATGTATCCCACAATGCCACACATACGCTGTCTCCTTGGGGGTGAGCAAGTGCTTTGCTAAAGCTGACTTTATAGGATACACGGTGGCTTGGCTGCTGCGATCGAGTCGGGCTATTTCAGCATTCCGCAGCCGCTGGGCTGAAATAGCGGCAATTTACAGACTTTTCTGGCTAATTCTTCGGCCTACCAGCGGCGTATCTAGAGGTGTGTTTCCCGAATCGAAGCATTTGCACTATGCTGCCCCAAGGATTGTAAGTCTTGGCCGCAAGTTTTGACCGCAGAGTGTTGAATGTGAGGGGTGGCGATGCAGACTCAAGAACCGCAGCAGGTGACCGGGCTAGAGCGGGCGATTCGCGAAGCGATCCCGGCGAGAATCGCCGCCGCCCAAAACTACCTGCTGGCCCTGCAGCACCGCGACGGCTACTGGTGGGCAGAGCTCGAGTCGAACGTCACCATTACGGCTGAAATCATTCTGCTGCACAAGATCTGGGGCACCGATGGCGAGCGCCCCCTGGCCAAGGCCGAGACTTATCTGCGATCGCACCAGCGCGATCACGGCGGCTGGGAACTGTTCTACGGCGACGGCGGCGACCTGAGTACATCCGTCGAGGCCTACCTGGCGCTGCGGGTGCTGGGGGTGCCCGCTAGCGATCCGGCGTTGCTGAAGGCGAAGAGCTTCATTCTGGGGCGGGGTGGCATCACCCAAACCCGCATTTTTACCAAGCTGCACCTGGCGCTGCTCGGCTGCTACGACTGGCGCGGCCTGCCCTCGCTGCCCGCCTGGGTGATGTTGCTACAGTCGCCCTCGCCTTTTACCATTTACGAATTGTCGAGCTGGGCCCGGGGCAGCACCGTGCCGCTGCTGATTGTGTTTGACCAAAAGCCGGTTTACGCGATCGAGCCCGCCGTCACCCTGGATGAACTCTACGCCGAGGGCATCGCCAATGTGCGCTGGGAACTGCCCAAAGCTGGCGACTGGAGCGATCTCTTCGTCTGGCTCGATGGCGCGTTTAAGTGGGCCGAATCCATCAACTTCACCCCCTTTCGCCAGGAGGGCCTGCGCCAGGCCGAGCGGTGGATCTTAGAACGCCAGGAAGCGACCGGCGACTGGGGCGGCATTATCCCCGCCATGCTGAACTCAATGCTGGCTCTGCGCGGCCTGGGCTACGACGTCAACGACCCGGTGGTGCGGCGGGGCCTGCGGGCGCTAGATAACTTTGCCGTCGAAACCGACGACACCTACTGGGTGCAGGCCTGTGTCTCCCCCGTGTGGGATACGGCGCTGGCGATGCGATCGCTCACCGACTCGGGCCTGGCCCCCGACCACCCCGCCCTGGTGCAGGCGGGCGAATGGCTGCTAGACAAGCAAATTCTCGACTATGGCGATTGGGTGGTAAAAAACCCCCAGGGCCAGCCGGGGGGCTGGGCCTTTGAGTTTGACAACCGCTTTTACCCCGACGTGGATGACACCGCCGTGGTGGCCATGGCCTTGCAGGATGTCACCCTGCCCGACGAGGCCCTGAAACGAGAGGCGATCGCCCGAGCCGTGCGCTGGGTCGCCACCATGCAGTGCAAAACCGGGGGCTGGGCCGCCTTTGACATCGACAACGACCAAGACTGGCTGAATGCCATTCCCTACGGCGACCTCAAGGCCATGATTGACCCCAGCACCGCCGATATCACCGCCCGCGTGCTGGAGATGCACGGTCGCCTGTTGCGCCAGCCCGACCTGGCGGCCCGCTACGCCAGCGACCTCACCGCCCAGCGGCTGGAGCGGGGGCTGGCCTACCTGCTCCACGAACAAGAAGCCGACGGCAGTTGGTTTGGCCGCTGGGGCGTCAACTACCTCTACGGCACCAGCGGCGCACTGTCGGCGTTGGCGCTGGTGGCGCCGGGGCGGGAGCAGGGGGCGATTCCCCCAGGGATCGCTACGCGAATCGCCCGGGGCGCGGCCTGGCTGGTTCGTTGCCAAAACCCCGACGGCGGCTGGGGCGAAACCTGCCGCAGCTACGACGACCCCAGCCTCAAGGGTCAGGGGCCGAGTACGCCCTCGCAGACTGCCTGGGCTCTGCTGGGCTTAATCGACGCGGCTGAATGCGGTGCGGCCACCGAGACGCAGGCGATCCAGCGGGGGATTGACTACCTGCTCAGCACCCAGACTGCCGAGGGCACCTGGGCGGAGCAGGAGTTTACCGGCACCGGGTTTCCGGGGCATTTCTACATTCGCTATCACCTGTATCGCCATCACTTTCCGCTGATGGCCCTGGGGCGCTATCAAAGCTGGCAAGGTATGAGGTCTCGATAGCCCCCTTCTCAAGCGGGCGACAACGGGGGAAATTACTGAACACAGGGCAGATCAATAGCCAAGGCCAGCTCACCCCTAGAACGCCGGTACAGAAACCCGGTTGCTACCCTGGGAAAGACCAAATCTCGTAGGCAAACCAACGCAGAAACCGGGTTTCTAGCCATACTGAACCGATGCTCTAACCCTTCCCCTTCTGGGAAGGCTGGCTTGATTCCAAAGGCAGTAGGTTGTCCCTATGGTGAAACAGAGTGTAACCCAAGGCCAGACCGGACTTTATTGAGTGCTGCCGTGCGCCACTCAACACCTTGCTGGTGCGGGCAGAACAGAGGTGGTCGGAGTGCAGTTGAGGTGATATGAATTTTGCGCATAGATGCCATCGACTCTAGCTTTGGTAACTTTAGGGCTCCTTTCCTAGACTGGCAGTATGCAGTCACAGAGAGGTCACACCCATGACAACATCTACTTCCGTTCCTCGTCATCCCCGCCACGAAAATCGCCAAAATCCTTTGCGGGTTGCCTTGACAAAATTTTGGCGATTCAGCAATTTCTACGGCGAATACACCTCGATCGCTCCCAAAGATCGGCTCAACTATGTTGAGTCGCTGATTCAAGAACAGCGCTAGGCGAGCGTAGCCCCATGATTATAATCAGTGCTTTGGATGCGCCCGGCGGGTCGGGCCATGGCAATGTAATGTCCCGCCGCGATTCCTGTTTTTGAATCGGGGTTGCTTAAATCAGATGGGTAAGCTAGCTATGCCTCGGCCCCCTCACTGAGGGGGCCATCGCTAAGGTCTCTGCCCCCTGCTGCATGGCCACGATATCGGCCTCTGACCAGGGGTAAGTCGATTGACAATGGTGCGCCACCAGCAGCCCCCACAGACCATTGGGAGTCAATACCGGCACAACCAAGTTGGCGCGTACCTTTAGGTCGCGCAAAAAATCGCGGTGGCAGTCGGCAATGGGCTCAGCTTCAATATCGGCGATCGCCCGTACCCGCCCGGCCAGGTACATCTCTGCATAGTCGTCGTTAAAGCATTCGTCTGGCCCAGTGGAGCCAAAGATAGAAAATTTTGGGTCGCTCAAAACCTCAAAGGTGACCCGCCCCTTCCATTGGCAATAGAAGTAATAGAGCAGCACGCGATCGACCCCCAGTTTTTGGTGTAGATCGTGGGTCACTTGCTTGACTAAGCTATCTCGCTCCAGGGTGATAGAGAGGCGATTAATCACCCGGCTCAAGCCAGGATCTGCAGAGGAGGTAGGCTCAGAATTGAGATGGGAAGATGAGGACGGCTGCACAAATTCATCTGCTGTGACGGCTGAGAGTCAATTCAGTATAACAATCTTCTTTTTAGGCCTTGGGTGACCCCAGTGGCCCCAGCAGCAAAAAGGGCCAGGGCATCTCGACATCGGGGATCAACCCGGCGTAGGGGCGCAACTCCGGTAGCTTGTAGGGCAGCACAAACCGCAGCGATCGCAGAGAGGCTGGCCGCTGCCCATCGGCATCGACCAGGCCATACTCGCGGGCCAACTCAGCCACAATTTGCACCTGTCCGGTGCGCCGCAGCACCTTAGAATCTGCCGTCAACGCGGCGATCACACGTCCAGTGAGCAGCGGGGTTTCCCAGTTGTAGTGGGGCAGGGAATTCTCGGCGGAGGTTTCACCCAGTCCCATCTCACCCGCAAACTGGGTCATCAGCTCGGTACCGACGATGCCGGGCCAAATGGAAAGCGAGGTCACGCCATGGGGTTTGAGCTCAACGGCCATGTCGGTAGCCATGCGATCGCAGCCAGCTTTGCCCACTCCGTAGGGCACCCCAAAGATATACGACAGCCCACCCCAGGACGATAGGGTGCAGATCAGCCCCCGCTGGCGCGGCACCATCAGCCGGGCCGCATAGACGCTGGCGACGTAGTGGCTGCGCAGGCCCACCTGGTTGCAGGCATCCCAAAAGCTGGGCTCAGACTGCCAGAAGGGTTTGCCATAGGCAGCCCTAAGGGCGGGCACCCCGGCATAGGCATTGTTGACCAAGAGGTCGAGGCGGCCCTTTTGATCGGCTTGAATGCGATCGAAGAGAGCCTGCACCTGATCATCGTCGCTGTGGTCAACCCGTACTGGAATCGCCACCCCGCCGGCCTGCTCCACAGCGGCAGCCGTTTCCTCTAGAGACCCAACGCCCTCAGTCGTCGCCGTTAGGGTACGCCCGGTGATATAAATCGTGGCCCCGGCTTCCCCGAGGCCAATGGCAATGCCTTTACCCAGCCCTCGGGTGGCTCCTGTAACTAGGGCAATGCATCCGGCGAGCGGTTTCATCAAATGTTCCTGATGCTTGGGAGTCAGGCTAGCACCTTCGCCGGAGACAGGGTGAGCACGTCGACGCCGTCTTTGGTGACCGTCACGGTGTGCTCAAACTGGGCCGAGAGCTGGCGATCTACGGTAATCGCCGTCCAGCCGTCGATCAAAATCTCGGCCTCGTAGCTGCCGATATTGATCATGGGCTCGATGGTGAACACCATGCCGGGGCGCAGTTTTTTGCCCTTGCCGGGCTCGCCGTAGTGGGGAATTTGCGGGGCAGCGTGAAAGATGCGGTGTACCCCATGGCCGACAAAATCGCGCACGACCGAGAAGCCTTCGCCCTCGGCATAGGCCTGAATCGCTGCGCCAATATCGCCGACCCGGGCTCCGGGCTTCACCACGTGAATGCCGCGCCACATGGCTTCTTCGGTGACTTCAACCAGGCGACGGGCGATGGGGGAGGGCTCACCTACCAAAAAAGTGCGGCTGGTGTCACCGTGGTAGCCGTCGAGAATGGGGGTGACGTCGATGTTGATAATGTCGCCGTCGCGCAGGATGTCCTCGTCGTTGGGAATGCCGTGGCAGATGACCTCGTTGATGCTGGTGCAGATGGAGCGAGGAAAGGGCATCACGGTGCCCGCATAGCCCAGGGGAGCGCTTTTGGCTCCATGCTTTTGGGTCCAGGCTTCGGCCAGGTCGTTGAGTTCCTGGGTGCTGACACCGGGCTTGACGAAGGGGGTGAGGTAGTCGAGCAGCCGGGCGGCGAGCTGGCAGGCTTGACGCATTTTCTCTAGCTCACGGCTGGAGAGCAGAGTGATGACTTCGGAGGGTTGCTTTTGTTCTTCCACGGTGCGTTGGGGGTCTGGGTAAAGTTGGCTGGGGGTAACAGGCTAAATGCCCTAGAGAGTAATGTGGGCATTTCGTCTGCTAAAAGAACATCCGGGCCGAAAAATCGTCTTTACCCACCCGCTCTTGCCC
>NZ_JADEWX010000244.1 GCF_015207395.1 Nodosilinea sp. LEGE 07088
CGCGTCAGATGGGTATAAGAGACAGGGGCCACCCTGGATGGTGCCCTACCCTCGCAACCCCTACTTCACTGGGCGGGAGAGTATTCTCGCTACGCTTTACCAGCAACTGTGGGATAGCCAGACGGCGGCAATTTCGCAGACCCAGGCGATTAGTGGATTGGGCGGCATTGGCAAAACCCAGACGGCGGTGGAATATGCCTACCGCTATCGCGACGACTATCGCTACGTGTTTTGGGTGGGGGCGGACACGGAACTGGAGCTGACCACGAGCTATGTGGCGATCGCCCAAATTCTGAACCTGCCCCTCAAGGATGCCGAAAACCAGGACGACACCGTGCAGTCGGTACGGCTGTGGCTGGGGCGCGAAGCAGACTGGCTGCTAGTTTTTGACAACGCCGATCGCCCCGAGATTTTGCCGCCCTTTCTACCACCAGAAACCAACGGCCACATTCTCGTCACCTCCCGCGCCCAGGATTTTCAAGACCTGGGCATTGTGCAGCCGATCGCGATGGAAATGCTGACTGCCGAAGATGCGATCGCCTTTCTGCTGCACCGCACCGGCAGAATGGCCCCCGCAGGGGCGGATGACATGCGCCCAATGCAGGGAATTGAACCCTCCCCCGAACTCCAAGCCGCCACCGACCTCGCCGCTGAACTCGGCTACCTGCCCCTCGCCCTGGAGCAGGCCGCCGCCTACATCGTCACCAACCGGGTGCCCTTCGCCGCCTACCTCACCAGCTACCGCAAACAGCGGCTCAAACGCCTGGAAAAAGCCAAACCCAAGCTGGGCCAGTACCCCGACTCGATTGCCACCACCTGGGCCTTGAACCTGAAGGAAGTGCAGAAAACCGCCCCCGCCGCTGCCGCCCTGCTCAACTACTGCGCCTTCCTGCATCCCGACGCGATTCCCTTTACCCTGTTCACCCAGGGGGCAGCGGAGCTAGGGGAGCCCCTGGCCACCGCCCTGGCCGACGCGACCGACGACCCGCTAGACCTCTACGACCTGCTGAACCCGCTGGGCAGCTATTCGCTAGTGCGGGTGGAGCCAGAGAGCCAGAGTTTGAGTCTGCACCGCCTGGTGCAGGAGGTAATTCGGGCGGAGTTGGGAAATGAAGGCTGCCAAGACTGGGTAGAACCCCTATTTAGGGCCATGGCAACGCTACTACCAGAGAAATGCAAAGACCCTGAATACCAAGACTGGCCTACCCTGGCCCAACTGCTAAATCATGTACAAGAACTGGCGACCCACTGCCAGCAGCGCAATATTGCCTCAACCGTTGCCGCTGATGTACTTCACTCCATGGGCACTTATCTACTGGTAAGAGGGCAATACTCTTTGGCAGAGCCACTCTTGCAGAAAGTGATGGAGTTACGGCGAAGTCTACTCGGCGATAAACACGAAGATATTGCTGACAGTCTCGATAGCCTTGGGCAATTGGAAGACTATCAAGGGCGCTATGGGGAGGCTGAACCCCTCTACCAAGATGCTCTGGCGATGAGAAAACGCCTGTTGGGCGACGAGCATCCAAAGGTCGCCGCTAGCCTTAACAATCTGGCCTTTCTCTATTGTAGTCAAGGACGCTATGGGGAGGCCGAACCCCTCCACCAAAATGCCTTGGCGATGCAAAGACGGCTGTTGGGCGACGAGCATCCCGATGTCGCCGCTAGCCTCAACAATCTGGCCATGCTCTACTACAGTCAAGGGCGCTATGGGGAGGCCGAACCCCTCCACCAGAGTGCCCTGGCGATGTGGAGACGGCTGTTGGGCGAAGAGCATCCAGATGTCGCCCTTAGCCTCAACAATCTGGCCGCGCTTTATCGTGACCAGGGGCGCTATGGGGAGGCCGAACCCCTCTATCAGGAGGCCCTGGCGATGTGGAAGCGGCTGTTGGGGGAGGAGCATCCCGATGTGGCCATTAGCCTTAATAATTTAGCAGTACTTTATCGTGATCAAGATCGTTATGAGGAGGCAGAGCCTTATTTGAGTGAAGCTTTGCGACTGTGGAGGCAATCTTTAGGGGAAGATCACCCTAATGTTGGTCGAGTCACTGAGAACTTAGGCATTCTCTACGCCGCCCAGCGTCGTACCGAAGAAGCCCGCTCCCTATACCAGCAGGCCCTCGCTATTCTTGAACCCAAGCTGGGGGCTGAGCATCCCTGGACAGTAAAATGTCGGGAAAGTTTGGCGAAGTTGGATGAGGCGGAATAGGTACCGGGTGCCTTTTAGCGTGCACATTCAACCTAAGCATCTCCAATGCACCCGGTACCTGATGAGGGCGATGGGCTATGTTTAAATCACGATCGCTGTAAGCACCTGCTCTATGACCATCGAAGTCACCCTACAACTCTCCAATGGTCTGGTCGAAGACGCCCAGCGCCTAGGTCATGCCACCAGCAAAGACGCATCGACCGTGCTGACAGAAGCCCTCGAACAGCTCTGGCCCACATTAGAGAACTTTGCGGAAGAGGCGTTTTTCCCCGCTATATCCGGGCTTGAGGATAATGAGGTGCTGCAACTCGCCACCGGAAAAATGCAGGAGTCTCAAAACGCTCGGCTCGGCGAACTGCAAGCAGCGGACAAAGCCCAAGGGTTAAGCGAGCCCGAAAGATACGAACTGTTGGCTTTGTTGCAGGTTTATCAGCTGGGGCAACTGCGGAAATCTGAAGCCCTGGCAGAGGCGGTAACGCGAGGCTTGCTTGCCCCGGTAGCTCAATGAGCACGACTCCTGACGCAATCCGAACGCGCGTTCGGTTGATCGGCAGACGGGGGTGACTGTCCCTCTCTTCAACCCGCGTAACCAGGTTTGGCATGAGCACTTTGTCTGGAGCGAAAATGGTGTTGAGGTCTTGGGCAAAAGCGCCTGTGGACGGGCAACTGTTGTCGCCCTGCGGGTCAACAATCCATTGGCGAAAGCTGTCCGTCGCAATTGGGTTAAGGCAGGCTGGCATCCTCCCGATGAAGCGCCTGAGTCGCTTTGATTGGCCGAGTTGAGTCGAGATCACACATAAGCGAGGGGGCGTAGGTAACCTACGCCCCCTCGCTCAAGGAGTTGCTATCGATTCATGCCTGACAGACGCTACCGTCTAAAGCATCGGTACAGGATGGCTAAAAACCCGGTTTCTTTGTCACTGCCCTAACGGCATGACTGGCATTCTGGCCGAGAAACCGGGTTTCTGTGCTGGCGGTCTAGCAGAACCGCTGAGCCATGCTAGACCGCAGCAGCGGTGAGCACAGCCTGCTCTGCCGGTGAAGCCTCCATCAGGGTGTCATCCTCTGCCGCTGTATTCACCTCGGGCAGATGAATGCCCAAGACCTGATCGTAGGCATCTTCCACCTGGTGCGACTGGGCCAGCACCAGATCATCGAGCTGGTTAAGCCGCTGGGTTTCGGCCTCGCGATCGATTTCGCGAGATTCCTTCTGTTTGATCAGTTCGCTCAGCTCGGTCTTGCGGGCGGTGATGTCTTCGTTCATGCGCTTGACCACATCCTGCTGGTAGGTCTCGAAGCACTCTTTCAC
Source organism: Nodosilinea sp. LEGE 07088 (assembly GCF_015207395.1). Taxonomy (GTDB): domain Bacteria; phylum Cyanobacteriota; class Cyanobacteriia; order Phormidesmidales; family Phormidesmidaceae; genus Nodosilinea. The sequence goes on from NZ_JADEWX010000244.1 coordinate 3,519, forward strand.
CACCTGGTAGACCACAAAGGATTGCTCCTGGGCCACCTGGGGCAGCGAGTTGCTGAGTTCCGCTTTCATCGTAGCCAGCACCTTGCGGCGGGCCTGCTCCGCCGTCCAGCTGCTGAGGCCAAGGCCCGCCAACGCCATGCCGATGGGGCCTAAGAAGATGTCGGTCAGCAGGGCGAAGGTGATGGTGATGGCGGTGGCACCCACCAGGTTCATCAGCACCTGACGCCAGTTGAACAGGCCGGTGCCAGCCATGGCGATCGCACCTACATCCCCAGTGGTGAGGGCGTAGAGGCCGACAGCCCATTTGGCCCAGCCAGGGGAAGAATCCTCTGGGCTGAGGTGGGTGCGAGGTGCAACCCGTTGGCCGGTGAGCTTCTGGTTGATCTGATCGGTCAGATGGCTGTACGACTCGCCGTGTTTGAAGGCGGTGTGGGCCAGTTCGATAAAGGCCTGGTCGATGTCGCGCTGGGCATCTTTGCTCCAGAGGGCGATTTTGTCGGTGAGGTAGCGCTCAAAAGCTTGTTTGAGGGCCGCTTCAAACTCCTCTCGCTTCTGCTTGCGCAGGAAATCTAGGAACTTCAGTTCGGGCTGGTAGCGAACAAAATCCTCCTCAAAGGTCTGATCCAGGTTGGCCAGAAAGTCGCGGAAGGAGGTGGTGATGTCGCCCGCCTTGCGCTCGCCAATGACGCGAATTTCGTCTTTGAACTGGTCACGAATATCCACCAACTGATCGAATTCCGGCTGTACTGACCAGATCTTTTCGCGCAGTTCATCAATGTTGTGACTCAGCAGCGGAATGCGGCGCTCGATCGCATCGTGGGTGGTGCGATAGGCCTGCCGAGCCAGAATCTTGGCCTGGCGCAGTTCGGCGATCGCCCGTTCTTTAGTCAAAAACGTGGTCAGCGCCTGCATAAATTCGCCAAAGCCGGTGCCCTCCAGGCTGCCCTCATCGCCCTTGAGCCGCTGGCGCAGCGCCTGCAAGGAAGAGACCTCGAAGGTGCGATCGCTGTACAGATCCTCTCCATCCAGCTGGCAGTAGGGTTCCAGGTTGGTGCGAAACACCTGGCGCACCCGGTCTTCGGCTTCTCGCAGCTCGGTCGCATCCTCGGGGTCTACCAGCCGGTTCTGAATCTCATCCCAGGCGTTGATCAGGAAAAAGGTGGTCAGGCCCCGATCTTTGATGTAGTTGTCGAGATAGCGCTGCTCGCCCAGGGTGAACTGTTGGGTGGCGCTGAGCACAAACAGAATGGCGTGGCAGCTGTTGACGTAGTTGAGGGTGAGCTGATTGCGCGCTTCGGTGTCGTTGAGTCCGGGGCTATCGACAATCTCAACCCCCTTTTCCAGCAGGGTGAGGGGATATTCCACCACGGCGTAGGCGACGGCGGGGAAGGCCAGGGTGCCTTCATCTTCGAGCTTTTTCGCCTGATCCGGTCGAATCGTGTAGCGCTCTTTAAACGCGTCGAAGGAGAGCGTCTCGGGCGATCGCTCGTCGTTGAAATGCACCGTCACCCGCTTCTCGGGGCCGTAGCGCAGAATGGTGAGCACCGCCGTGCAGGGGTTGACGTCGGTGGGCAGCAGGTTTTCGCCCATCAGCGCGTTCAAGAAGGTGCTTTTGCCTCGCTTCATATCGCCCAGCACCAGCAGGCGAAAGACCTCTGAAGAAAGGTTTTGGCTGGCGGTGGTGAGGTCAGCGATCACGGGGCCAAGGCCGAGCTGCCCGGAGGTATTGTCAAGCTGTTCTGAGTCATCCAGGGTGGTGGCCATGGTGGCCAGATACCCAGCAAATTCCTGGCGCGTCTTGGCGACTTGATCTAAGTCTTGGATAAAGCTGTCGGCTTTATAGCTCATAGGTTTTCAGGTTCTCCTGATAGGGTGAATGGGATATTAATGCGATCGCTCGTTCAACACCGGGCCTACAGCTCTTTTAAATAGCTGGCAGGCAAAAATTGCCGATCGCTAGGGTCGGCAAGCAGGCACACCATTTCCCTCGCCTCTAGCCAAGATGGCCTAGACGTGGTGCCCTGCGACTTCATTTCCAGCGTAGAAATTGCGCCCTTCAGCCGTGGCCAGCGCTTGTGCCTATCCCATAACTGTCCATCAAGCCCCATCATTTGCAGCCTGCACGATATGCAGACCGGGGGTGAGGGGCAACGGTCGCCATGGCAGTAGGGATTGCCGCCATGACCCGAGCCCAGGCTGTTTGAATAACATTGAGTTAGCGGTAGCTAGTAAAGTGAAGCTTGGGCGACCCGGTTAGCTGTCGCTTCTGCCCCCAGGGCATGGCCCTAGGGTGTTGGCATCCGGCATCAATCCCCCCCACGCAGAGATAGCGATGACAGATCTTCGTTTAGTTCGAGGCCGTTGGATTTTGACCGGCGATCGCGTTGTGTCAGACGGTGCGATCGCGGTTCAGGCCGACAAGATTCTCACCCTAGGTGCCTGGGAAGATCTGAGACAGCAATATCCCGCTGCTGAGGTGCTGGGGTCTGACCAGTTTTTAGTCATGCCAGGGCTGGTCAATGCCCATCACCACAGCAATGGGGTATCCCATGTGTTGCAAGGGGTTGACGACGATTTTCTCGAGCTGTGGCTGTTGGCCAACCTCACCCTGCGGCCCCAACCGCCCCAGCTCAGAACCCTGCTCAGCATTGCCCGTCTCTTGCAGAGTGGGGTCACCACGGTGGTGGATGTGACCAGGCTATCGGGTACCGCCGAGGCTTGTTTCGACAACCTCCAGGTTTGCCTCCAGGCCTATGAGCAAGCCGGTATGCGGGTGGCGCTGGCTCCGGGGGCGGCCTACGAAAGTCGGCTCATTCATCACGAAGATGAGGCATTTTTAGCCAGTTTGCCTGCCCCCCTGCGTCAGCAGTTGACCAACCTCGTACCGCTGCAACAGGAGCTGCCCCAGGACGACTACCTGGCGCTGATCACCGAGTTGGTGAAGCGCTATCACGATCACCCCCACATCGATGTCTGGTTTGGCCCGCCGGGGCCCCAGTGGGTGGGCGATGAGCTATTGGTGCGCCTTAACGGGTGACAACGTACCTAAAGAGCTTGCTGCATCAGGGATAGAGCATAGAGACCACGCTGAAAATAGCGATGTTTATGGGGTTTGAGCGCTATCAGTTGGAGTGCCCAGTCGGTCCATAACT
>NZ_JADEWX010000028.1 GCF_015207395.1 Nodosilinea sp. LEGE 07088
GGGGGCGGGAGGGGGCAGACGCATAAACGCTAGAACCATTGGAACTAGCCTGAAACTCTAGCATCTTTAGGCTCCCTTGAGAATGAAATGGCCCTGCTACTCCATGACCTGCTGCAAACTGCTGGGCCAGAAACCCTTGATGGAGAAGGGTTTATGAAAACTTTGGGTTCTGGCATCATAGCGATCGCCAAGTTGGCCCCTATTTTGTAGCAAGGTATGAGTACAAAGTTTAACGGCAATTCTCATGATTCTTATAACAGGTGCAACTGGGAGGGTCGGTAGTAAGCTGGTTGAATCACTCTTACGGTCGGGCAAACAAGTAAGGGTGCTGGTCAGAAATTCGCAAAAAGCAGCTAACCTTCAAGCCTTGGGAGCATCTGTTTGCTTAGGCAATCTCAACCGACTAGATCATTTAGATATTGCGTTGCAGGGGTGCGATCGCCTTTTTTCAATTCCTCCCAATACGATTAATCAAGCCGAGCAAGAGATTCAACTTTACCAAGCAGCTAAACGCACTGGCATACGGCATATTGTCAAATTATCTCCTGTTAAATCTGACCCCAAATCACCTTGCCAGTTTTTCAAGCAACATGCCATCGCAGAGCAGTACCTAAAACAATCCGGTATCAAATTTACAATCTTGCAGACAAACTCGTTTATGCAAAACTTTCTATGGTTTTCTCATGAGATGAGGACAAAAGGCACATTGTCTTTGCCCATGAGAGACGCAAAAACCGCACCCATAGATATTCGTGATGTTGTGCTTGTTGGATCTGTAATTGTAACGGAGGAAAAGCATGAAGGGAAAACGTATAATTTAACGGGTCCAGAGTTACTCTCATTACAAGAGATTGCTGAAAAGCTCTCCACAGTCGCCAATCAAAAGATTACTTACATTGATGCTTCTCCATTGGATTTTAATCAGGCCCTAATTCGATCTGGCGTTTCAGAGTGGTTTGCTAAGGCAGTAACCACGTCTTGGCAAATCGCTAGCAAAGGAAGACCAACTCTTACTGGCGTGGTTACTAAAATTGGAAGAAAGCAACCAATCACTTTTAATGAATTTGCTCGAGATTATGAAGCAGTATTTGCATAAGAGTATTCCACCTAAAAAAACATCCCGATCAGGAACGCGAACTCGGCCCACTGGGCCAGTCGCGGAGAGACACCGGATAGGTATTTAGTTGGAATACTCTAAGAGTAGTTGTCAGCAGTCCAACACAGCGCTGGAGCAGACAGTCGAAAACTTGTGTGAAAGCTAAGTATGTCTGTTGCAGCTCAGCTTTGCCGTTAATCTAGACACACTTGCGGCTGTGAGGGCGATCGCGCCTCGTAGCCCCCTAGACCGCTCAGCCCCAGCACCACCGTCATCACGCCGGTATACCAGGCGGTGAGCTGCCAGCCGCTGTGGCGAAATAGCTGAAATGACTTCTGGCTTTCTCCTGATGGTTGATCCAAAATTAAGCGGCGCATCGAGCGCGCCGTTAACCATAACCTGCTGATTACGTTACCCACAGGTTCCAATACTACGGTGCGGGTTCTGGGGCATACAAATTCTCCGGCTGGGTCAGGGCTTGGCGGGCTTGGCTTTCCCAGATGTCGTCTTCAGGCCGGGTGGCATACTGCAAACAGCTCCTCCAAGCAGTGTTGGCGGCAGGTAGAGAGGAGTCAGCCGGAGCAGACGATTGGCCTAGGGCTTGGGCCAATAGACAGAAGGCATCGGGGCGAGGATTGGTTAAGGATTGGCCAACTACAATCGCCTCGAGCAAAGCCGTTTGAGCCTCGGCAAAGCGCTCTTGTTCCAGGCGCGCCTGGCCCAAATTTTTGTGCAGCAGGTATTGCAACTCGGGCGCCTGCTGGCTCAAGACCGGGTTGCCCAGGGCCGAGCGCAGCAGGGGCACGGCGTCTTCGGGGTTACCCTGCTGAATATAGAGATGGGCCAGATTGTTGTAGGCAGGTAGGTAGCCTCCCTGCACCGCCTTGAGGTATTCGGTTTGAGCCTGGTCAAGCTGCTGATATGCTTCGTAGAGCACGCCCAGGTTGAACTGGGCAGCGGGGTAGTCGGGCCGAATGCTGAGGGCCTGCTCGAAGTTGTCTTGAGCGCTGGCCCAGTCGCCTGATTCGTACTGCTCTTCGCCCGCTTGGTTGTAGGCTACGGCGATCCGGGGCAGCACCAGGGAGTGAAAGAGAAACAGCCCCAGGGCCAGGGCAAAGGCCAGGGCAAATTTAATTCTGGCCCAGTTTTTGGCAGCCGAACTACGGCTGGCGAGCACGCTTTCGAGCAGTTGCTGCCCCACTTTAGTCAGGGCACCGCCGCTGGCAAACAGGGTAAGAATAACCGGGGCGATCGCCCCCAGCGAGCTCCACACCCCTGGCGTATCGAGGGTAAAACGACTGGCGATATCTTGGGCCAGGGCCAAACTAATGGTGAGCATGGCGATGGTTAGCCCGCCCCACAGCCAGGCCAGAGCATCCTTGGGCGGTTCCAGTTCGGGGGGGTACCACCACCAGTGGTGCTCTGGGGGATGTACGCTTTTGCGCCAGTCGACCAAGGCGGGCACCGCTCGCAGCTGGTCGGTGTGGCGACCCAGAATGGCATCGGTATTGGCCAGGCTTAACCAAAATTGGGGCGGCAGGGTCTGAGCCTCGGGTATTTCACCGAGCTGATCGATCAGGTGCTGAATGCGATCGCGCGTTCTCAGCATGGTTAGTACCGGCTCTGGCTCCCAGGTTGGGCTGTTTGCCAACTGGTCTACCAGGGTCTGGTACTGGTCATAGGCGCTGTGTAGCGGGTGAGAGGCTACCATATCGTTTTGCCAAGGCTGTGAGGCTTCGTATAAACCTACAGGCAAAAGACCGATAATTCCTGACTCCTTTTAGGAAAGCAATAGGAAAGCAAGCTTCTGGGCCTGCCCCCAACTAGAAAAGCTATTCGATGCGATCGCGGATGATGGGTCGGGCAGCTTGATAGTAGGTGCCGCACAGCCAGAGGTAGTCGCCGGTAGTTGTAGCAATGAGAACGCCGTAGGGAGTCTCTAGAGACTCCCTACGGCATACTGCTCTCGTAGGTCTGGGGTTGGTGAAGGGCTATTGATCAGTATGCAATTCCTGAGGTTGTAGGAAAGCAATCATTTCATCGACTCCCCGCTGAATACGACGGGTGACAGTCATGGGGCTAACGCCAATTTTTTCGGCAACCTCTTTACGAGATAAGCCCTTAAAAAACACAAACTCAATAGCCGTGCGAGTTTTAGACTCAAGCTGGTTTAGAGCTCGCTGAATTTGCTGGCGATCTTCTTCTAGGGCCTGCATCAGCTGATAGTGGGTATCCGGCAACGTCTCACCAAGGGTAATATTAGAGTCGACTTGCTGACAAACAGTCGCATCCAGGCTGAGGGGCAAACGGTTTTTATGGGCCATTTTGACCTCTCGCCATTCTTTAACCGAGACACCTAACGCATCAGCCATTTCCCCGTCACTGGGGTTACGGCCAAAACTGCGCATCAGTTCCATCTGGAGCTTTTGGGACTCCTTTTGCAGATCTTGCCAGCGACGGGGAATCTTAACCGTCGTGCCGCGATCGCGAAGGAAATGCAGCATCTCGCCACGAATATAAGGAACTGCAAAAGAGCTAAAAGCACAGCCCTGGCCAGGATTAAACCGCTCAATCGCACGAATTAAGCCAATGTAGCCAATTTGCTCCAAATCTTCATAGGGTTCAGAACACTGGTGGCTGACTCGATGGGCGATCTTACGCACTAAGCCAGCGTTTAACTGCACAAGCCTATTGCGCAGGTGCACAGAGGGAGACTGCTTGTACTGCATCAGCAGTTCCATACCACGGGAGCGAATTGTCGAAGTTTCAGTAGCCATATCTGCGGATGTCCTTACGAGAGCGGGTTCGCTGGGAACTGTACCCATTCTCTGAAGTGACGCCAGTATGCACCATGGTTGATCCACGGTACTCTGACGAAGGCTAAGTGGAGTTCTCCGTAGTTCTACGGGCATACTATTTCCCGATCGGAGTAGTAACCTCCAAACTTAGTCTCTATCAGCAACCAGATTGATGCTCGCGCCTTTGACATTCAAATCTCGCAATTCCTGGCCTAGGAAGCCCCCTTGCCATTTCAAAATCGGGCTAAACTAAAAGCTAACCAATGCTTTGCATTTCTTTACGGTTTCCCAGCTAGGTTTATGGCTATCAAGGCTGTTCTACTCGACTTTAACGGGATTGTTATCAACGACGAAGCCATCCATGAGCAGCTGATTGACGAATTACTCCTTGAAGAAAACCTGCGACCCAACCCCCAAGATATTGTCGATTGTTGCCTAGGCCGATCGGATGCAGCGTGCCTCAGAGATTTACTGACTCTTCGGGGAAGAACAGTATCTGATAGCTATCTAGAAAAATTACTCGATCGCAAAGCAACTCGCTACCAAGAGATCTTACGCAGGTTAGAGCGTCTTCCCCTTTATCCAGGCATTGATGACTTGATTTATCAGGTTAGGTCAGCTCAGCTGAGTCTAGCCATCGTATCTGGCGCCCGACGCAGTGAAATTGAGACCGTACTATCGTTAGTGAACTGGGGCGATTATGTAAACCTCATTATCTCAGCAGACGATCTTCCCTTTGGTGTGAGTAAACCTAAGCCAGACGGCTTCACAGCTGCGATCAATCAGCTCAACAATCTATCAGTCGGTCTAAATCTCCAACCAGCTGAGTGTCTAGCGATCGAAGACTCTTTTGCCGGTATAGAGGCTGCAAAGCGCGCTGGAGTACCCGTCTTAGGAGTCGCGCACACCTACCCCTATCAAATGATTCATCGTCGAGCTACCTGGGTGATTGATCATCTCTATGAGCTCAATCTAGACTGGCTCAAGCCTTACTATGGCACCAGCGGCTCTCCAAGTGTTTAATTAGACGGTCGACTAAGATCGATGATTTGCTCTGGGGCAGATCTTTTAGAGGGCAGCCAATTTCTCAAGGTAGGGCTTGGCCAAATAGAAACTGGCGATCGTCTTGGCGTCGATCGCTTCTCCTGCCAAAATAGAATTTTCGAGTTGGGTGGGAGACAGTGAAATAACCTCCATGTCTTCGTCGGCATCGGCGGCAGGGGGAGCCTCAATTGGTTCTAGATCGGTAGCCAAAAAGGCATAGATAATTTCGTCAGAATATCCTGGAGCTAAGGGGAAGTTACCCATGGGCAACCAGGTTTTGGCGGTGTATCCAATTTCTTCCTGAATTTCTCGGCGAATGGTATCGATGGGGGTTTCTTCGGACTCAAGGGTGCCTGCGGGAAACTCTAGCAGCCGACCCAGTACGGCAAAACGATACTGCCTCACCATAATCAAATCGCCCTCGGTGGTAACAGGAACCGCTAAAGCGCCGCCAGGGTGACGAATGCATTCCCAATCGCCTTCGGCACGGTTAGGCAGTCGTAACCGATTGACCTCAAAGTTAAACTTACGCCCTTCGTAGAAAAGACGCTGTTTTAGTAATTGGGGTGGCTCTTGACCAAGCGACATGGGTGAAAGACTCTGGAGACAACTCATGTTCGCCCTATTGTAGCTGTCTTTAGCCACCCGATTGAGGCCTAGGCGACAATCGGACCAAGCCGTTGTACTCCTGAGGGGTTTACCGATTGGCAGAGGGTAAGCACTGTTTGACCACTAATCGGGTCACACCAATTGGGGGCGATCTCGGCTAGTGGAATAAGCACAAAGGCGCGTTCCCGGAAACGAGGGTGGGGGATTTCTAGAGTTGGTGTGGTGACAACAGCCTGATCGTAAAACAATAGATCGAGGTCAAGGGTGCGCGGTCCCCAGCGCTGTTGGCGTTCTCGACCAAACTGCTGCTCTATACTAAGCAACTGGTGCAGCAAAGCTACTGCCGACAGCGTCGTGTCAAGCAGAACACAAGCATTGAGGATGTCGGGCTGGGGAGGACCTATAGGAACCGTTTGGTAAAGGCTCGATTGAGCCACCACGGTCATTAGGGGAGGGCAGTGGAGAGCTTGGAGGGCTTGAAATAGCGTGTGCTGAGAATTGCCCAGATTGCTGCCCATTGCGATCGCACAGGGTACTTTTGCCATTGCTCAGGCAAGATGGGGACGTAGCCGAGTTACCAGTTGTTCGGCAGGCAATACTCCTTCGATACGGTCAATGGGTTTTCCGGCTTTGAACAAGACCAGTGTCGGCAAGGCTGCAACCTGATATTGAGATGCAATTTGCGGATACTTGTCGGTATCAATTTTAACGATTTTTAGCTCCCCTTTAAGGCGACGGCTGACCGTAGCTAAAATGCTGGCCATCATTTGACAGGGGCCACACCAAGTAGCGTAAAAATCAACTAGCACTGGGGTTTCGGCACCGGCTAATAGATCTTCAAAACTCTGAAATTGTTGCTTATTGGCCATCTCAAGTCTCCTTAGAGAAAATCCTGTTGCTTAAGCAACACCATCACCCATTGATTTAATATAAACTGCAATTTTATGAATTATTTTATGGGTCTAATCAACTCATGGAACGTTAGTTTAACTAAATCTAAGCGCTATCTGGTGAACCAAATGCATATTGAGAGAAATGAGTCTCAGAAGCTCAGCGAAGCCGATCTAGCCCACCTTGAACAACTGCGGAATTTAGTCCGTCATGCCTTGGCCGATGGAAAACTCTCCCAGAGCGAACTAGAAGATATCAAGACTCTGCTCTATGCTGATCACCGCGTCACGGTAGATGAGTTGGTAACCCTACGGACAACTATTCGTCAGGTATTGGGAGATGCCGCCTTAGAGTATGACTGGCAGTGATACCTTAGCCCTAGCGTCAACTACACATTCATTTGACGCAGAAAACTATCGAGGGCCGCAGCTACTTTTTCGGCCCAGTCTTCCTGAGCATAATGGCCTACCTCGGCTAGGGTTTGTAGTTCGCCGTTGGGCAGAGCCTGCACGGCTGCCTCAGCTAAGCTCACCGATAGCCAGGGATCACTCTGCCCCCAGAGGACTAGGGTAGGGTGATCCCAACCAGGTAGGGCTGCAGCAATGGCCTGACTATGGGCTTCCACAGATAGTTGACGTACAGTCGTCATCAAGGCCCGACCGACATCCGAGCTCTTGAGAAAGGGACGGCGATAGACATCTAAGTCGGGATCGTCTATTTGATAGGGCCCTCCACCTTCTAGGGTGCGATCGACTAGGAGCGGGTCTTGGGTAATCATGTCTCCGGCCAAGGGCCAGCCCATCTGGCGTATTTTCCAAGGTAGTTTAGCGCCAGGGCCTATGGGTGCATTAATCATTGCCAGGCGGTCGACTCGACTGGGGTTTTGCAGAGCATACTGTATGCCAACCGAGCCGAGAAACCCTTGGGCAACTAGGTGCACTTGGGGAAGATCCAGAGCATCTAAAAATTCACCTAGGGCAACACTGAGGGCCTCAGGCGTGTAGGAAAAAACACGGCGATCGGGCTTGTCGGAAAAGCCGTGGCCAATCCAGTCAGGGGCAATGGTACGAAACCCCTGCTGGGCTAGGGGTGGCATGACCTGACGCCAGCTATAGCTCTGAGACACTAAGCCATGGAGCAAAACCACGGGCAACCGAGATGAGTCAACGGTGGGCTGCAGTTCACGGTAAAACCAGGTCAGTCCATTGACCGCTATCGTCCGCTCTGCGATCGCATCCCCCTGTGCCATAACTTTTTCCTAACTCCGCCCACTGAGCTTACTGCCCTAGCTCAACGAAAGGCAAGTGTCACAGTAAGGTCTAGGCAACGTCTAAGGGCTCTTAGATTTCAGTCCTCTAGCCAGACTGGCTACATTAGTCTAGAAGGAATACTAGTTCAACAACGGCCTGTGGGTATGACGCTTAGTTTTGACCACGCCCAATCAGCACGAACATAACTACCGATGACTATGAACTGGCAAGAGGTATCTGGCAACTGGATTCTGGTGCCGCCAAACCCCAGAGCGATCGTACATTTCCTCGGGGGTGCCTTTGTGGCAGCAGCGCCTAGCGTGACGTACCAGTGGCTGCTTGAGAACCTAGCCCAGCAGGGCTATCTGGTTGTAGCAACCCCATTTATCAATACCTTTGATCACACGGCTATTGCCCAAGAGGCACTGATCACCTTCGACCAGGCCATGGAATATTTGCAAAAGCGCGTGCTCATTCACCATGACCCTTTACCGATTTACGGTCTAGGACACAGCCTGGGCTGCAAAATACATCTGCTGATCAACAGCCTCTGGGACATAGAACGGGCCGGAAATATCTATATGAGTTTTAACAACTACCCAGCCCGACGATCGATTCCGTTCTTAGAGCAAGTAGTGCAGTTCAACCCAGCCTTTAACGTTGAGTTCACCCCTGACCCTGAGACCACCCTGGCACTGGTACGCAATCAATATCCAGTTTCCAGCAATCTACTGATTAAATTTCGCAGCGATACCATCGACCAAACGCGGCCTCTCTCTGAGGTACTGGTGCAACGCTTTCCTCGCCTCACCACCGTACAAATTCTCCAGGGCTCCCACACCACGCCCATCGCTCAAGATCTTGGCTGGCAGCCGGGCGAGTCATTTAGCCCACTTGATGCCCTAGGGCAGTTTGTCAAACAAGAGTTTTATCGCGATCTCGGCCATCTACGCCATGTGCTATTGACCTGGTTAGACCCCTATCGATAAAAAGCACTCAGGCTCACTTCAAGGGATCTCAGGCCTATGTCTTACAATGCCTCAACGGTTCCGAAACATCCTCCCTCCAGATGTAAAACTCTTGTCTTTGGGGCGTTTGCCAGGGTAGGCTGAGGCCTATGATGCAAGGATGAGCTATCTAGCTATTGCCTGCTTTGACCTATCAGCACACCAGTCAGATTGACATCCAGACCGATCCTACAGCGCTAAAGTCGGTGCTGGCCTGGTTTGATCAGTTTCAGACATCCCCAATTCCTCACAATATCTGGCTCCAATGCCAGCTGGCGCTAATTGAGGGCTTTACCAATGCCGTGCGCCACGCCCACGCTGAGCTACCCCAAAGCACCCCCATACGGATTGAGGTCTCGGTTAGCGATCGCGCCATCGAGATTAAAATTTGGGACCGTGGCCCTGGATTTGATCTCGCTTCGGTACTGCGGCACAAAATTACTGCCAACGATCCCAACTCTGAGGGAGGGCGCGGCCTAAAAATTATGTACCTGGTGGCCGACCGTCTGACTTACGAGCCAGACCCTGACCAGGGCAACTGTTTGCACTTGCACAAGGTATTTGATATCTAGACCTAACGCCCAATTCACGAGGTAAACCAATGGTTTTAGACTTAGCATCTATACCGCTGCTTTGGATAGGATGGCTGTTGGGAGGAATGATCAATACAGCCCTGTTGGCGGTGGCTTGGCAAGCGCCCAAGAAGCTGCTTACCCCGGCGGGTTATCTGCATGCCTGGGTTCTAGGTGTCTTGATCTGGGGATGCTTGGGTTGGCGCGGCTACGTTGTCATCATGGCCTATTTCTTGGCTGGCTCAGCCGTAACTCGATTGGGTAAAGCGCGTAAAGAAGCTGCGGGCATTGCCGAGGGCCGCTCAGGGGCCAGAGGGCCAGAAAACGTCTGGGGGTCTGCCTTAACCGCAGCAGTTTGTGCCGGAGCGATCGCACTGCTCGAGTTAGCTGGTAGCCCGCTCCAAGCCGAGCGGTGGATTCCCCTATTAGCGTTAGCCTACGTCAGTAGCCTGAGCACTAAACTCTCGGATACAACCGCCAGCGAGATCGGCAAAGCCTATGGCCAGCACACCTTTTTAATCACTACCCTGCGACCAGTTGCTGCCGGTACCGAAGGGGCCATTAGTGTAGAGGGAACATTGGCCGGAGTGATCGGTTCAGCCATTATTGCCCTGGTAGGTCTGGGGGTAGGGCTGATTGGCCCCTGGGAAATAGGCCTGTGCTTAGTATCGGCTTTTGTTGCCACCACCGTTGAAAGTCTCATTGGCGCAACCCTTCAAACTCGGCTGGCCTGGCTAACTAATGAGGTGGTCAACGGCATCAATACAACCATCGGTGCCCTAGTGGCACTCCTGCTGGGACTAGCTGGGCAATTGTTGGCCTAGAAGCTGTACCTCTGCTCCATTCTATTTGCCAAAATAATTTTAGGGGCAAATCCGTAGGTTTACGGACGACTTTTTTGCGAGGCAAACAGGGAAATCACTTCACACGAGCATTCTTGGCTTTACAGATCCCCTCCATCTCGAAAAATTGACGAATTTTTACCAAACTCTCATGAAATTTATCCGGATCAAATATTGTCCTCAGTAAAACTTCTGAGTACAAACTTCCGTAAGTCCTCTGTCGATAGCTGCCCTTACCTTCGGTCTTAATAGATTTAAGCTTTGCTATCTAACTGCCAACCGGCCTCTAAAATCCTAGACAGCGAAGCCAGGGTGTTTAACTGTTGTTTAAGGGGCGTCTACCCTCAGGTTTCATCGATCAAACCTGGGACTACAACGATAATCACGATGCAAACTCCGCTAGAGAAAACGTTTAGTTTAGGTCACTCAGTGCTAGCAATTGGCGTACTATCGCTGGCCATAATGATTCTATGTCAGGCCTTCGGATTAGGAGCGGTTGCCAGCGCCAATAGCCGAGACGAATTTCCGGGCCGTCGTCAAGGCGGCGGCACCCATTGGGTGACTCCTATTCCAGCCGGGGTAAATTAGCTCTGAACCCTGGAATGCTGTTTCTATCCTGATCCACTAGGGTGTCAGCAATGATAGGGCTAGAGCAGCATAAATTTATCTAACGCAACGACGGCAGTTCTGCTTAGGAACTGCCGTCGTTGCGTTAGATCTTCATATTCCTGATGACCGCAACAAAGACTATACCCTCAGGCTAAAAACCATAACCTCAGGCTTTTGGTGACCAACTACTCTGTATATTGGCCCAGGTTACTAAAGTATCGAAAATAACATTGCAGGGGAAAGGGCAGAGGTTATCGGTATGATCTGGGCATGCTTAGGAAAAATATCTTGACTGGCCCCCGTCAGTTCTTGTTGTCAAAGGCCAAACAGGTGTGAAAGCAACAATTAAAGCCATAAACCACCGGCTGCATCGTCATGTGGTGCCGTGGGTAGTGCGTTGGTGGGGTATTACTCCCCTCAATACCGGTAGCAAGATTGTGCTGTTAGCCAGTGTGCTGACCAGTGCCCTGGTAACGGGGATGAAAGTCGCTACCATACTGGAGCCAGCAGAACTATTTCTGTTCGACCGGCTAGTGCGATCGCTTCCCAGCGAAGATCTAGACCCTCGTATGACCATCGTAGGCATCACTGAGGCCGATATTCGTCAATATGGCTGGCCTCTGAGCGACCAGGTACTCGCCCAAGTCATTAACCAAATTCAAAATTATCAGCCCCGGGTTGTCGGTCTAGATCTCTATCGCAGCACCCCCCGCCCGCCCGGTTCTAGCGAGCTAATTGAGGAGTTAGCTAATCCCAACCTAGTTGCCATTAGGAATGTAGGCAGCACCCAAGGACAATCTGAGGTGCCTCCCCCCCCCACCGTCGATAGGGATCGAGTCGGTTTCAATGACTTTCCCACAGACTCTGACGGGATTATTCGCCGTAATCTGATATTTGTACGCAGCCAGGAGGGCGGGTACTACTCCTTTGCGCTACGAGTCATCATGGCCTATGCAGGCTACTCTGCCGATGCTCTCAGGGCCGAAGAAAATTATCTTTACCTCGGCGATCGCGCCATTCCAGTTCTCTCTGCCCAAGATGGCGGCTATCAAAACGTGGATAGCCGAGGCTACCAAATTTTGCTGCGATATTATACGGCCCAGATGCCTGCCCAGCATATATCCATTAGCCAAGCACTGAGCGGGCAGTTTGACCCCGATTGGATAACCGACAACATTGTCCTAATTGGCACTGCGGCAGCTAGTCTTAAAGACCGATTTTATACTCCCTTTAGTTTCAATCAAGACAACGAGCTAACCATGCCAGGGGTCGCCATCCATGGCCAGATGATTCGACAAATGCTCGATATTGTCGATGGACAGCTGGCACTCTATCGATTTTTACCCCAATGGGCTGAAGGATTGTGGCTGTGGGGTTGGTGTCTGGCTGCTGGTGGGCTGGCCTGGGGAATCAAACGCCCTAGCCTTTTACTCCTTGCCAGCAGCCTGCTAATAGCCGGACTCATCGGTATCGGATGGCTAGGCGTCAGTCGGCTATTGTGGATACCTCTGATCGAACCAACGACAGGCATGATTGGCACCATCGCCGGGGTGCTAGCCTACAAGCTGCTTTACCGTACTACCCACGACTCCCTCACTGGTTTACCCAACCGAGAGGCCTTTATGGGCACTATTCAGCAGGCTTTACACCACCGACGACCTACCGAACCACCGGTCATAGTGGCTTTTATGGGTATTGACCGCTTTAAGGTAATCAACGAAAGCCTTGGCCACCAGGTCGGAGACGAAGTTCTGCAAATGATGGCTCAACGGCTAGTACAGCACATGCCTCCGGAAGCACAAATCGCTAAAGTCGGTGGCGATGAGTTTGCGCTTTTATTAACCCACTTACCCAGTTCTGAGGCTAGGGATCTAATCGATCGTCTGCAAGATGCCCTTTCAGAACCCTTCACCCTGCGCGGCCAGAAATTACCCAGCACCCTCAGTATTGGAGTCGCCATTAGCCAACCAGAGCTGGAACATAAACCAGCTAACCTGCTCCGCGATGCTCACACAGCCATGTACCGGGCTAAAGCCCTTGGCCGATCGCGCTTTGAAGTATTTGCCGCCGGCATGCTCGCTGACGCGGTAAATCGCCTTCAGCTCGAGAGTGATTTACTCAGTGCCCTAGACAACCATGAGTTTTTGCTCTATTACCAACCCATTATCAATCTCAAAACTCAACAACTAGCTGGATTCGAAGCTCTGGTGAGGTGGCGGCAAAAAGACCGCGGGTTTGTATTGCCCAGTGCCTTTATCCCAGCAGCTGAAGAAACCGGATTAATTATGGCTTTGGGCCAGTGGATTTTTAGAGAGGCCTGTTGGCAACTGCGTAGCTGGCACGATCAATTTCCTCAACATCGACACCTGACCATGAGCATTAACCTCTCCAATCGGCAGTTTGGTCAACCTAACTTGATTGCCCAAATTGAGACCGCATTACAAGAAACTCAGGTCAATGGTCACTGTGTGCGGTTAGAAATCACCGAAAGTATGGTGATGGGGGATGTCGATGCCGCCATTGATTTAATGCTCAAGCTTAAGTCATTAGATCTCAAGCTAGCTATTGATGACTTTGGTACAGGCTACTCATCGCTCAGCTACCTGCATCGCTTTCCTATGGACACCCTCAAGGTCGATAAATCCTTCGTCGGTCGCCTGGAGAAAAGCAATGAAGATCGAGCCATTATCCACACTATTTTGACCCTAGGCCAAAAGCTAGGCATGGAGGTAGTTGCTGAAGGCGTCGAAACCGAAACCCAGGTAGCCATGCTGTGCCAGGAAGGCTGTGACTACGGTCAGGGGTACTTTTTTGCCAAGCCACTGCCGGCAGCGGATGCCTTTGCTTTGCTCCAAAAGCACCCGCTTTGAGCGAGCTCAAAGCTAGACCAACGTTATTCAATGACTAGAGAAAAATCTGTGTTAGGAATCTAACATAATCCTTGATCCTGACCATTAACTTCTATTCTGCACTGGTCTACAATGATCCCTATAGCAATCTCCGTATAAACGTTGAAGCCAGATACCTGATTGAGCAAAGCAGCTTTGCCCAAAACCGGATCCAGCAAGATAGTTATCTTTCCTTACAAAATCCATATCCAATGTCTGTTGATGAAACCACTTTCAGATCATCTGTACTGGAGTCACAGATCCCGGTACTTGTTCACTTTTGGGCGCCTTGGTGTGGACTCTGCAAACTGATCACGCCAATTTTGCAAACCTTTCAGGCCGAATGGGTGGGGCAAATAAGCCTTGTGGATATCAATGCCGACGAAAATTTTCGTCTAGCTACGACCTATCGGCTGTCTAATTTACCTACCCTGTTGTTGTTTGAGCAGGGTGAGCTGTGCCAGCGAGTCGAGTCATTTCGGGGCACGGAAGATCTGCGTTTAGTTCTAGATGCGTTTATGCACCACCGAGAGTTAACCTATGACATTCCTCGGCTAGTGCGTATCTACCCTTGAGGGGCCGATTGAGTCGCAAACAGGGTTGTCTAGTCGTTATTCCAAAGGGATCGATCAGTGATGGGGTCAAACAGGTGTACTTTCTCAGCGGCGATCGCCAGCCAGACCTCATCGCCAATACGGGCTGGTGCCTCGGGGGAAATTTTGGCTTGAAGAGTCAGTGCCTCAGTCCGCACCGTCAGATAAGTCTCGCTACCCAGAGCTTCTAGGTGGGTGATCTGTCCGTGAATATTTTTGGGGGCGGGCAGGGCCAGACTCAGGTGCTCAGGGCGAATGCCGAGCAGTACCTCTCGGTTATCGTAGGGCAGCAGACGATCGTCCCAATGGCTAGGCAGCGACAGCCGAAAGTCGGGGTGGGTGAGCAAAAACGGAGCTTGCACCTGCACAGGCATAACGTTCATGGGTGGTGAGCCGATGAACCCAGCCACAAAGCGATTAAGCGGGCGATTATATAGGTCTAGCGGCGAGGCCACCTGCTGAATTTGCCCCTGGTTCATCACGGCGATGCGGTGGCCCATGGTCATGGCTTCGACCTGGTCGTGGGTGACGTAAATCGTTGTAATGCCGAGCTGGCGCTGCAAGTTTACGATCTGAGCGCGGGTTTCCATCCGCAGCTTGGCATCTAAGTTGGAGAGGGGCTCATCCATCAAAAACACCTGGGGGTTGCGGGCCATGGCTCGCCCCAGGGCTACCCGCTGCTTTTGTCCGCCCGAGAGCTGGCGGGGGTAACGACTCAGCAGCCGATCGATTTGCAGCATTTTAGCCACCGCCCGTACCCGTTCGTCGATCAGACGCTCGGCCTCGGAGACATAGCGCAGCCCAACGGGCAATCGTCGGGTGATGGCGACTAGGGGCTTTTCCCACCAGTGGCTTTGGGTCAGCAGACGCTCTAATTCCTGATTGGCGGGGGAGTCGCTAATGGGGGTAGGGTTCACTCCCGCGTCTAGATTCGGCAGCGTTTTTTCGAGATCGGCCCCCATGCGGCGGAGGCCAAAGGCCAAGTTATCGTACACCGACAGATGGGGGTAAAGGGCGTAGCTCTGGAACACCATGGCGGTGTCGCGCTGCTTGGGGGGCAGGTCGTTGACTTTGCGATCGCCCACCCAGATGCTGCCGCCGGTAATGCTCTCTAGGCCCGAAATCAGCCGCAGTAGGGTGCTCTTGCCGCAGCCCGAGGGGCCCACCAGCACCATAAACTCACCGTCATCAATGGTGAGGTTGATGCGTTTGAGCACCGCCGCCGTTTCATGGTCGATTTCGGCAGCTGCACTGTTCTCCTTGGTTCCATGGACCTGGCGAGACTTGGGAAAGGTTTTGTAGACATTTTCGATGACGACGTGGGCCACGGCAGGTTGGGCGAGAAAACAGCAAAGATCTAGAGCCTACAGCGAAACCGAGGCAGTTTGCAGCTGCGCCTCAATGGCGTCACAGGCAGCAGTTACCCCATTTTCTGCTTGGATGATACGCCCAATGGCTTCGGCTTTAGCGGCATAGCTAGAATTTACTAACAATTTCTGCAGCACTTTGGCCACGGGTGCAGCGGCATAGCGATCGCGATGAATCGTCAGTAAGGTACCCAGACGCTTGGCCCTAGCGGCATTGTCGGGCTGGTCGTGGCTGTAGGGCATAACCAGGGTGGGCCGACCTGCATAGCTGTGCCGTGGCGTAGTGCTACGCCCTCCGGTAGATCGCAAATCCAAAATTTATCTTACTCTGCTGCGGTCAATGATCGGGCACTGGGGCCACCATCGGGCACCATGACGTGCCGCACCTGGCTGACGGTTTCCCCCTTATTGGGCTTGACGATGCGATCGCTCTCTCCGGTTCTCCCCTGACGCGGCACCGATGCCGTGGGGATGATGGCGGTGCGGTCAGCACTGGTGAACAGAGTTACAGCTTCCTTAGGCACCGCCGGCAGTAGAGCCACCAGGCGATCGCTCTTAAGGCTGAACTGAAACGACTGGGTGCCAATATCGCCGCGCTTTGCTACCCGCAGCCCCTCAATGGGCAGACGTTTGGCATAGCCCGCCGCCGTCACCAGCAGTAGACAGTCTTTGCTCGACTGTACCGCCACGCAGCCCGCCAGGGTCTCTTGCTTACCCATGCGAATGCCTTGGGGCCCCTGGGCCGCCCGCCCCATTACCGCCAGGTTATCGTCATCGAGGGGAAACCGCAGCAACCGCCCGCCGGTCGTACCCAGCACCAGGTCATCACCAAACTCAGCCAGGGTGACATGGGCCAGCTCATCGCTGTCTTTCACTTTCATTGCGGTGAGGCCGCGCCCGGTCAAGTTGGTGAATTCTTTCAGCGGTGCGCGCTTGATTTTGCCCTTGCGGGTGACCAAAATCAGGTCGTGCTCCAGCAGGTCGTCGCGGATAATTAGCTGAGCCACAACGGCATCTGGGTCGGGGGGCACCGAGCCCGGCAGCAGGTTCACCAAGGGCGCGCCCTTACCCTGGCGCGGGTTATTGGGAATAGCCTCTACCGACAAGGTAAAGGCGCGACCGTCACGGGTGAGCGCCAGCACCTCCTGGGTAGTGATGGCCGCCGCCAGCTGCACCACTGGGTCATCGTCAATGGCGTGGAGCTTGGGGTTGGTGTCGGCCTCTAGCCGGGCCTGCCGCCGTTGGTAAGATTTTTGCGAATATCGCCGCACGTAGCCCTTTTGGGTAAATTCCACCACCGTCTCTTCTTCGACCGCTTCGGCGATGATTTCTTCGACCTGCTGCGACTCTTCTGCCCGCTCTTCATCGGTTTGAATGCGGGTGCGGCGGGGGTCACTAAACTTTTTCTTCAGGGCTTTGAGTTCTTTTTTCAGGGCTTTGAGGAGCTCTTTGCGATCAGACAGCAGCCGGGTCAGATCGTCGCGCCGCTGGCTAAATTCGTCGAACTCGGTTTCTAAGCCCTGGCGCTCCATGCCAGTGAGTTTGCGCAGGGGCATGGCCAAGATGGCATCTGCCTGGCGATCGCTGAGGTCAAACTGCTGCTGAAACTGCTGTTTAGCCGTGGTGCCATCGGCAGCATGGCGCAGAATATCGATCATGGCATCCAGGTTGCCCAGGGCCGTAAGCAGCCCTGTCAGAATATGCAGCCGGTTTTCGGTTTTGTCGAGCTGGTGCTGGTAGTGGCGGGTGAGGGTGATTTCGCGGAAGTCGAGAAACGCCTGCATGACATCGCGCAGGGGCAGCTGACGGGGCTGGCCATTGTCGAGGGCCAGCATGATGACGCCAAAGTTAGTCTGGAGCGGCGTGGTGCGGTAGAGATCTTGCAGCACTCGCTGGGCCGGGGCTTCCCGCTTGAGCTCGATCACCACCCGCATGCCGTCGCGATCGCTCTCATCCCGAATATCGGCGATACCTTCTAGTCGCCCCGCATTGACCAGCTGGGCAATTTTTTCAATCCACCCTGCCTTATTCACCTGGTAGGGCAGCTCGGTGACGACGATAGCGTTACGCCGCTGCCGCCCTCGCCCCGGATGCACCTCTTCGAACTGGCAAATGCCGCGAATGGGAATGCTGCCTCGCCCGGTGCGATAGGCATCCAGAATGCCTTCAGTGCCAATGATTTCGCCGCCAGTGGGAAAATCGGGGCCAGGAATCAGGCGAAAGAGGTCGTCATCCGCTAGGCTAGGCCGCTCAATCAGCGCCACCAGCCCGTCAATTACCTCGGCCATGTTGTGGGGCGGAATATTGGTAGCCATGCCCACGGCAATGCCCGACGAGCCATTGAGCAGCAGATTAGGTAGCTGTGTGGGCAGCACCACCGGCTCCTGCTGAGAGCTATCAAAGTTGTCGCTAAAGTCGACCAGAGCCTCGCTAATATCGCTCAGCATAGCGTCGTTGCTGATCGGCGAGAGGCGCGTCTCGGTGTAGCGCATAGCCGCTGGCGGGTCGTTATCCACCGAGCCAAAGTTGCCGTGGCCGTCGAGCAACGGGTAGCGACTAGAAAAGGTTTGCACCATGCGCACCAGGGCGTCGTACACCGCCTGGTCGCCGTGGGGGTGATATTTGCCGAGCACATCGCCCACCACGCGGGCACATTTGCGATAGGGGCGATCGGGGGTTAGCCCCAGCTCATGCATGGCGTAGAGAATGCGCCGATGCACTGGCTTGAGACCGTCGCGCACGTCGGGCAAGGCCCGGCCTACAATCACACTCATGGCGTATTCCAGGTACGACCGCTGCACCTCGGTATGAAGCGAGGTGGGCACAATTTGCCCGGAGGCGAGCATGTCGAGTTGGTCGGCCATGGCAGGTTCCTGAGTGAGAAAAAAGTGAGTGAGTGAGACGGTGTCGGTTAACTAGCAAAAACCAGATGGTAGCTGAGTGTGGCCACAGCCATAGAGCAAAACAACATTTTAAGACCTGAAATTTTAATCACCCTACATAGATTGGCGCTAACAATGCTGTAACTTATAGGCAAGCCTAGGAGCATGGCAAGCATCTTAGCCACCTAATCTAACTAGTCTGGGGCATGGCACTCGACGACAGGGGCCAGGCTATGGTAGGTCGCCCTCGACCAAGGGCGCCCGCCACACCAGCCATTAGCCCATGGTTTATTCATATATTTCTCCGATAACGAGGGTGAATCAGCACGATGAAAACCGTCTTACTCGTCGAAGACGACCTGGTAAATGCTCGGGTGTTTTCTAAAATTTTGACCAAGCGCGGTGGTCTGGTCGTCAAGCATACCGAAGATGTCGAAGAGGTAATTGCCATTGCCCGCAGTGGCGAGATTGACGTTGTGTTAATGGATGTGTCACTGGCCCACAGCATGTACCAGGGCAGACCTATGGATGGCATCAAGATTACCCAACTGTTGAAGGCTGACCCTGACACTGCTAACCTACCTATAATTTTGGTGACGGCCCACGCCATGGAGGGCGATCGCGAGAATTTTTTGAGCCAGAGCGGTGCCGATGGCTATATCTCGAAACCAGTGATCGATCACCAAGAATTTGTAGACCAAATTAAGGCCACCATGGGAAACGCCGAATAAGTACATTTGTACTTTATTGGTGGTGTTTTCGCAAGCTCGGTTGTCTTCCCTGGTGTTTAGGCTGCTCACTCACTGGCAGTTGGCAGTTAGTCTCAGGGCTATCACAACTCAGACTTCTGCCCATGGGGGTGGGTTGACAAACTAATCGGCAGCATAGCAGTACCTGTGTATTTTGAGCTCCAGCCGATAAGTGCGTTGGTCATGCTGCTTAATGAGTACCGCTATTGACCGGCATAGTAAATGAGAAGGTCGTACCAACGTTGAGCTCTGAGGTAACCCAGATTTGGCCACCGTGACTTTCAACAATCTTTTTGCAGACGGCTAAACCAATGCCAGAACCGTGAATTTTTTCGTCTGACTTAGATCTATAAAAAAGCTTAAAGACATGGCTTAAATTGTCGGGCGAAATACCTATACCATGATCATGGATTGTAAAAAGCCAGTAATTATTCACCGGGGAAACAGCTATCTCAATCTTAGGGTTCGTGCCTGGTTGAGCAAATTTAACAGCATTTCCAATTAGGTTTTGGAATAGTTGAACTATCTGAGACTCATTGCCAAACAATGTAGGCAGATCGGCATATGTAAGTTTGGCATGGCTTTCTTGTAGCATTAGCGCTATATTGTCTAGAGCCTTAGATAATATGACATTGCCATCCAACTTTAAACAATCTATATCTTGTTTACCTATCTGAGCATATCTCAATAAATCTTGAATTAGTCGCTGCATACGAGTGCCAGCCTCTGAGATTTTCTCGAGATAGCCATTGACAGAACTGTCTAATGATTCTGAGTACTTTAAATTAATGATTGCCGCATAACCTAAAACACTTTGGAGAGGTTGCTGTAAGTCATGGGCGACAACATAAGCGAATTGCTCTAGGGCTTGGTTTGATCGGGCCAATTCCTCATTTTGTTTTTTCAACTGCTCTTGAAGGCTCAAAATATGAAGCTGGTTTTCAATACGAGCAAGTACTTCTGCTTCCTGAAAAGGCTTGGTAATATAGTCTGCTCCTCCTACCGAAAACGCTTTCACTTTATCAAGTGCATCATCTAAAGCGCTGATGAAAATCACTGGAATTCTCTCGCATGCTGGATCTTGTTTAAGGGTTGTGCAAATTTCAAAGCCATCTATGCCAGGCATTTTAATATCTAACAAGATTAGATCAGGGGCATCAGCATTAACTGAGGCTATCGCCTGTGAGCCATTCAATGCCTTTCTGACCTCATAGTTATGCTGTGTCAATATTGCAGACAATAATCGCAGGTTATCTGGCGTATCGTCGACAACTAGAATTTCTTTTTTTGATTGATTAATAGGAGTGATATGCATGGCGATATTCTTCAATCAGCTCAATTATTTTATCAAATTGAAAGTTTAGGGTTGCATATTTTAGGTAGGCTCTGAGTTCGTTGAAATTTTCTGGTAGTTGCAAAATTAGCTGTTCTAAGTCGAAATCAGAGCCTTTGATGGCAGCCTGTTCGATTTGATCAACCCAGTCTGGGGATAGCTGAGTCAAAACCTTAGTCAAGTGAGCTGATGCGACAGCACCAAAATTAGGTGGATAAGCATCTGCAAAGAAGGTCGAAGAGGTATCGATTCTAGCGCTGTCTTTCAGGTCAGAATCAACAATAATGGGGATTCGGATATGGAAAAGAGTTCCTTGGGCGCGATCGCTATTATAAATCATTGTACCTCCCATCAGTCGCACATATTCGTGGCTGATATGTAGGCCTAGACCGCCGCCCTGCTGTGCTTGTTTGCCAAAATCGGAGTATAAAAAAGGGTCTTCTTCAGACTGCAACCAGTCAAGCGAAATTCCAGGTCCAGTGTCTTCAATTTCAAACTGAAGTATCCATTCATTGGTGGTGGCTTGGGCAGTTGTCTCTATCGGAATGGCCCTGATTTGCAGAATAACTTGCCCCTCATCCGTAAAATTGATAGCATTTTCTAGAAGGCTGACTAAAACTTGCCGTATTTTATTTTCGTCACCGTAGATATAGTGGGGTAAGTCAGCAATAGAAGAAACCGTAAAAGTGAGCTTTTTAGCGTCAGCCTGGGGCTTCAAGGTAGTAATTAAATCTTCCAGCATTGCCCAGAGATTAAAGCAGACATTGTAAAGCCCTATTTCCTTGGATTCCAGCTTGGTCAACAGCAAAATATTGTTAATCAGAGACAGCAAATATTGCCCACTGCGATAGATGCGCTGCAGGTTATTTTTTTGCTCAGGCTCTAAGGCTAAGTCACGCTCTAGCACCTGCACAAATCCCAAAATTATATTCAGGGGTGTACGGAGTTCGTGGCTCATGTTGGCCAAAAACCGAGTTTTAGCCTGGTTTGCAACCTCTGCCTGGGTCTTGGCTTCCGCTAATTCAGCAGTACGCTGATCAACGCGGTTTTCAAGATCGGTAAAGGACGTCTTCAACTGCAAGACCATGGTGTTGAAAGATGTCGCTAAGGTTTCAAATTCTTGAATTGAATCGATATCAATGGTGTGGGATAGATCGCCCTTAGTAATCGTCTGGCTAGCTACCACCAGCTCTCGAATCGGGTGGTTGATCCAGCGGGACAAAATTAACCCTAGCAGAGTTGCGATCGCAGCGGCCAGCAGACACATCAGTACTGTAATCCTGGTGTTCTGAGCAATCTGCTGCATAAATGCCGTTTCCGGCACCACCAGTACGATTATCCAATCTAGACCCAACTCATTTTGGTGGCAGGTGACATTGACATAGTGCCGGATGCCCTCAAAGTCTAGGGTCAGCGCCAGGGACTCAGGCAACTCTACCCCCTGGGGGAATTGCTCCTGTAGCCGTTCCGCAGTTGCCTGTATCAGGGCATCTTGGCTTTGGGTTGCCGGTAATCTTGTGGCCGTATCTTGGGTTAACTGAAATACGGGCATGGCGCCAGACGTGGCCACCAGCAATCCATTCGGCTCCATAATAAAAATTACCCCGTCTCCATTGGGGACTAGGGTGCTTAAAAACTGACTGATATGAGACACTACAAGGTCTACCCCAATTACACCTAGTAGCTGTTGGCTATCGTTATAGACCGGGTAGCTGGAAGAAATAGACAGCACTGCGGGCTGATCAGCCCACTGGTAAATATCGCTCCATACGGGTTGCCCCGCTTGAACGGCATCGGTGTACCAGCCCTCCTCAGTGACCGGATCGGGCACCGAGTCTACTTTGGCTGTGGTGCGATCGCCCTGGGAGTCAGTCTGATAAATGGTCATGCTGTTGAGGTTAGGCGCCAGGGTCTCATTGATTACCCAGTGATTGTCATCGATTAGTTCTACCCCAATGAATTCGCCCTGAGGGTTGGCAAAATTGATATAGCTGACCGGATAAATTTGCATTTGATGCCAAAAGAATTGGCTCATGCCGGCAAAGTCATCTAGGGGCAACAGTCCTAATTCAATCGCCGCTAAATTGGCTTGATTAATATCTTGGGCCATCTGCAATTGATCTGCGATATGGTGGTACACCTGATCGGCAACTTCCTGACGGAGCTCCAGGGCTAACTGATAGATTGCTACCTGTCCATTGCGCAGTGAAAGCCACCCCGTCAAGCCCACAGCAGCAATAATTTGCAGCGTATAGGGAACTTTCAAAATAACAGATAGAGGTATGTGGCTAAACAAGTGACGACGCCGGGTTGTCAAGATAAAATCCTTCACAGCAGTGGGAATAATGGCCTGATCTGGTAACAGGGCAGCGTTCAGGTGGCAGGGCCAGAAACACCTTTGGTTAGGGTGCCCAGCCCTACTTAGGATTGGGCAAGTAGGCAATGATTTGATCAAATTGAAACTGTTCGGTGAGCTGGGTTAAGGCCTTAACTAGAGGATCGTAGGCGGGAGGTAACGGGGCCAGCAGCTGCAAGATTCTGCGATCAGATCCCAGGACGGCGGCTTGATAGAGTTGATGCCCCCACTGCGGCGGGAGGGTCACCAAGGCGGCGGCCATGAGCTCAGACATATTGCTGTCTAAAGGTTCTTTTAGCCCCAGCAAGGGCTCTACTGACTCACCTGGGCGACTTGGGTTGGGGAGTTCGGCGATCGCGGCTTGAGTTCTGATGGTAAACCGAAACAGGCTGCCCTGATTTAGCGCGCTCGTGACCTGAATATCGCCCCCCAACAACTTGACAAATTCGCGCGTAATGGTGAGACCCAGGCCTGTTCCCTGATTGGCCTGACGACCCGCCTGGGTCTGGGTAAAGGCTTCAAAGAGGTGACTAAACTCACCCTGGGCAATGCCCTGGCCGGTGTCTTCTACCTCAAACCACAGGTCAAGGCTAGAGTCTAAAGCCGGGCTTATTGTTGGGGCCTGTACCCCTGCCCGCAGCGATACGGTACCAGAGGCCGTAAACTTGATCGCATTGCTGAGTAAATTCAACAGGATCTGGCGCAGTTTGTCGGCGTCAGTTGTGATGAACTGGGGCATATGAGGGGCCAGCTCATAGGTCAGCCTTAGGCCCTTTTGGGCAGTCTCCACCGCCATCAGGTTTTTGATGTCAAACAATAGTTGATAGAGATCAAACCGAGTGGGCCTCATTTCTACCCGCCCTAATTCGATCCGCGACATATTTAACACCTCGTTGATCAGGTCTAAGAGATGGCGACCATTGCGGTTGATGATGTCGAGGTAATCCTTTTGGTCTAATCCGGGGCTGCTCTCAGATGGCAAGGGCAGATTGGCCTGGGTTGCTAACAGTTCGCTAAACCCTAAAATAGCGTTGAGGGGGGTGCGCAATTCATGGCTAACATTGGCCAGAAATTCACTTTTAGCCCGATTGGCGGTCTCCGCCTGCTCCTTGGCCTGGGCCAGGTCTACGGCTTGTTGATGGGTTTTTTCGAGCAGTTCTACATGGTGGAGGGCGATTCCCAGCTGATGGGTAATGTGCAGCACTAGACTAATATCGGTATCGGCCCAATAGCGTGGCCCGCTATTGCAATAGTTAGCCAACAACCCCCACAGCCGTTGGCCAATAAAAATAGGTACCGTCAGGTAAGACCTGGCCTGAAATTTCTCCAGCAGCTCTAGATAACAGGTCGAAAACCCAGCCTTATAGATATCAGCTTCGCAACTATATTGCTTACCGCGCAGGTAAGCGCCACCCTGGGTGGTTTGTAGATGGGTATCAATGTCTTGAGGTACCGTCTGGCTCCAGGATTGGATACAGCAGTCTCGGCTACCCGTCACGGTTTCAGCGTTGAGGTCGGCAGGGGTATCGGTAGACTCCAGTAGGGAAACCCAGCCTGGCCCCACCGACTCGGCCACAAAGCTCCCGCTCCAGTCGGGGTTAAAGCGGTAGATGACGGTGCGATCGCAGCCCAGCAAAGCCCGCAGTTCTGTCGTGGTGGTGGTGAAAATATGCCCCAGCTGTAGGGTCTGGCGCATATTCTCAACCAGGTGGTGAGTCAGGCGTTCTCGCTGCCAACTTTGGTATAGCCTTAGCTCCGCCTGACGATTTTCCAGGTGCAGCGAAAAAGCCGCCGCCGCCGCTGCCAGCAACTTAACCTCAGCGGCCTGCCATGGACGAGCCTGAAGACAATTATCAAACCCAATAAAGCCCCAGAATTGCCTCTTGACCCTCAGCGGCAAAATTAGAATGGCTAAAATCCCCTGGGGAGCTAAGATCGTGCGCTCTGGTGTCGGAAACTCACTCACGATGCCATGAACGGGATGATCCTGCGACAACAGCTCTAGCCAGCGCGGGAAAAACGTTTTATAAGGCAGGTTTTGTAGGATTGGGTTGTCAATTTCTGGAGCAATGCCGTCGGCACTCCACTCCACTCGCAGACTCATTAACCCGTCGTCGTGGTTTTCAAACAGGTACACCCTCGATGCCCTCGCCGTTTCTCCTAGCTGCTTCAAAATATTCTGATAAGCGGCTTGATCAAATCCTCCCGAGGGAGCTGGCGACAGCCCCTGAACTCCAGCTAAAACATTGGGCTCGGGGGCATCATCGTCTGGCTGTAAACTATACTCTGACGCCAGCAGTTGCTGTTGAATCGCCACCACCAGCGCCAGATAGCGTTCACGCTGTACGAGTAGGGCTTCCATTTGTTTGTAGTGGGTAATGTCGCGCTGAATGCCGAAATGCCCTACTACCTGGCCAGCGCTATTGTGTAGACAGACATAGTGGCCCTCAATCCAGATGGGTGCGTGATCGTCGAAACGACGTTCTTCGGTGATTTCAGTTAGCACCCCATGATCAAACAACTGACGCCACATCTCTCGACCATAGGTCAGATTGTGAGCAAAGCAGTCATTGGGAGTCAGCCCTAAAAATTCTTGCTCGCTGGCTCCATACTGCCGCAACATCGCAGGGTTGACCTGAGTCATGCGCTGGTGAGCAAAGACGTAGTCGAGGGTCGCCTCTCGATCCATTGAGCGATGCCAGGTTACAGGTCGGTCTAGCATCATGACAAAAAAGCCATAGCACCGCTGATTAAATAGCTGCTCCAGCAACCGCGAAGGAGGCTGGTGGCCATAGGCTCGCAATATTCCTGACTGGCCAATCATGCCTAAGAATCGGTTTTGGGCATCGGTTACCGGCAGAAAATTTACTTGGTACTGGTTAAACAACAACAGCAGGTTATCTAACGTGAGCGATTCATGCTGCAGAACTGTAGGCAGCCCCTGCACCATAATCTGCTCAACGGTCAGAGCCATAGGATTGGTTGC
Source organism: Nodosilinea sp. LEGE 07088 (assembly GCF_015207395.1). Lineage (GTDB taxonomy): Bacteria > Cyanobacteriota > Cyanobacteriia > Phormidesmidales > Phormidesmidaceae > Nodosilinea. The sequence goes on from NZ_JADEWX010000028.1 coordinate 25,873, forward strand.
CGTCGAAATCGCCTCTAAAAGCTGCGCCGGAAAAACCGCCCCCATCAACCTGGTCTCTTCAGTGGCGGTAGTTTCAATGACCCAAAGCGCGGTAAAGGCAGCCCGTTGCATGGCCTCGATGGCTGTCTGTAGAGAAGTCTGAGGCCCAATTTTTATCGGCTCATAGTCAATGGCCTGGGCCAGTAGGCTATCTAGCATAGCGGCAAGTATCTAGGAAAACGAAAAATAGAGCATCCAGGTGTCTAGGACGATGACTCGCGCTCTAGGATGGCCAAGATCGGATCGAACTGAAAATTTTGGGCCCAGGCTGTCAGGGCTGCAGCTAGGTCAACCTGTTCGGGGGGCAACGCCTGCACCAGCTGCAAAATTTGTTCATCCGACCCCCGCAGGGCAGCTTGATATAGAGATTGACGCCACGGTTGGGCGATCGTTTCGAGGGCCATAGCCAGTTGACAGGTTGACATTATCTCCGGGTAATGCGCCTCCCGATCAGATAGCGAGGCCTGGGTATCAGCTTTATAGAGATAGCGCACCGGTAGGTGTTGAGCAATTTTTTGGAAAATTTGCTCTGACTGAAACGGTTTTCTAACAAAGTCGTCACAGCCAGCCGCCAATACTCGGGTACGCTCATCTTCAAAGGTGCTAGCCGTCAGGGCAATAATCACGGGGGCTGGCTGTAGGCCGGCGGTCTTGATCTGCTGAGTGGCGGTGTAGCCATCCATTCTAGGCATGCGAATGTCCATCCAAATTAAATGCGGCTGCCAAGCCAAGGCTTTTTCCACAGCGACGATGCCATCGTCGGCTGTCTGAACCGTAAACCCGACGGACTCCAGGAGTTTGACTAGAAGCCGTTGATTAGCCCGATGATCGTCTACCACCAACAGCCGGTACTGAGGCTGCCCGGGCGCTAACGTCTCAATCAAGGGGGGCATTAGCGCTGGCACCGTCATATCTGCGCTGGAGGCCGCCAAAACCTCGATATCAAAGGCAAAGGCTGACCCTTGCCCCAGCGTGCTTTGAACCTGAATGTTACCTCCCATGAGCTGCACAAACCGCTGGCTAATCGGTAACCCTAACCCCGTACCTTCCTGAGATCTGATACCTGTTTCCGTTTGAACAAAAGGCTCGAAGAGCATTTTCTGCTCCTCGGGGGCAATGCCTGGGCCATCATCCATGACCTGAAATGATAAGAGTATAGGTAGCGATCGTGACAATTCGGTGGCGGATAGGGCCTTAGCGTCGGGCCTCGTTTTGCGAGTGGCGTTGACCTGCAAAACAACCTGCCCCCGCTGGGAAAATTTCACCGCATTGCCCAACAGGTTGATCAATACTTGTCGCAGTTTACTCTCATCGGCCTGGATATAAACAGGAATTTCAGGAGCACAGTCAATGATCAGGCTGATGTTTTTGGCCTTGGCTCTGAGGGAAAACATATCCTCCAGAGTTTGCAGAAACTGATGCAGCTCAAAGGGATGGGGATTAAGCACCACCTTGCCTGCCTCAATCTTAGACATTTCTAAGACATCGTTAATTAGAGTTAACAGATGCCCCCCACTTCGATTCACAATGCTGAGATAGTCTTGGGTCGTGCGATCGAGGTGGCCCTCCCGCAAGATGAGCTGGCTAAATCCTAAGATGGTGTTTAGAGGAGTGCGCAATTCATGGCTCATATTCGCCAAAAATCTGCTCTTAGCTAGGTTAGCGGCATCGGCGATGTCTCGGGCTCGCTGCAGCTCATTCTCAAAGGTTTGGCGCTCTAACTCTGCCCCCGCTCGGGCTGCAAATATTTTTAGAATTAATTCGCGGGGCTTGCTGGGCGGCATCGGTCGGTCATCCATGACTACCAGCACCCCAATCACTTGATTGTTGGAGTCGGTCAGGGGGACGCCCATATAGCTGGTTGCCCCCCATTGCTTTAGGTTTTGGGCCTGCGGGTAGTGGGCTTGTAAATTTTCGCCATAGTAGACAACTTGCCCGTGACTAAGCAACTCACAGGGAGTGCCTGTCGTGGTGTATTCAAAATCGTTGTCAAAGCCGTTATGGTGCCAAAAGGCCAGAGAACGCATGTGATTGGGGGCGATTTGCTGAGCGACCAAGACGTAGCGAACCTGCAGCACCTCGGCCAGATAGCGCGTCAGGGAGCGGCAGAATTCTTGCCCGGTCTTAGCGGCGGTGCCTTCAAAAATCAGCCGCAGGGCCTGCTCCTGATTTTTAAGATCGGAAATGTCTTCGGCTAGCCCCACCAGCCGATACACCTGTCCCGCTTCGTCAAAGATCGGAAAAGCCTGGTCTCGAATCCAGCGCAGGGAACCATCGGGGCGGAGGATCCGATATTCTTCGTCGTAGCTCTGCCCGGCAGCCTGTTTGACGGCCACGCGAGTGGCATCTTCTGGATGAATGGCCGCCTGCCACAGCTCAGGATTGCGCAAAATTTCGCTGCAGGGTCGCCCCCAGATCGTTTCGTAGGCGTCAGAGACATAGACAAACTGCTGGCGAGAGGGCTCTAAGATCCAAAAGACATTCTCAATGTGCTCAGCTAGCTGGCGAAATCGCGATTCACTTTCTCGCAGGGCCGCTTCTACGGCCTGTTGCTGTTGCTCCATTTCACGGGAGCGAATAAATTTGCCAATACTTTGAGCCATTAATTCAATAATTTCATGCTCATGGTTAACAAATCCATGCTCTCTAGGCTGTTCAGAGAAAAAGCAAAAGGTGCCAAACACTCGATCATCGACAAAAATGGGCGTGCTGATGAATGATCCCCATTCAAAAGCTTGATAAGTCGGGTTATTTTCTATATCAGTTAAACTGCCTAAATGAGGATAGGAAACGGTTTGGCGAGTCTGAATTGCTTGGAGACAAAGGGTGTTGTCTACTCTACACTGAAGGCCAGGGTAGAGCGCTTCGAGATTAGATTGAACCGCTTCAATCTTGTAATCTTGGCTTTGAAGGGATCCGATCGCCCCTCCTGAGAAATTTAAAATTTGGCAGCCGGTGCGGATGTAATCTTCAAAAAGATCGTCAATGCTGTCAAAGTTTTGAATATTTAGACGGTGAATCTGTTTGAGGTTGTGGCTAAATTCCTTTAGGGTTTGAGAGGTTTTAATTAAGGCCTGCTCACTGGCTTTGCGGCTGGTGATGTCTCGATATTGCCAGAGATAACCCTGAAAGCGATCGCCAGAAACAATGGGCACGTAGTCTCGCTCTAAAACACGCCCATCTTTGAGAACTATTTCTTCCCCGGTGACAGGTTTTTTCGTCTCTAGTAATTCATTGATGCGCTGAATCACCTGGTCTGGATTCACAAAGATAGCCGCACTCTGGGCGGCCACCTGGCTACAGTCTGCTCCTAGCAGCGCCGCTGGTTTCTGCTCAACCCCAAAAATGTCACAAAACCTTTGATTGGCCAGCACAATCTCTCGATGCTCATTTTCGACTAGGATGCCGGCCTGTAAGTTACCAATTAAGGTAGATAGCCGAGACGTCGTTCGGTTCAGGTGATCTTCGACAATCTTACGGTCGGTCATGTCGCGGCAGACGCCAATTAGCCCTAGTAAAACTCCTTCGGGGCTGTAGATGGGGATTTTATAGGTATCGAGCAATCGCCGGTTTTGGTCGGGGGTTGTGGCCCATTCTTCATGGCGAAGGGGTTCACCAGTCCTCAAGACCTGGCTATCATGGGTCTGAATCCATGCGGCCGCCTGGGGAGAAAATAAGTCAGCATCGGTGCGCTGTCGAATCGATTCAGCCTCTACCCCGGTAAAGAGTTCAAAGGCTTGATTCCAGACGATGTACTGACCCTGCTGGTTTTTGAAGAAAATCAGGTCTGGAATGGCATCAATCACGCTACGCAGCAGGGATTTTTCCTGCAATAGCTCTGCCTCGACGCGTTTGCGATCGCAAATTTCCTGCTGCAACTGCTGATTTTGTTCCATCAGTAGTGCTTGCTGATAGTTTAGATGCTGTTGCAGATCTAAAACTTGCAGCTGATACTGCACCCGAGCCATCACCTCTTCAGCCTGCAGCGGCTTAGTAATATAGTCAGCCCCACCTACCTCAAACGCCCTAGCTTTATCGTTACCCTCCTGTAGCGCGCTGAGAAAAATAACTGGAATATGACGGGTATGCTCATTGGCCTTGATCTGCTGGCAGACCTCATAGCCATTCATCTTCGGCATGCGAATATCTAGCAAAACCAGGTCAGGGGCACTTTGCTGAATGGCCATCAAGGCCAGTGCTCCGCTGGGAGCCATCCGCACGTCATAGCCTTGAGCAGACAACAGGCTGGCCAGTAGGCTCAGGTTTTCTACCGTATCATCCACGATCAGAATACTGCGTGGGACGCTTTGAGTTTCGCGATTGCCAGGGCTGTAGTCGGACATGTCAACGACGCAGATAATATTTAGATGTTATTAAGTGAGGTAATGGCAGGGCCAAGGGAGATTTTTTTGAATAAAACCAAATGAAATTGGGTTATTTAATGGTTTGATGACGAGATAAAATCGAAATCAGAAGCTTTTTACAGGCTCGGCACTAGAGGCACGAAGCTCACCTTAGAGTAAAAGCGAAAGTAAGTCTTGCTGCCAATAAAAATCTTTTTACTACATTTATACTAAGTTTCTTAACATCTTAGCGGATCCTTTTTAGAATACCCAATAAGCAATGAATGCTATAGGTTTCTGCTTAGTAGACTTGGGCAAAATTCTTTACGTAACTCCAACACCAATAACTTAAATTGGCAGCGTTTACCTAATTTCTTTATTTAGGAGAAGGCAGGCTGTGGTCTTTGGCAACAATGGCTTGGTGATATCTGCACTATTCAGGCAGCGCACCTCACCAGCTCTACTACTCAGCCCTACTACTCACTACACGGAGAAACCCAACCGCACTTTTTTGCCCCTCGCCTGACGACGACAGACCTAACTCAACCAAGCGGCAGTATGTCAGCCCCGTTAAGTGAAACCATGTTTAGGTATAGCATCCAATGCCAGCTAGAGCAAAGGTAAGATCGCCCTGTTAAGCTATTTTTTTAAGTTGGCTTGAGCTTTAGACTCGCTAGAATTCTCAATCGCCCTATGCCTGAAGCAGCAAACGAATCATCCCAGCGCCGACAGCGAGGGGCGGTGCTATCGCCCCGGGGGCTCACTCGTCTACGAGCAGCCATTCGCATGGCCGAACAGAGAGACTTCGAGGGCCGACGGCTCAATCTACAGGAGTTGGGCGACTGCATCCGCATCGCCCCCAAGACGGTAAGAAAAGTACTGAAGCGACAATCCACGGTTGATTTCAGCACCCTAGAGCTGTGTTTCTCAGCCTTTCAAATGCCTTTGGAGCCAGAGGATTTAGACTATCCGCAATCGCCAACGGAAATGGTTTCGGCGCCGCCATTGCCCCGGCAGGACTGGCCCCGTACAGACTGGGGGACTGCCCCCAATGGAGCCCCCTTCTATGGCCGCCAGGACGAACTCAACCAGTTGAGCGAATGGATTCAGCGTGAGGGTTGCCGCAGCGTCACCGTGCTAGGGCTGGGGGGAGTGGGCAAAACTACTTTGGTGGCGCGTCTGGCCCACCAGATATCGCCTCAGTTTGATGCCATCATCTGGCGATCGCTGCGGCAGGCACCACCGCTTGAGCTGCTCTTGGGCGAGCTGGTGACGTTTTTGTCGCACCATCACAGCCTGGAGCCCACGCTGCCCAGCCTGATAGAGCAGTTACGCCGCCAGCGCTGTTTAATTGTGCTCGACAATCTAGATGCGGTGTTGCAAACCAGTGGCTCAGCGGGTCACTATCAGCCCGGTTATGACACCTACGGTGAGTTTCTCAGCACGGTTGGGGCGGCCGATCACACCAGTTGTCTGTTGTTTACCAGCCGAGAGAAACCGTTTGATGTGGCCCTGGCCGCAGCCGCTACTGCCCCAGTCAGAATCTTTTCTCTGTCGGGGTCGGCCACCGTTACCGAAGGGATCTTACAAGCTAAACCGCTCACGGGCACCGAGGCCCAGCGGCAGGTTCTAAGTCAACACTATGATCACAACCCCCTGGTGCTACAAATCGTGGCGGCCTCCATCCAAGATTTATTTGGAGGCGATCTGGGGCTGTTTTTGGCCCAAGATATGAGGGTCTTCGGGGGGGTGCGCTGGCTATTAGATCAGCAGTTCAGCCGACTGTCTGATTTGGAGCGCTCCATCAGCTATTGGCTGGCTATCAATCGCGAGTGGACCCATGCTGACGAGCTGATGACCGATCTGTTGCCAGCGGTGGGTCGGGCCGAGCTGTTGTCGGCGCTAGAGTCTTTGCGCTGGCGATCGCTGATTGAACAGCAGGGCGATCGCTACAGCCAGCAGCCCGTGATTATGGAGTACGTGCTGGGGAATCTGCTCGACATCATCTACGGCGAACTGACCGGGGGCATGCCGCTGCCCCGGCTGGAGGCCACCCAGAGTGCCTCCACCCTGGCCTCACTGCCCATGGTCAGCCGCTATGCCCTGGTCAAAACCACCGTCCGAGATTACATTCGTCAGTCGCAGGTGCGGCTGATTTTACAGCCCCTGGCTGAGCGCCTCCGCCGTAGATTCAGCTCTCTAGAAGCCCTGGAGCAACAGCTACAGGTCGTTTTGGCTCGGTTGCGCCTACTTGAACAATGGGCCCAGCAGGGTTACGGCACCGGCAACTGGATTGATTTAGGCACCTATCTCGGGCTGGAGCTAACCGGCTATGACTTTTCGGGCTTGCCGATCTGGCAGGCGTACCTGCAGGCAACTCCCCTGCATCGGGTGAAATTTTCGGGCAGTTACTTTCACCAGAGCCGCTTTGCCGACGTATTTGGAATTGTGCTGGCCCTGGCCTTTAGCCCCGATGGCCAACAGCTGGCGGTAGGCGACAGTAGCGGCGGCGTCCGCATTCACCGCACCACGGATCTGCAAACTCAAAGTCTTCTGGTGGGTCACGGCAGTCGGGTAATGTCAGTGGATTGGAGCCCCAGTGGTCGGCAACTGGCGAGCGCCAGCATGGATGGCACCATTCGCCTGTGGAATACCCACACCGGCCAGGAAATTGCCGTCTTGGAAGGCCACCAAAACCTGGTGATGTCGGTCAGCTGGCATCCCCAGGGCGCGCTGCTGGCGACCGGTAGCGAAGACCATAATGTCCACCTTTGGGATGCTCTCAGCGGCGAGCTCCGTCAGGTTTGGCGGGGTCATACCGACAGTGTGCGATCGGTCAGTTGGAGCCCCGATGGCGAAATCCTAGTCTCTGCCAGTGCCGATGGCACCCTGCGCCTGTGGAATTTGGCCACTGGCGAGTGTCAGGTGCTGACGGGCCACAGCGATAGCCTTTGGGCCGTCGTCTGGAGCCCCGATGGGCAATGGCTGGCCAGTGGTGGAGAAGATGGCACCGTTCGGCTTTGGCAGGCCCACGGTGAATACCCGGCGCAGGTGTTATCGGGTCATACCGAATGGATTTGGTCGCTGCGGTTCAGTGCCGACGGCCAACGGTTGGCCAGTGGCAGTCGCGATTGCACTATTCGGCTGTGGGATGTGGCAACCGGTACCACTACGAAGGTGCTAAAAGCTCACCCCATGGGGGTTTCTGCCCTCTGTTGGCATCCCCAGCAGCCGCTGCTAGCCTCCGGCGGAGTCGATCAAATGCTGCGCCTGTGGGACACCCGCTCGGGCCATGCGCTGAGGTTTCTCAAGGGATTTACCACCAGTGTGTGGGCGGTGGCCTGGAACCCCAAGGCGGTCTTAGCGGCCGATCGGCCTGAGCTGGCCAGCGGCCATCAGGACGGTAGCGTGTGGCTCTGGCGGCGGGGAACCGGGGTTCCCCTGCGGCGGCTGGGCAGTCACACCCGGCAGATCTGGGAACTGGCCTGGAGCCCCGACGGTGAAACGCTGGCCTGTTGCGGGGACGATGGCGCTGTGCATCTGTGGGACACCGCTACCGGAACCCATCTGGAATCGCTGCGGGGCCACCGCCACGATCGCATTTGGGCCGTGACCTGGAGCCCCGATGGCCGTCTGTTGGCCAGTGGCGGAGCCGATGCCGCGATTTGCCTTTGGGATGCTATGACCCACCACGGCCTTCAGGCCTGGCAGGCCCATGCCAGCGATGTGGTCGCCCTGCAATTTAGCCCCGATGGTCAATGGTTGGCTTCGGGCAGCGAAGATCAGACCCTGCGGCTTTGGAATTTAAAGACTGGAGAGTTGGAGAACACCCTGGCCGGGCACAGCGATCGCATTACTCAGCTACAGTTCAACCCCACGGGCAGCTTGCTCGCCTCTGCCAGCGAAGATCGCACCATTCGCCTGTGGGAAGTAGCCTCAGGGGAGGGCTCCTGCACCCTGCAAGGGCATGAGAACCGGGTTTGGGATATTCAATTTAGCCCCGATGGCCAAAAATTAGTCTCAGCCAGTACCGATCGCACCGCCCGCATCTGGGACATTCGCACCGGCACCTGTGACACCGTCTTAACCGATCACGAGAGTCTGCTGTGGTCGGTAGGGTGGAGTGCCGACGGAAAAACGGTAGCGACCGGCGGAGAAGACGGGCTGGTGAAGCTGTGGTCGGTGGCCGAACAACGGTGGGTGGCTACCCTACAGGGCGATCGGCTCTACGAGGGCATGCAGATTCAGGGGGCGACGGGGCTGAGCTCAGCGGCGATCACCGGCCTGCAAAAACTGGGGGCCACGACCAACCCTTAAAGATTAGCGTGGAAATATGTCCCCCAAAGTTTGGTTGGATTATTTTGGGGGTCAGCCCGCCAAACAGAACCTGCCCTGGGTTAGGGCTGAGCTTAGCTATTCTAGAGAAAGCCCTGTTTACCCCCACCCATGACCGACCCCGATGCCGCCTTGTCCCCCTCAGACAGCCCCACCTGGGAAGACGTGGAAGCTGAGTTGGGGGCTCTGGTTGCCGACCTCCAGGGCACTCCCCTGGGCCTACCCCCCGCCGATGCCGCCACCTGGGAAGCTGTCGAGCAAGAACTGGGCGATCTGGTGGGCGACTTTCAAGACCTACAGGATGACTACAACTACCGTCGCGCCCAGGAAGCCCTGGGCAGCCTGGTGCAGCGTCTTAACCTCACCACGCGGGAGCAGGCGGGGGTCGAAGAGGCGCTGCAAAATCTGCGCGGCCTCATCGACAAGCTAGAAAATACGGTGGTACACATCGCTGTGTTTGGTCTGGTAGGGCGGGGCAAATCGTCGCTGCTGAATGCCCTGCTGGGCCAGCCAGTATTTGCCACCGGCCCCACCCACGGGGTCACCCAGGTGGTCGAGGGTAGCCCCTGGGTGGTGAGCCAAACTGCCCTCGACGCCGAGGTGCCAGACCTGCTGCGGGTATCGCTTAAGGGCCTGGGGCAGTCGCGCATTGAGCTGATCGATACCCCGGGGCTCGATGAGGTGGCGGGGAGCGATCGCGCTGCCCTGGCCCGCCGCATTGCCGAGCAGGTTGACCTGATTTTGTTTGTGGTAGCGGGCGATATCACCCGGGTCGAGTACGAGGCACTGCAGGCTTTGCGCCAGGCCAGTAAGCCGATGCTGCTGGTGTTCAACAAGGTGGATCAATACCCCGAGGCCGATCGCCAGGCCCTCTACGCCACCCTGCGCGATCGCCGCCTGCAAGACCTGCTCTCCCCCGACGAAATTGTGATGGCGGCGGCGGCGCCACTGGCGGTGGAGACCATCCCTGGCCCTGCTGGCGAGGTCACCTACCAAACCGTGCGGGGCCAGCCCCAGATCGACGACCTCAAACTCAAAATTTTGAATATTTTGCACCGGGAGGGCAAGGCACTGGTGGCGCTCAACACCCTGATGTATGCCGAGGGGGTGAGTGCCGAAATCTTGGAGCGCAAGCGGCAAATCTGCGATCGCATCGCCGACGACACCATCTGGAATGCCACCATGATCAAGGCCGTCGCAGTGGCCCTCAACCCCATTACCGTGGCCGATCTAGTGGGCGGCACCGTGATCGATATCATGCTGATTCTCAATCTGTCACGGCTCTACGGGCTGCCCATGACCCGCCCGGCGGCGCTCAAACTGCTGCGGCAGATTGCCCTGGGGCTGGGGGGCATCACCGTCAGCGAGTTGGTCATTACCCTGGGCCTGAGTTCGCTCAAGGGGCTGCTGGGGGCCTCTGCGATCGCCACGGGTGGGCTTGCCCTGGCCCCCTACGTACCTGTCGCCCTGGCCCAGGGGGGCGTGGCGGGTCTGGCCACCTACGGCATTGGTCAGATCACCAAAACCTACCTTACAAATGGGGCCACCTGGGGCCCAGACGGCCCTAGAGCGGTGATCGGCACCATTCTCGACAGCCTCGATGAAACTTCAATTTTGAACCGCATCAAGGCCGAGCTGCGGGCGAAGATTGGAGCGTAGATGGGGGCAGGGGTGGATGGGTGCAGGGGTCGAGGTCGGGTAGCCACCCCTGCAGCCATTGCAGTCGAGAGAAGCTCATGACAACGGTGGCTCCGCGCGCGGCGATCGCCGCAGGGCATCCACCAGCGACACTGTGCCACCGATCATGCCCCACACCAGCCACAGCCCCAGGTCATACCCCTTGTGGTAAGCCACCCGAGCGGCCACCAGCCCGATTACGCAGTGCAAAAACATCGGCAGATAAACCAGCGGCAGGGTGTCAGCCATGGGATAGACGAAACAACGGGTTATATTTCTTCATCACCTTACACTGGCTATGGTGGCAAAACGTCTACCCTTCGGGGGTGGCGATCGCGTCCCCCAGGCCAGTCTTCGCAATAGATTTCGCAATAGATCTTGATGACCACAGGACTTTTTATCGGGCTGATTACCCTCGACTGCATCTATCGGGTTGACCACGTCCCCGGCAGCAATGAAAAGCTGGTGGCCGAAGCCAGTTTGCTGGTCGCCGGGGGGCCGGCCACCAATGCTGCGGTCACCTTTGCTGCCCTGGGCAACCGAGCCACTCTGATCGGTTCTCTGGGGCAGCATCCCCTAGCTGACCTGGTCAGATCAGAACTGGCTGAGTGGGGCGTGGCGGTGGTGGATTTGACCCCCCAGCTCAAGGCACCGCCACCGCTATCCACGATTTTGGTGACGGCGGCCACGGGCGATCGCGCGGTCGTGTCGCGTAACGCCCTGGGTCGTCAGGCGGCCTTACCCAATGATGCCGAAAGGCTGCTCCAAGGCATCGATATTGTGCTGATCGACGGTCACCAGATGGCAGCAGGGCTGGCGGTGGCCCAGTGGACGCGATCGCAGAACATTCCCATCGTCATTGACGCTGGTAGTTGGAAACCTGGCTTTGATCAGATCCTCCCCTGGGCCACCAGCGTGATCGCCGCCGCCAAATTTCGGCTGCCGGGGCTGGCTACTGCCGTTACTACCCGCCAGGCTTTGGTCAACCGGGGTGTGGCCGAAGTGGCCACGACCCACGGCCCAAATCCCATTCAATATATTGGTGACGGCGAGACAGGCAACTTAGCTGTGCCTCAAGTCGTTGTGAAAGACACCCTCGGGGCTGGAGATATTTTCCACGGGGCCTTCTGTCACTATCGCCTGCAAGCCGCTTTCCCCCAGGCCCTGGGCAATGCGGCTCGGGTGGCGGCCCAAAGCTGTCGGTATTTTGGCCCGCGCGCCTGGCTGCATCCTTGAAGTTTCGATAAATTCGACAAATTCCAGCTGGACGACGGCTACATCGCCCGTAAAGTCTACGAAGGTTTATCACCCAGAAGTATAGTGCTCTGTGAGATCGGTCAAGGCCGCTGCGATCGGCCTTATATCTTGGCTAGTTTATTACTGAAAGACTTTATAGAGGGGATTCTATGGCCTACGAACAGGAAAAGCAGATCGCCATCGCGGCCGTCACCCAGGCGGCTCTCCTCTGCGAAGCGGTGCGGCAGGGTCTAGTGCCCCAGGCGATCGAAAAAAATGACAAAAGCCCCGTCACCATTGCCGACTACGGCGCCCAGGCCATTGTCTGCAAGGCTTTGGCCACCGCTTTTCCCGCCGATGCCGTCGTTGGGGAAGAAGATACTACCGACCTCCGGCAGCCTGAGGCAGCCCCTGTGCTGGCCGCTGTCACCGAGCAGGTGCAGCGTCTTATGCCCGGCACCACCGATCGCGACGTACTGCAATCCATCGACCACGGCACTGGCACCGTCGCCCCTCGCTACTGGACCCTCGACCCGATCGACGGTACTAAGGGATTTTTGCGCGGCGATCAGTATGCGATCGCCCTGGCCCTGGTCGAAGATGGCGATCTCAAGGTAGGGGTGCTGGGGTGCCCGTTCCTCAGTTTCGACGGTGGCGAAACCGGGCTGCTGTTGGTGGCGGTGCGGGGTGAAGGCACCGTGATGATGCCCCTATCGGGGGGCACGCCGCAACCTCTGACCGTAGCTGCGGCTGACGATCGCGACCATTGGCGCTTTGTCGAAAGCGTAGAGTCGGGCCATGGCGACCAGAGTCAGCAGAGTGCGATCGCCCAGGCGGTGGGCATTACCGCCCCCTCCATGCGGATGGATAGCCAGGCTAAATACGCCGCCGTAGCGGCGGGCCAGGCGGTGCTCTACCTGCGACTACCGTCCCCGAAGTCGCCCAACTACCGCGAAAAAATCTGGGATCATGCCGCCGGCGTGCTGGTGGTCGAAGAGGCCGGGGGTCGCGTTACCGACATGCATGGCAAACCCCTCGACTTTGGCAGCGCGGCCCGGTTCCCCGATAACCAGGGGGTTGTGGTCAGCAACGGCACTATCCACGACACGGTGTTGGCCGCCCTAGGGGCAGGTGCCCCTGTCTAGGGAAGCCCGCCCCCGCCCAAGGGGATCGCCTCATCCAGCCGCGATCCCCGACTACAGCCACGCAGCATCAAGATCCGCTAAAATGTGCTTCGGCCCTGGGGGATGCTCCCACTCGGCCTATTTCCCTGCGCTAGGGCTAGTTCGATGACCCAACTCAACAACGGCATTACGCTGTTTTTTAGCCTGCTGGTGGAGGCAATGCCCTTTTTGCTGCTGGGGGTCATATTTTCCAGCGCGCTGCTGCTCTTTGTGGATGAGCAAAAGCTGCTGGGGATGATTCCCAAAAATGTAGTGCTGGCAGCGCTGGCCGGGAGTTTGATTGGGTTTATGTTTCCGGTCTGCGAATGCGGGAATGTGCCTGTCGCCCGGCGACTGTTGACTAAGGGCGCTCCCACAGCGGTGGCGATCGGATTTTTATTAGCGGCCCCGACGGTCAACCCCATTGTGTTTTGGGCCACCTGGATTGCGTTTCGTGAACAGCCCGAGATTGTGTTTTTGCGGGTGGGCTTCACCCTGATCATCGCCACCACGATTGCAATTATTTTCAGCACCCAGGCCGACCTGCGCCCTTTTTTGCAGGAAAGTCTCACCCGGGTCATGGGTGACTCGGCAGCCGCAACCGAGCCCGGCGAGCCCCTCGTCTCGCCGCTGCTCAGCTCTGGCACCTTCTTAATGCAGTCCCAGGGGCAGGTGCTCCAGCTCAGTGCCCCGGCCGCAACCGTAATGGCTCAGGTTGCTACCGCCCCACCCTCGTTATCTATCCGACTCCGGATGATGATGGACAACATGGTGCTAGAGCTGCGCGAGCTAGGAGCAGTGCTGGTGATCGGCAGCGCGATCGCCGCCTTTGTGCAGGTGGCCATTCCCCGCGAGGTAATTTTGGGGCTGGGCCAGGGGCCGGTAACGTCTATCTTGGCCATGATGGCGCTAGCCTGGGTGGTCTCGATCTGCTCTACAGTCGATTCGTTCTTTGCCCTATCCTTTGCCTCTACCTTTACCAGCGGGGCGCTGCTGGCGTTTTTGGTCTTTGGCCCCATGATCGATCTCAAAAACATCAGCCTGCTGCTGACGGTGTTTAAGGGGCGGGCCATTCTCTACTTGTTTGTGCTGGCCGCTCAGCTCACCTTTTTGCTCACTCTGGTGATGAACCTATATGCGGGCTAGTCACCCAACCCCGCTGAGCGGGTTAACCAACAGCATTGATTTACCCCGACGTACCGATGTACCGATAACCAGCACCCATGACCTCTCTCCCCAGAACTAACGGTTCTCGTAGGCCTAGGCGATCATTGCCCTGGCAAGCCCTAATCGATGCCACTATGCTGCTGCTGTGGGGGCTCATGTTTCTGCGGTTTACGATCACTGGAAAACTTTACTTGCTGCTGCATCCCGACTATATGTGGCTCGCCCACCTGGCCACCGTGCTGTTGCTGACGATGGGTATCGTCCGCGGGGCCCAGGTGTGGCTGAGCTATCGTCAGGGCAGGGGGCCAGCTCCCCGCAGCCAAGAACATATCGCTCTGTTGCCCCGCCAGTTGAGTGTGGGCCTACTGATTGCGATCGCTGTTTTTGGGCTCATTTACACCCCCCGCCCCTTTGCCAGTGAAACCGCCTTTCAGCGGGGTATTACCGATGTGCTGGGCCAGACGCGATCGCGACCTCAGCGATTTTCCCTCAGCGGCAACAGCGAAGATCGCACCATCGTCGACTGGGTTCGCACCCTCAACGTCTACCCCGAACCCGACGCCTACGCTGGCCAGAAGGCCCAAGTCAGCGGCTTTGTCACCCACATTCCCGGCTGGCCCGATAACTATTTTATGATTTCGCGGTTTGTGCTCACCTGCTGCGCTGCCGATGCCTACCCGGTGGGTCTGCCCGTCGAGTTGCCTGCTGGTACCCCGCGCCCGGCCCCCGACACCTGGCTAGAGATTGGGGCGACTGTGCAGACCGCCACCCTCGACGGCAAACGCCAGATCACCCTAGGCTCAGCCACTCTCACCGAAATTCCCGAACCCCGAACTCCCTACGAATACTAGACTATGGTTCGTCGCCGCCATCACCGCTCCGCTCGTACCCAACCCCTCGACCGTTTGGCCCTCGCTGTGATCGTCGGGCTAACTCTGATCCTGGGTCTGTTGGTCCTCTCTGGCGACCACGCCACCGCCCGGGTGCGCAATTTTACTTGGCAAGATCGCCAGGTCGGGGCCGAAGATCGAGCCTTTTTGCTCACCTTCAGTCGCCCCATGGACCCAGCCAGCGTGGAGCAAAATTTGACCCTCGATCCACCGCTGCCGGGTAAGGTGAGCTGGGCCGGGCGGCGCATGGCCTACACCCTCACCGAGCCCCTGCCCTACGGCAAGGCGTTTACGGTGAGTTTGGGTACAGCGCGCGATCGCTACGCCGAAGCCAAGGCCGAGGCCAGCCGCTTCGAACCCTTCCAAGGCCAATTTGAGACCCGCCCCCGCGCCTTTCTGTACATTGGCGTTGAGGGCGACGAAGCTAACCGCCTGGTGCTGGCCGACCTCAGCAGTCAGGAGCGCATCATTCTCACCCCCAAAAATCTCTCGGTGGTGGCCTTTGAACCCTATCCCCTGGGCGATAAAGTGCTGTTTTCTGCCACCAACACTGAGCGCGATGACAGTTTGCTCAATCAGCAGATCTACACCGTTACCACAGGCATTACCCCGCGCCCACCGGCTGACATATTGGCAGCGCCACCCCCTCTCTGGCGGCGGTTCTTACCCCAGCAAACAGGCACCACCTCTGGCAAGCTAGACCTGATTCTCGACAACAATACTTACCAAAATCTCAAGTTTGATCTCTCCCCCGATGGACAAATCATTGTGGTGCAGCGGGCAAATCAGCAAGATCCGGCTGATTTTGGCCCCTGGCTGGTGAGGGCTGGCGCAGCGCCTCAACCGATTGAGACCGAACCGGGGGGAGATTTTTTGATTGCCCCTGACAGCCAGTCGCTGCTGCTACTCCAGGGCGAGGGCACCGCCATTATTGACTTGAGTGACAATAATAGCCGTGGCCCCCGCCAGCCCCTCGACTTTTTGCCCAACTACGGTCGCGTGCTCGACTTAGCCGACGACGGCACGGCAGCAGCGATGGTCAACTTCAATCAAGACGACCCTGAGAAGCGCTTTATCGAGTCGCTGTTTCTCGTCACCAACCAGGGCGGTGAAGAGGAGCTTTTGCAGGTTACGGGACAGATCTTAGAGGCTCAGTTTGACCCCGCCGAGCAGGTGCTCTACGTATTGGCCAGCCAGCTGGTCGATGCCGCCAGCACCGACGATATTTTGCCCACCGATGGCTATGTCGAGCAGCCCCTATTGCTGGCTATTACCCTGGCTAATGGCACGGTGAACCCTTTACTACGCCTGCCCCAGCAGCGCATCCATATGAGCGTGGCCCCCGATGGGCGATCGCTCTTGCTCGATCTGACCGACCAGACAGCTTCAACGGCGGCTGAGGCTGGAGCTAAGATCTGGCATCTACCTCTGATAGACCAGCCCACAGTCTCAGCAGACCCTCTAGGGACGGCTGCAGATAACGCCCCTGACGCAGATAGCCCAGCGGCCACCCCAGCCCTTGCCGATCCAGAGGTGTTTCCCTTCAGCGGCATTGAGGCCACCTGGCTACCCTAGGCTAGATTCCAAGGCTGCCCTGGCTGACAATGCCCGACCACTGCACCTGCTTTTCTCCTGTCCGGCGGTAGGAAAAGAATCGATCGGGTTCCTGAAAGGTGCAGTGGGGGGCAACCGCCACTTGTTCGCGGCTCAGGCCTAACTGTACGAGCTGCTCTAGGTTGGCCAACCGTACATCCAGCCGTACTTTACCAGGGTTCTCATCCGGCAGCAGGAAGGCATGGTCTTGCTCAAACAGCGCCTCTATGGCCGCTCCGTCGTCAACCGCTCCGTCGTCAACCGCTCCGTCGTTATCGGCGGCCTGGGTCATTAGGGGGCGCCCCACCGCCGCCGCCACCTCGTTCGCAACCTGGTAGACCGACCCGGCGATCGCTGGGCCAATGGCCACGACTAAATCCTCCAAACGGCTACCCTGGGCCTGGAGTTTACTGACCGCCACTGGCACTATGGCCTGGGCCGTACCACGCCAGCCCGCGTGGATAGCCGCTACCTGCCCCGTAGCGCGATCGCCAATTAACACAGGGCTACAGTCAGCCGAGCAGACCCAAAGTGATTGCTGAGCGCGATCGCTAATCAATCCATCGGCCTCGGCCAGCCCCCCAGTCGGATTCTCCCCAGGCAGGTCAGCAGGGCACAGCACTCGATTGCCGTGCACCTGTTTGACTCGCTGTACGGTGGCATCTGCGGCCAGGGCCGCACCCAGGTCAGGCGGCAGCCGAGGCCAAAACTGACGGGTAAAAAAGCCGTGGGGCCAGGGCTGCAACAGCCCACAGGTTAAAAATTCTTGCCCCTGCCAGGGCCGCCAATACCAGTCTGCCATGGTGCCAATCGGAGCCCCTAAAAACGCCACTACGATGCTACCGTCTCTGCCCAGTCCCTAGGGCCTCAAGGTGAGCCCTGGGAAAATAGTGGGCGCAGCCCTATAGAGAAGGCATTAAGATACCCTGCAACTTTATCAAGTTCTATTTGGAGTCGGGCCCGGCTTTCTACGGCCATTCCTTGAGGTGATAGCGTAGTTTTCAGGCTTAATGCTTTATTGATACGTCTTATACAAAATTCTGCTGGTAATTATCGGGTGAACCTAAAACGATTGCGCCAGGCCCTCCTACAACCCCCTGAAACCCTCGGCATCATGCCCACCTATCGGGCACTGCGACCTCGGTTTCACCTCCACTGGGTCGATCAGGCTGACTCTACCAACCAGGTACTAGCGGAGATGATGGCGGCAGGTGCCCCGTCTGGTACAGCGCTAGTGGCCACTACTCAGCGGTTGGGTCGAGGGCAGTGGGGGCGGCAATGGCAATCGCCAGCAGGCGGCTTGTATCTATCGCTGGGGATCAAGCCTGAATTACCGGCCGACCGCAGCCATTACCTGACGCTGGCTAGCGCCTGGGGAGTCGCCACCAGCTTGGCTAATCTCAGCCTGCCGGTGCAGGTGAAGTGGCCCAATGACCTGGTGATAGAGGGCAAAAAATTGGGTGGCGTACTAGCCGAAACCCGGATCGACGGCGGCATGGTGCAGGATGTCGTGATTGGCCTGGGACTCAATGGCTTTAACCCAGTGCCCCCCACCGGGATTTCAATTCAGCAGCTAATTCAACCGGAAACCGCTGCACCCGCCCTGAAGACCTTGGAGGGATTAGCTGCGATCGCACTCTATGGCCTCATGCAGGGCTATCTTCACTGGCAAAACCAGGGAGATGAGGCATTTCTCGATGCCTACCAGGCTCGCCTGGCCAATCTAGGTCAGGTCATAACCCTAGAAGGAGAACCTGCAGAGGTAATTGGGGTTGCTCCATCGGGTAACCTGCAAGTGCAAGTAGCACAAACCCACAACCATTCCCCGGTGGTTGAAACACTAGAGATTCAACCAGGCAAAGTAACTTTGGGCTACAATGCGTAACGGCTGACTATGACTAAAAAAGATAGCTTAGAGATGATTCCAGCCGCTAAATCTCCCGAGATTTATGCAGCGCTGGCCATGTTAAAGCTGATGTTAGGCCTTGGCATAGGCCTAGCCTTAAGTGGTGAGGCCGTTGCTGAAACTGCAGAGCCTGTAACCGTAGCACCCTCTAACCAAGGTGACGCGGTCGAGACCTCGGCAGAAGATCTGGCTCCAGCCATCAACAGCACCCATATCTCTGGCCCTGCGGTCACGCTCAGTGTTCCAACCTCATCGGTGGCGCGCCCTGAGTTTTCACCGCAGCGCCCCTCTGTGTCAGCCAATGTGACGTCTCCTCCAGCGAGCCAGCCGATGTTCTCTCCGGTTCCCCCGCCGCCTCCCGCGGCTATTACGGTTACATTACCAGCCCCCAGCACGGCCCCCACCATGGCTGAAAGCTTGCTCAAGCCAGCCGTGGCATCTATGGCAGAACGCTCGCCAGAAGCTTCATCTGAGACCTTAGAATTCGAGCCATCGCCCACAGCAACGCCCCCGGCAGCAGCACAGGTTGATGCGAACCCAGTGGTGCCCGCTGATATTGCCGCCGATGAGTCGGTGCCCGCAGGCTACAACAGCGTTTTCATTGATTCCACCGACTACAGTTTGGGGGCGACCCAAACCCCAGCAGCCAACACGCCCAGTGTTGTATTTTCAGAACGCTCCACCGGTTGCCAAATTACGTTGGCATCGGGCCAATCTGATCCCCATTCTTCCTGTTCGCCAACGGCCTCAGCTAACCCCGGAAGCCGTTCAGCTAGGGGAGATCAGGGTGAAATTCAGGTAGGGCCAATCGCTGTTGGTTCCCAGGGAGTACGGCTGGGCGGCACTACCATTGTCAGCCGCGAAGCCCTCAACGAAAAGCTGCGCCCGCTAAACGTGCTGCGGCGAGGTAGCCAAGAGTACGTTTTTCCGCTGTCGGTACCCGCCTCGATTTCGTCGCTGTTTGGCTGGCGCATGCACCCCATTCACCAGAGTTGGCGGTTTCACTCGGGCTCTGACCTTGCGGCACCCATGGGTACTCCGGTCTTAGCGACTCGGGCTGGCCGGGTAACCGTGTCTGATGTTTTGGGTGGGTACGGTCTGACAGTCATTCTGCGCCACGATAACAACGATCTGGAGTCGCGCTACGCCCATCTATCTCAGGTCGCAGTCCGGCCCGGGGAATGGGTAGAACAGGGCGAAGTGATTGGCCTAGTGGGTAGTACAGGTACTTCGACGGGGCCACACCTACACTTTGAGCTGCGTCAGCTCACCGCCGAAGGCTGGGTTGCGGTAGACCCGATCGAGGTTCTGGAATATGGCGTTGCCAACCTACTAGACATTATCAACAATCCGATGCTGGCGCTCAACCCGAAAGGGGCTAACGCAGCTCAGACCAGCGAAGACGGTACTCCGATTGAGTATCCTTTTCGGCCTGCACAGCCCAATGCTAGCTAGGGGAAAGGTCGCTGACTGGTCGCTACTCGTATCGGCACTGACGCTGCTGGGGTAGCGACTATGGGTTTTGTCTTTGAGCACCAGGTACGGTTTCACGAAACCGACGGGGCGGGGGTGGTGTATTTTGCCAACGGGCTAGTCATGTGTCACATCGCCTACGAAGCTTCTCTGGCGGCGGCTGGCCTAAATATCGGAGACATTTTCCAGGCTCAAACCAGGGCCTACCCAATTATCCATGCCAGCATGGACTACCGCCGCCCGCTGCGGTGTGGCGATCGCGTTGCCATTCACCTCAACCCCACTCGGCTCAACGACAGCACCTTTGAGATTCACTATCAGGTGATGTTAGGAGAAATACTGGCAGCCCAAGCCATCACCCGCCACGTCTGCATCGAGACCACTGGTCGCCACCGCTGTGCGCTACCAACGGCAATGGAGCGGTGGCTCATGTCTTGGATCGACCAGCCTACAGCAGCAGGAGAGGAGTAAGGGCATGGTGGCAGGCACTTGGCAGGAGTGGCTGTTTGTAGCAGGCTATGTGGGGTTTCTGGTGGCGATCGCGGCGCTGGTACTCAGCGATCGCTCAAAGTAGTCGTGACCTAACGGCAGCCCAACGACTCGCAGGTCGCCACCCCGGTTTTAGGATTGATCCCCGCTGCCCGCAAACAGAGTTGACGAACCTGAGCCCCGTCCAAAATTGCGCCTGAAAAGTCTGCCCCGGCAATCGTGGCGTCCTCAAAGGTGGTTCGCAGCAAAATAGTATCGACTAGCACCGCATCTCCCAAGTCGCTGCGGGTAAAACTCACCGAGTCAAGCATGCCGGTGGTAAAGTCAGCCCCGTGGAAGTTAGCGTCGGTCGCCACCGACCCGCTGAATATCGCTCCTCTGACATCAGCCTCGCTAAAGTTGGTGAGTTCCAAATTGGCGTTAGAAAATTCTGCCGCCCGGAGTTCCTGACCCGAAAAATCTCTGCCTTTCAGCTCAGCATTGCTAAACGACAAGGGTGGCGGATACTCGGCCGCCGCCGCACCGCCAATCCATAGACAAAGCCCGATCGCCAGCCCGAGCATGGTTGCGATCGCGCCTGTTAGCGGGGCAGAAAACGGCATTAGATACCTCCTAAACCACTGCTTTAGTTGTATCACCCTGAGTTTTTGGCTGCAGTTGAGGCGGTGGCCTAGGGTCAACCAGACGCCCCAAACTCCGGCCCTATCGATAGCACCCAGATTTTGTGAGTATTTCTTGAAGGTAGCCGTGTAGTTTGCGTGAAATTACGGTGGCCAGATTCCCCATTTGTCCACGAGTCCGATAGTCTAGTTACATGCGCTTAAAGGGCGGCTTAGTTCTTGAATTGAACGTCGGATAGGCGTCTCCTGATGGGGTTTCCCCCGGCCACGGTCGGGGGTTTTTATTGGCGGAAAATTTAGGCCTACAGTGCCTCGATCGGTGGTGTGACCACAGCCACTCAGATGGGGGCAAGACAGCGCCGTCATTCCCCTTAGGCGGGTATCCACTGGCAAGTCATGGCTCTCAACTCTCAAATAAATTCCCGTTTCCACGGCGAGGACGGTCAAGAATTGACTCAGATAAAGCCCTAATCATTGCGGTTACGGCTACAGGTAAGCCCTTTGGGTTGCTCGGGAGGCTCCAGCTTGTCACAATACAGTGACAGATGACGATACAAACCGTTACATTACGGTCTTTTTTCACAAATGACCCTCCTAAATATTTTTGGGGTGCTGCTGGCGCTATTAGGCGTAGGCACCGTAGTTTACTTGCTGACCCCTCGCCGCTATGAATCTTCTCACTCCGTCGCTAATTCCTATGACCAGTGGACCGAGGACGGCATTCTCGAATTTTACTGGGGCGAACACATTCACCTGGGCCACTATGGGGCTCCCCCTCGGCGCAAAGACTTTCTCACCGCCAAGGCCGACTTTGTCCATGAAATGGTGCGTTGGGGCGGCCTAGCTTGTCTTCCTGTCGGCACTACCCTGCTCGATGTAGGCTGTGGCATCGGCGGCAGCAGCCGCATTTTGGCCCAAACCTATAACTTCGCCGTCACTGGCGTGACCATCAGCCCCAACCAGGTACACCGTGCCCAACAGCTCACTCCCCCGGAGGTTTCGGCCCGCTTCCAGGTAGATGATGCCATGGCACTGTCGTTTCCCGATGCCAGCTTTGATGTGGTCTGGTCGGTGGAAGCTGGCCCCCATATGCCAGATAAGGCTGTCTTTGCCCGCGAATTACTGCGGGTGCTGAAACCAGGGGGTATTTTGGTCGTGGCTGACTGGAACCAACGCGATGATCGCAAAATTCCTCTAAATGCTTGGGAAAAGCCGGTGATGCGTCAGCTGCTCGACCAGTGGTCGCACCCGGCCTTTGCCAGCATTGAAGGCTTCGCCGAACAGCTAGAGGCCACCGGACTGGTGGCAGGCCAGGTGGTCACCGCCGACTGGTCGAAGGAGACGCTGCCCTCCTGGCTGGACTCGATCTGGCAGGGGGTGATCCGGCCCCAGGGCATGGTGCGCTTTGGGCCAGCGGGAATTGTGAAGTCGGTGCGGGAGGTGCCGACCCTGCTGCTAATGCGGCTGGCCTTTGGTACCGGGCTGTGTCGGTTTGGCATGTTTCGCGCCGTGCGGGCTAGCTCCCCGGCCCCGCCTCAGGCGATGGTAACGACATCAGACAGGTACACATCCTGAATCAGGTGAAACAGCTTCACGCCGTCTTTGAAATCGCGCTGGAAGGTTTTGCGCCCAGAAATTAGGCCCATCCCCCCAGCCCGCTTGTTGATGACGGCGGTGCGCACGGCATCGGCAAAATCGTTATCGCCGGAGCCGCCACCAGAGTTGATCAGCCCCATGCGCACGGCATAGCAGTTGAGCACCTGGTAGCGGGTGAGATCGATGGGGTGATCGGTAGTGAGGTCGCTATAGACTCGGCTATGGGTTTTACCGTAGGAACTGCCAATCGCCTGCGCTACGGCCCCGTAGCCGTTGTTGCACTCCGGCAATTTTTGCTTGATGATATCGGCCTCAATGGTGACGCCCAGATGGTTGGCCTGACCGGTGAGGTCAGCGGCCAGGTGATAGTCTTGGTCTTGCTTGAAGGCGCTATTGCGCAGGTAGCACCAGAGGATAGTGGCCATGCCCAATTCATGGGCCTGCTGGAAAGCGGCGCTGACCTCCTGAATTTGCCGGGTCGATTCCTCAGAGCCGAAGTAGACAGTGGCTCCAACAGCCACGGCCCCCAGGTTCCAGGCCTGCTCGACATCGGCGAACATGACCTGATCGAAGCGGTTGGGAGCGGTGAGCAACTCGTTGTGGTTGAGCTTGAGAATGAAAGGAATCTTGTGGGCATAGCGGCGGGATACGCTGCCCAGTACCCCAAGAGTGGTGGCTACGGCGTTGCAGCCGCCTGCGATCGCCAGCTCGACGATATTCTGGGGGTCAAAGTAGATCGGGTTGGGCGCAAAAGAGGCCCCAGCGGAGTGCTCAATGCCCTGATCCACCGGCAAAATCGACAGATAGCCGGTGTTGGCCAAGCGGCCCGTGCCGTAGAGCTGCTGCAGGCTGCGCAACACCTGGGGGCTGCGATCGCTCTGGGCAAAACTGCGATCGACCCAATCGGGCCCCGGCAGGTGCAGCATCGACTTCGACACCTTGGCCTCGTAGGTGAGCATTGACTCAGCCTCAGGGCCAAGCCAGTCGGCGATCGTATGGGCAGATGAGAGAGCGGTTACCATAGCGGCGAATTAAATCACAACATTCGGGCACGGGCTATCTAAACGTTAGCCCAAGGTCACCTAAAGATGGATCTACCTAATGGTAGTAGCCTGGCTTACTGCCCTCACATCTATTTCAAGTATGGACTCGCCCGTAGACAGCGTCAGGCGTTTAAGCTCACCTCGAAATTGGACAGATTGATCCACCAACTTGTACAGAGTGTTGGTGTCAATAGTCTTTGAGTTAATGTAAACGGGCTCTGGGAGCGCAGCCTCCACCAAAAAAATCCGGTTGTTCAGGCGGCTGTCGGGGTGGCTGGCGCTATCTACTAAAACTAGCCCAGACAAATCAACGTAGGCAGGCTGATGTAAGGCTTTCGCCAAGCTAAAACCAACCAGAGCAGTCACTACTACGCCTAAAAGCAAACCTTTGAGAAACGGTCGAGCCATAGATTGGTTCTCCCTATGGGCTGAGATAATGACGGACAAACCTAAAATCTAGCTGAGTTTGACAGCTGAGTTTGACATCAGAAGCAAACCCTGCGAAACCCACCCTGCGAAACTCACCCTGAAAAACCCACCCTGAAAAACCCAATCGACATTGTCGGCCGGGTAAGCCCAATCCAGCGTGAGTAGGCGGACGCCGTTAGCTTAAGCAGAGGAACCGATGGATTTGGGTGGGGGTGCCATAATCGGGAGAACGTACCTGTTGTTTTTGCCCCCGCGCCTATGCCTGCCATTGACTACCTCCGCATAAGCCTGGTCGATCGCTGCAACTTTCAGTGCCAGTACTGCATGCCCGAGGGGGCCGACTTGCAGTATCTGCCCCAGCAGCAATGGCTGACCCAGGCAGAGCTGCGGCAGCTGTTGCAGGAGGTGTTTATGCCCCTGGGGTTCTCAAACTTTCGCCTGACCGGGGGCGAGCCCCTGGTGCGCCCTGGGGTAATCGATATTGTGCGCGACATTGCTAACCTGCCCGGCACCCAAGATTTAGCGCTCACCACCAACGCTTTTTTGCTCAGCGGCATGGCACAGGATCTATGGAATGCGGGGTTGCGGCGCATTAATATCAGTCTGGATTCGTTAGATCCGGCGATTTTTGATCAAATTGTGGGCGGGCGGGGCAAGTCGCGCTGGCCCCAGGTCTGGAAGGGCATTCAGGCGGCGCATCGGGTGGGGTTTTCGCCGTTGAAGCTGAACGTGGTGGTGATCCCTGGCGTCAACGATCACGAGGTGCTGGATCTGGCTGCCCTGACTCTGGAGCGAGAGTGGCACGTACGCTTTATTGAGTTCATGCCGATCGGCAACGACAGCCTGTTTGAGCAAAAGGGCTGGGTCGATTCGGAGACGCTGCGCGATCGCATTCGCCAGCGCTGGGGGCTGACCGAGGGCGATGTGCTCGGCAATGGCCCAGCGGATGTGTTCCAAATCCCTGGGGCGAAGGGCACGGTGGGGTTCATTAGCCAGATGTCGGAGTGCTTTTGCGATCGCTGCAACCGTATGCGCCTGTCAGCGGACGGCTGGCTGCGCCCCTGCCTGCTCAACGAAACCGGGCAAATTGATCTCGGCACCTCCCTCCGTCAGGGAGTCCCGACCGCCGAACTCAAGCGCCAGGTAGCTGAATTGCTGGCCGCCAAGCCCGATATTAATTACAAGATGCGCGAGTCGGGCACCACTGGAGCCTATGGCCGTACCATGTCGCAGATTGGCGGGTGAGCCCAGGCCCGAAGCGCTTTAGTTGATGCGCACAAACTCCAGTTCTTCGACCAGGTCTTGCCCCTGCTGGGTCATACGGGTATGGGCGTCTCCGACCGCCTCGTCGGCCTGGTCATTCAGATTCACTGCCCCAAAGGGCTGTTTACCCTTAATTTTGGGCAATTCAACAGTATTTATTGGTCTGAATTCCAATGATTCAGGTATAAATTGAAGCATGCAGGGGAGATTCTTACTTTGTAGCCCCCCACTGCCCAAGCAAGCATTCCTGAAATCGGGTTTTGTATCGTCTTCGTCCGTCTGGCTTATCTGTCTTCCATCCCCTATGGATAATTTTTTAGACTCCGTTGAGTTGCCTCCGGTAGCCCCCTCGACTATTGGCCCCAGCGAAGAGCCCACACCACGGAAGCCCGTTTCGTTTACCATTGGCAGTCCTGGGCATAAGTCTGCGGCGCCAGCAGCACCCGTCCCCTCACAACCTGCTCCCTCCCCAGC
>NZ_JADEWX010000002.1 GCF_015207395.1 Nodosilinea sp. LEGE 07088
AAGTTCCGCTGTCCTTTCCGGTGACTGACTTCATCAATTGCGATTCGTTTCGCTCCAGCCCAACTCTCTTTTTTTTGAATTCGTATTGATGATTAAAAATACCTTCAACACGGTCATAGGTTAAGCCTTCCATACGACTAACCTGCTCAATGGTCGTCAATTGTACTTGCTGATAGATATACTCTTCGTATCGACAAGTGTACTGTCGCCCTTTGTCTACATACGGCAGGGATTCCGTAAAGTACCGTTGACAAGCACGGCAATAAAACTGTCGTCGCGGAATCTTTAAGTGAGTGGCTTGACCAAAAATGGATAAATCGCGCAATAATACGGGCCGACTTTGATGCAGTTCTTCAGTCAATTGCCCACAATTGGGGCAATCCGCTGCATCGTTAAGTAATCGCAATGTCAGAAATATCTCTCCGGCCTCCTGAATGCACTGCTCGACGGTTGCATTAGGAAAATTAAGCAGCGTATCTAGGTGAAAGTCCATGATGTCAATCCCCCTAAACGTAACTCATTATACAATTACCACCCTGGATCCGGAAGAGCCACATTCCATAGTTTAATAGTGGCATCATGGCTACCCGATGCAAGCAATTTCCCATCGGGACTGAAGGCAACTGAATTAACCCAATTAGTATGACCGAAGAAGGTGTGAATACATCGCTGCTGCTGAACATCCCATAGTTTAATAGTGGCATCATGGCTACCCGATGCAAGCAATTTCCCATCGGGACTGAAGGCAACTGAATTGACCGACCTTGAATGACCTAAGAAAGTATGAATGCATTGCTGCTGCTGGATATCCCATAGTCTAATGGTGGCATCACTGCTACTCATGGCTAGCCACTGTCCATCAGGACTGAATGCAACTGACCAGACTCGCCAGAATGAATAGATGAGTGCTGGCTTGACAAATATAGTGCTGGTTAGATTAAGTGCATTGAGAAGTATTATCTTCAAATATACCTGCCTAAGTGTAAGTTGTGAAAAATCGAAAGAACAGACTTCAAATTGAGATTGACAGAGAATGTTTAACAGATTTCCGGCAGCATAGCCGGAGCGGAAATAAACATTTCCCCTAATCATCGGCAATAAAAAAGTGACTCGTGTCTCTAAATTATCAATCGGAGATACAATAGGGATTAGAATCAGTCGAGTCTGTGTTTCTCTCGCGTAATCTTTGGAGGTAGCTTTAATCAAAGCATGAGTATGAAACAGGTCAAATTGCTGACTCTTAAGCTCTTTTCCAATCCTTTCGACAAAGCGATCTGTCGCAAATTCCATGATCACGTTTTGCAGGGTGAACTGTTTGCCTACCGTCTCTATCAGATAACGATCGCTCAGCCCCCGCAATGCACTCCGCACCTCCCGCTTTGTCACAGGTGGCAGCAAATCTTCCATCAACTCATCCAGGCCCACGGGTTCGCGGTTGATCGCCAGCCAGAACAAGATGGAGCGCTCCAAGGGGGCAAGGCGAGTCATGTGCTGATCGAGCAGGCTGCGCACATCCTCAACCGCGGCCCCTTCCTCTTCCAAAAAGTCATCCACATCCCCCAAAAACTCTCGCTGAATCGCCGTGGCCACCAGATGCAGCGCCTGGGGATTGCCGCTGTAGCGTTGAACTAGCTCCTGGCCTTGGGTATCGGCCTCATCTAACTCCAGACCCTTCGCCTTCAAAATTTTACGTCCGGCTTCGGCGTCAATGCCCGTTACCGACCAGAGGCGTACCGGGAAGCGATCGCCCGCCATGGGAGCCAGGTCGCGGGGGCATTCTCGACTGGTCAACAGCAGGCAACTGCGATGCTCGGCTTCCCCAATGCGGTGAATCAGTTCCCCATAGCCCTCATAGCCATCGCGAAACTGCCCGGTCGATTCTGCCTGCAAGATCGATTCCAGGTTATCTAGCACCAGCAGGCAGCGGTGCTCCCGCAGATAGTGCAGCAGGCGAATGATCCGCTCTCCCAAGCGTGTGGGCAGATTGATTTCCGTCTCCTGCTGATCTGAAAGAAACTGAATCAGCCGCACCAAAATCTCATCCAGCGGCGGCGCTTCCCGTAGGCTGCGCCAAATCACATAGTCAAACTGGTCGTAGATCTGATCCGCCAGCTTTGCCGCCAGCGAGGTTTTGCCAATGCCACCCATGCCCAGCAATGTCACTACTCGGCACTGCTCCGCCATTACCCACTGGCTGAGCGTCGCTAACTCCTCGGTACGGCCAAAGAAAATTGCCGTATCGGGCTTTTCGCCCCAGTCGATTTTGGGCGTTGAGCGCCTTTCATGAGGAGCTGAGTCATGCTCCTCTACCTGTGTGGACAATTCCGGCAGGCCATAGTCGGCGGTTTCCAGTTCTAGCCCAAACGTCTCAAACAAAGTTCGCACCGAGGTTTCATCCACAGGTGCCGTGCGCTGACGAATCTTCTGGATGGTCTTGATGCTGAGGTCAGTCCGTTCTGCAAGTTCCGCCTGGGTGAAGCGCTTGCCGTATTTTTCCTCGTCTTGGGCCGTTGCGATCGCCGCTTCGAGCCGATCAACCCCCGGCTGGGTCAGTACAACACCTCGATAGCGCTTAGGAGATCGGCTCATGGGTTTGGGTGGGGGGTAGATGACGGCGTCAGCAAATCGGGAACTTAAAGGAAACTTTTCGACAACTTCTCCGATAGTAGGCGATCTTTCCGAAGCCTGATTTTGGCCTGCAACACTTGCTTGCAGTGGGCTGGGGAGGATTGCGCCAAAAATTCTGCCAACTTTCACTTAAGTCGCCGAAGATCCCTCGAATCAAGCGGAATGCGCCTGCATAGTAAGCCTATCCACCTCATTTGCAGAGACATCCCATGAACCGCTCAACCCCTTTTCCCGATCATGACTTCTCAACCTGCCAAGGCCGAGGCACCGTTAACCGTTTGGTGACCACCCAACACCCTGGACGGGTTTATTTCCAGGCGACCTACTGGCCCGCCCGCCTCTCCCAAACCGCGACGCCTAGCGAGTTGCAACCCGGCGACCCGGTCGAAGTCGTCGGTCGAGACGGGCTGACGCTCCTGGTTAAGCCCCTGCCCGAACGGAGAGCATCGTCATGAGCCAACAGCAGCCCCGCAGTTGGCTGGTGGCGCTAGCTGCCAAAGGGTTGAAATTTTTCCTCTTAAGCTTGGCAGGCTGCACGATCGCCTGGCGTTTATCCCAGCGATCGCAGCACCCCAAATACGCGGGTCAGACCATCTTGCAGGAGCTGGTTTTTGGCGTACTTTTGCTTGGTTAGCTGCAAGGCTGCCTTGCTGTTGACCTCCGCCAGGGTGGGGTAGATGTGAATCATATTCTTCAGGGCATCGACCTTGAGGTGGTTGCTCATGGCCAGCACAATTTCATGAATCAGCTCTCCGGCATGGGGCCCAACCAGGTGTGCGCCCAGAATCTCGCCATTGCTGCGGGTGATAATTTTGCCAAAGCCATAGCCCGCTGCTTCAGCCAGGGCGCGATCGACTCCAGCAAAATCTTGTTTGAGAATGTACACATCACTATAGCGCTGCCGCGCCTGAGCCTCGGTTAGGCCCACCCGGGCCAGCTCAGGATCGGTAAAGGTTGCCCAGGGAATAACGCTGTAATTAGCCGATTTAGTGGGAAAGATCAGGGCATTTTGCAGGGCCACCGCCCCCTCGTAGCCAGCCACGTGGGTAAATTGGTAGCCGCCAATCACATCCCCGGCGGCGTAGATGCGTGAGTTAGTGGTTTGCAGCTTGGAGTTGACAGTAATACCCGCCTTCCCCACCGCTACCCCAGCCGCTTCTAGATGAAGCGTATCGACATTGGGTACGCGACCGGCCGCCAGCAAAATTTCTTCCACGACCACGGTGCCATTTGAGGTGTGTACGTGCTTTTTACCGTCAATTACCTCCACCCGCTGCGCCCGCGTGCCGTTGAGAATGCGGACGCCATCCTGTTCCATTTGCGCTTGGACGACGGCGGCGGCCTCAGGTTCTTCCTTGGGCAAAATATGGTCGCTGCTGCCGATAATGGTGACCTCGGTACCCAGCCGCGCAAAGGCCTGGCCTAGCTCGCAGCCAATGGGGCCAGAGCCAATTACCGCCAGTGATTTTGGCTGCTGCTGGAGCGCAAACACCGTCAGGTTGGTAATATACCCCGCTGCCTCAAGCCCGTCGATGGGGATGCGGGCGGGGCGCGACCCGGTGGCAATGATATAGCTGCGGGCCTTGAGCGCTCGACCGTTGACCGTAAAGGTGCGATCGTCGGTGAACTCACCTTGGCCGTAGATCACCTCAACCCCCAGCGACTCAAACCGCTCGGTGGAGTCATGCACCTGAATGGTGTCGATCACCCGATGCACGTGGCCCAGGGCCGCCTGGAGATCGATTTTTTTGAGCTGGGTATGAATACCAAACGCTGGCCCTCGGGCGACATCGTGGGCGACCCGCGATGCGTGAATCAAGGATTTGCTGGGTACACAGCCGTAGTGTAGACAGTCGCCCCCGAGGCGGTCTTCTTTTTCGACCAGGGCCACTTTAGCGTTGAGTTGGGCGCCGGCGCTGGCGGCCACTAGCCCCGCCGACCCCCCCCCAATCACGACCAAATCGTAGTCAACGGCCATAGTAGTCTCCTTGCCCTGGGGTAAACGTAGGGGATGAATTACGTCAGTTTGCATACAGCATAGGTGACTATTCTGAGGTGGGGCTGAGACTGTCTGAACCCAAAATTAAAGCCAAAATTAAGCTGTTCAGCCAGAAGCTACAGGCCCAGCACCCCTAGCTCTCGTTGGCGAGGTACCACGTCAAGGACATCGATTTGGGCACAGTATTTGAGGTCGGCTTCGTTGTCGAGGCGCAGCAGTCGCTGGCCATGGCTGGCGTAGTGCATCAGATCGATCAGCTGGTCTTGCCATTGCAGGTAGAGGCTAACCGCTGCGATCGCCGCATCGTTACCCACCAGTTCTTTAAATGTCTGCCCGGTAGCGGCAATCACCCCGTGGATGACAGCCCCAGCGCAGACGGTGTCTTCTAGGGAATAGGTGCCTTCCCAGCCCGAGCCCACCAGCCACACCGTATCAGGATTTTGATTGAGCAAAAAATTGACTACGGCCTGCCGCGTGGTCAGCGCAGCGGTAATCACCGTGGGGGCATGCTCAATGCGCTTGAGACAGCGGGTGCCATTGGTGGTGCTCATAAACAACCGCTTGCCGCCCGATCGCTCGGCAGAATGATCGAGGGGCGAGTTGCCCAGGTCACAGCCCTCAACTTTGCCGCCGCCCCGCTCCCCGGCCCGCAGCCGCTGGTCGCTGGGCCAGGCTTCACTGACGGCGAGCAGACTGTCAATATCGCTAAAGACCTGGATGGCCTCGGCTCCAGCCGCCAGGGCTGCCGCCATGGTTGACGTCGCTCGCAGGACGTCAATGGCGATGGCGCAGTCGGGCGCACCCTGGTCGGGAACTTCTTCGGGGGTGTGGAATAGGGATAATTTCACGGTTTAGGCGTTTCCTTAGGGGCGCTAACAACTCATTCTATGCGGGGACTTGCCCTAATTTCTAAAAAAAAGGAGTACCCATGAGGGCACTCCCAGCTGGTGATTCTGCCGTTAAGCAAAGGGGTCCACCTAGGGTAGCCACTCCAGCGTCGCTTCTTCCTTGGTGTTGGTGCGACGCGAGGGAGTGGCCCGGTCAAAGGTCATGTGGATGGCGCGGGTTTGTTCGCCATCGGCCGCCACCGCCATAATTGGGTAGTCGATGTTGCCATCCTGGAACGACATCTGGAACCGGAAGGTGCCGTCGGAGTTGAGCTTGATCGGCTGACCACCAATGGTGACAGTCGCATCGGGCTCGGTGGCTCCGTAAACAATCAGCTCGGCATCTGCCACCAGCCAAAACTTGCGGGGGCGAATCGGCGGTGCCGAGGCCGAGAAGCCCGCCCCCGACATGGTCAGCCCCGACACATTCAGGCCAATCCCTGACGTGGTTGGGATGCCTGCCCCAGGAACAGCCCATAGCCCAGCCCCCGATGGAAATACGTAGGAGCTGACGGCTTGTTCGGGAGCCATCGAGGCCGGTACATGCGGCATCGAGCCAAACAGCGACCCGGCTACTCGCTGGGCTTCGGCTGACTGGGTCATGGCGAAGACACTGTCGTAGATGGC
This sequence comes from Nodosilinea sp. LEGE 07088, assembly GCF_015207395.1. GTDB lineage: Bacteria > Cyanobacteriota > Cyanobacteriia > Phormidesmidales > Phormidesmidaceae > Nodosilinea. The sequence continues at coordinate 6,142 of NZ_JADEWX010000002.1, forward strand.
GTTGGCACTCTCGGCAGCACGCTGGCTGGGGTGCTTCAGGGTCATTAGGGTCTGACCGCGCAGGTCGGCTTGCCAATCGACGGTGATGAAGTGATCTTCAACCCAGTCGGAAGGATAGACCGGGGGGATGTGAACCGGCAGCGATCGCGCTAGCACCAGCCAGCGACCGTCATTACAGAGGTAGCCGATCTCGGCTATGTAGTCGCGATCGCTGACCGGAATCGGCAAATACCATTCGCGAGCCATTTCATCGCACTCGTACTGCTGCAGGCTGTGGGGAGACTGGGAGGTGACGTCAATATCGGTAACGTCATAAAAGCGCAGAGCTAGTCGCGAGCCCCCTTGCCGCCGTAGTTCTTCTTTATGGGTGTGGGGGATATCCCAGTAGGCGTAGGCCCATTGGGGGTCGCGAGGCATGAGTACGATGCGGCTGTCGCCATAGCCACTGGGCAAATCGGCCAGGCCTTCATCGACCGAGGCCAGGACTTCGACCGGGGGCAATGGGGCGGCAGCGCCAGTCTCCGCAGCGGCACCCACCATGACGGGTGCCGCTGCGGGAACGCTGGGTATATTGCCCAGGGCACCCCTGCGTTTGGCATCAATCGCTTGAATCGCCTCAATTAGCTCGGTTTTGCGCATGCGGCTGTAGCGCGACACCTCATACTCGCTAGCCACCTTGCGTAACTGTCGCAGGGTCATTTCTTCTAAGGGCGGACGGGGCGATGACATAGAGCACTCTCCTCAATAAAGACCAGTTACGACAGCGGACAGGACAGACAACCCTGAATCAATCATGAAAACTCGGCAGTCAACAGCCTGACCTCGTCAAGCTGTCAGTGATCCCCACCAGCAGACTTGGCTGCTAAGCAAGAATCAAGACCTGACGTTTTAGAAGGTTTGGGGATCAACTGCTGACTCGTAATATGACAAAAACAATGCCCGGGATCAAGCCCCCGGCAAGGCTTTTCTGACTCCATTAGCGAGGGAACGGGGGTTCGGGGATCATTTTGTCAGGAAAACATGACAAAATGATCCCCGTGTGTATTATTGCGTCAGGGAATTTTAACAATTGCGATCGCAGTGGGTAGTACAGGCGATCGCAATCCCCAGTGTTGCTCAGCTGAGCAACACCTCCCTGCTAGAGTTTGGAGGGGTGCCTTTTGCGGGAGGTTGCCCCCTGCTGTCCCGATATGGTTAGGCCTGTTTGCCGATGACGCCCCCCCCAGCGCCCCCTTCCGACTCTGATGCCCCCAGGGCAGGTGGCAGTCGTCTGATCAGTCGGCTGCTGCCGCCTGCAATTCGCCTGTGGCTACAGAGTCAGCTCGACCATATTGAAGGCCTGGAGTTTGCCATTGACGGCAAAGATCGGCAAATTTTGGCTGGCTACCTGCCGGGGGTTAACCTGGCGGCCCGTCAGGCGGTATATCAGGGGCTGCACGTGAGTACGGCCCAGGTCAATGCGGTGGATATTCGCGTCAATCTGCCCCAGGTGCTGCGGGGTAAGCCGCTGCGGCTGTTGCAGCCGTTTCCGGTGTCGGGGCAGGTGACGATGCTGGCTGCCGATTTGTCGGCTTCGCTGCGATCGCCCCTGCTCGGTCAGGGGTTGCAGGATGTGCTCAAGCAGCTCGTTGCCGCAGCCGCAGAGCCCTTGCCGCTGGAGCAATGGCTCGGGCAGGGCGAGGCTGTGCCCCAGGTTGAGAGTGTGCTCGGCACCGAACGCCTGACGCTGCGCTGGGCCAATGTATCCCCCGGGGCAGACAGTCTGGAGCTGACGACAGGGCTGGTGATGAAGGCGGGGCGCTGGCTCTGTTTGCAGCAGCCTGCGGCAGTACTGGTGCCGACGACAGGAACCGCAGCCGCCCCCATCGCCCTAGAAGAAATTGCCTTTGATCTGGGGCCAGAGGTCGATATTCGAACCCTGGCGGTGACCCCCATAGGTATTGAGCTGGTAGGCACAGTGCGGGTCATTCCCGCAGATTGATCGCAGGAGCGTTCTCCCCCTAGGATCGCGATCGCCGCTCGGGCCGATTGCGGGGCGGCACGGCGCGGCCTCGATAAAATCGTCGTTCTAAGATGTCCAGCCCGACCCAGGCGAGGGCGGTGCCCAGGGGCACCAGCGATAGCAGCACAGCGGCAACCCCAGCCAGGCGGCCAGTGGCGACCGCGATCGGCACCAGCGACCAACCCACCGCACTGACCATCAACAGGGCCCAGCGCAGGGTTTGCAGGCGGCTCAGGGCAGTGCGGCAGCTCTGGCAGTGCTGGGTGTGAGAGTGATAGCGATCGAGCAAGGCTGCCTGGGTCCATTCGCGACCTAGAACCTGGCCGGGAAAGGGGTCGGCGGCATAGTCGCTGACCCAGTTGCGAAAGGCCAGCACGTAGCGATCGGCCTGGGTCGGCAGGTAACAGGCCTGAGCATAGGACTGGTTTGCCTTTTCCAGCTGCCGCTCTTGAATATGCAGAAAGATTTGGTCATCTTCGAGCACGGCGTTATTGCCGATATGGCTGAACCAACGGGGGGTCAGGCCAATGACCGTAGCGGGCAGCTTGGACGAAAACTTGAAGGGGAAACGGGCAAACAGACGGCACTCGCCCTTGGCCATGGGGGTGGCATAGACCACGGTCATGGTGCGACCAAACTGCTGGGAGGTCAAGTCGTGGTACATCAGGGCTGGGGCAATAAAGGTAGTGTGCTGGGTGCCCAGCTTGCCCTTGCGGGGGCCTTCGGGCCAGAGCCCGCGAAAGCCCTGCTTGTCGGCGGCCAAAACCTCCATTTCCATGGGGGCGGCGTTTTCCCGCTTGCCCACAGTTTTGTGGTGGGTGTAGGGAATATGGCTGGCGTCGAGCACGTTTTCGAGCAGGGTCAGGGCGTCGTAGGGCAGGTCACGAAAGGTGTTGAGCATTACCCAGCCATCGGGCTCGTCTGCGATTGGGGCGATGATGGGCACCTCGACCTGGGAAGCATTTTCGGCCCTGCCGGGGTAGACAAACAGCAGCCCTTGCCGCATGGCCGTGGGCAGCGCCGTGGCACAGGCCCGTAAGGATAGGTTGCCATCACCCTGGGCGGGCTGCTGGGGAATGTGGGTGCAGGTGCCGTCGCCAGCAAAGGCCCAGCCGTGGTAGGGGCACTCTAGCTTGCCGGCCTCGTTGACCCGCCCCTCAGAGAGCGGGGCCAAGCGGTGGGGACACTTGTCTTCAAATACGCGCCAGGCCGAGTCGTTGCGATCCCACCAGATCACCAGACCCCGATCGAGCAGGGTGAAGCGGGTGAGCTGGGTCGGGTCTAGATCGTCGAGGTAGGCAATGGGGTACCAGGCTTCAGCCCAGTCAAACCGATGTGGGTCGGGGCCACCAGCGGGGAGCGGGGCGGTAGACTCTGCTGATTGAGGCGCGATCGCAACTGAAGTCATGGCTAAATTTTGGCTATAAACCCATTCCTTTACATTCTGCAACATTCTGGCGGAGTTCGCTGAATGCTCTTCAGCGCCAGCTTTGGATTTAAATAATTTCGTCGGGCAGGCGCGATCGCACTCGCCTGCCAAAACCATCGCTAAAATCGCCCCCATTGAGGGCTGTGGGACACTTTCAAGATTTCCGTGGGCTGGCCGGCTTTTGGCCAGGGTACGGCTCTAGCCCCGGGGAAGCCACATGAGCAAGCCGTAGACTACGGTGGTCAGCCCTACAGTGGCCGCCAGTATGCCCTGGCTGACCCAGGAGTTCAGCCGAGGCAGCAGGTAAACAGCGGCTGCCAGCACCAGCACCACTTCTATCGTGGCTCCCAGTCGGCCCAAGTGGTCAACATCCCAGTAGGAGACAGGGCTAATTAGGCGGATAGAGCTAACTGGCCAAAAGTGCTGGTGGGCATCGTCATGGTGCAGGGGCAGGTCAGCCAGGTGGTGCAGCACCATGCTCGCCCCCAGCAGCCCCAGCCAAGGCCGCTTGAAAGAGTAGCCTAGGCCCATGCCCAGTAGCCCCAGCGGGATGGAGTTACCCACCGCAAAAATGGCCTGCCAGGGCTGGCTGTAGTAGGCTTCGTTCCAAATCACTCGCTCGGGTAGCCGCTGCCAGCGAGCCCAACCGTAGAATACAAACATGGCGGCATCGGGAATGAGCGCCCCAAGCAAAATGGGCCAGGTCATCAGGGGCGATACGGGGCGACGCAGCAGGGCCAGGTTAATAACTAGATGACTGGGAGTATTCATAACCGTCATGGTACATCGGCCAATTTATCTTGACTGCCACGCTACCACCCCGGTAGATGCCAGGGTGGTAGAGGCGATGGTGCCGTTTTTCACCGAGCATTTTGGCAATCCAGCTAGCCTCACCCATGCCTATGGCTGGGAGGCCGAAGCGGCGGTAACCCAAGCGCGTTCGACGATTGCCGCTGCCATCAAGGCTAGCCCCGAAGAAATTGTGTTTACCAGTGGAGCGACCGAAGCCAATAACCTGGCACTCAAGGGTATTGCCGAGGCCTGCTTTAGCCGGGGGCGACATATTATTACCGTCGAGACCGAGCACAACGCCGTGCTCGACCCTTGCCAATACCTGGCCTCCCTGGGCTTTGAAATTTCCTATCTGCCGGTACAGTCCAATGGCTTGCTCGATCTAAAGACCCTAGAGCAAGCCTTTCGGGATGACACTATTTTGGTGTCGGTGATGGCGGCTAACAACGAGATCGGTGTCTTACAGCCCCTGGCAGACATTGGTGCTCTCTGCCGCGATCGCAATGTTTTCTTTCATAGCGATGGGGCCCAGGCGATTGGCAAAATTCCCCTTGACGTCAATGCCATGCACCTCGATTTGCTCTCCCTGACCGCCCATAAGGTCTATGGCCCCAAGGGCATCGGTGCCCTTTACGTGCGGCGGCGACCACGGGTGCCCTTGGTGGCGCAGCTCCACGGCGGCGGCCATGAGCGGGGGTTGCGATCGGGCACGCTCTATCCACCCCAGATCGTTGGCTTTGCGAAGGCTGTAGAGCTGGGCCTGACCGCTATGGCCCTAGAGAGCGATCGGCTGACAGCCCTGCGCCAGCGACTGTGGCATGGGTTACAGCCCCTAGGGGGCATGCACCTCAATGGCGACCCGACGCGGCGGCTGCCCGGCAACCTCAATGTCAGTGTTGAGGGAGTTGACGGTCAAGCGCTGCTGCTAGGACTGCGGGGTACGGTGGCGCTGTCGTCTGGGGCGGCCTGTAGCACGGCTAGTACGGCGCCCTCCCACGTGCTTCAGGCGCTGGGGCGCGACCATGATCTCGCCTATGCCTCGCTCCGCTTTGGCCTAGGCCGTTTTACCACCGCTGACGAGATCGCCCGTGTGATCACAGCGGTGAGCGACACCATCCAGGCTCTACGGCAGACAGCTGCCACGGTAAATCCCATAGCTAGCCAAATAGGGCATAATGAAAGGTAACTTTGGGGTCAGAGGCGACGGCTAGCCGCGCCAGCTTGAATACGGACGGTGTAGTGTTTGGTTACCCCGGCAGAGTCATGACCACTAGCAATTCCCAGGTTAGTGAGCTACTCAAGTTAGGTATTGAGCAAGCTCGCTCAGGCTATTTTAAGGGTGCCCTAGAGAAATTCTCCCACGCCATTGCGCTCGATCGAGCCTGTGCTAAAGCATTTTATAATCGCGGCTGTGCCTATCGCGACCTGGGCCATCATGTACCTGCCATCGATGACTTTTCGGTCGCGCTGCACCTAGAGCCTACCTTTGCCAATGCCTATATCAATCGCGGCAATGTCTATCACGCAGCGGGGCGGCTCACCGAGGCTCTGAGCGACTTAGAGCGGGCGGTTGAGTTGCAGCCAGGGGCGATGAAAGCTTACGGTAACCGAGGGCGCGTCAAGCTCGATCTAGAAGACTATGATGGCGCGATCGCAGATTTTTCAACCGTGCTGGCAGCGCAGCCCAAGTTCGCTAAAGTCTGGCTGTGGCGAGGGTTAGCCTATCTCAAACTGGGTGCCCATGCGGCCCTGGCCGAGCATCGTCGAGAGGCGTACCAGGCGGCCATTGCTGACTTCTCCCAGCTGTTGCAAAGCCAGCCCCACCATGCCGAGGCCTATAACTACCGGGCGGTGGCCTACTTTCAACTGCGCAACACCTATCAGGCCACCCTCGACATCAATCGGGCGCTCGACTGTCAGGCTGACTACGCTGAGGCCTATATCAACCGGGGCATGTTGCGCCACGAACTGGGCGATTTTCAAGGCGCCATCGACGACTACACGACCGTTCTAGAACTCAACCCGGATCTGCAAGATCGCTCCTACAACCAAACCCTGGTCGGTCTGGCCCTAGACAGCCCCGATAACACCCTCAGCGAAGACACCCCGCTCAACCTGCGGTTTCGTCTGGCTGACCTATACGATAGCCGGGGCCTATTGCGGGCCCAAGTGGGCGATATCGAGGGTGCGATCGCAGACTACACCCTGGCATTGCGCTTTAACCCGCAAAGTGGCCGTATTTTGGCCAATCGGGGCCGAGTGTTTAGCCGCCAAGACAACTACCAGTCGGCGATCGCCGACTTTGATCGCGCCCTCGGGCTTGACGCAGACAATGCTTTGGCCTACTGCGATCGCGGCTATGCCCTGTACTTTATGGACGAGTGGGAGCTGGCCTTCGAGGATTTTAACCATGCCCTTGAGCTCAGCCCCACCCTAGCCGAGGCCTATATTGGCCGTGGTCACACCAGCATTCGGCTGGGTTATGAAGCGGCTATGGCCATGGATGACTTTCGCAAAGCCCTCGAACTATCGTGGGATAGCCGCAAGTCAGAGCGATCCAGGCTGCTTTAGTCTGGCTGGAGTAAGCTTACCTGGAGTACACCTCAATCGTTCAGGCCGCTGGCGTCGTATCCCCTGAGAGCGGGGCGTAGGAACTGCGTCTAGAGCATCAGTACAGTATGGCTAAAAACCCGGTTTCTTTGTCACTGCCCTAACGGCATGACTGGCATTCTGGCTGAGAAACCGGGTTGCTGTACCGGCGTTCTAGGCCTCTAGATCGGCATCTGGCAAACTGAGATAAATCAGCACAAAGCCCACACAGCCAATGAAGCGAAACGCGGGCTGCTGGCCGTTCCAGTTGGCCGACTGCCACATGGTAAACCACTCACCCCCTATCACCATGAACCCTACAAACCAAAACACAAATGCCAGAGTCAACCCATAAATAGCCGTATGCTTGGCCCGGTTAAAGGTGGGGCGATCGCTATTCAGATGCTGTAGCAAGCGCCCCGCCCCGCCGAGACAAAGCACCGCGATCGCCGCCTCGGTAGCCATAATCACGCCGTAGGTGATGTGTTGCAGCGGGGGCAGGGTAATGGCACGCCAGGTCAACTGACTGCTGGGCAACACGGTGTCCATGCTGAGCACGTGCTGGATATATTGAAAATTGACGTCATAGTCGGTGAGGTTATTGAGCACAATGACCGTCGCCAACAGGCCAATTGAAGCCACCATTAGGGTCTTAGAAATCCGAGCTGCCATAGAATCTGGTAAAACGGTAACGCTAACGCCACTGTGGGAGCGCTATTTCCATTGAAAACTATTCTGGAACCATTGCAGGGGGGCCTGGTTGTATCCTGTCAGGCTCCCGCTGATTCACCACTACATCGCGCTGAGGTCATTGCCGCTATGGCAGCGGCGGCTCTCAACCAAGGGGCCGTTGGCCTGCGCATCGATAGCCCTGATCACATTCGAGCGGTGCGGGCTATGGCGGGTCAAAGCCCCACCAGCCAGCATGATCGCCCCATTATTGGCCTGTGGAAACAGGTGATTCCGCCCTCGGCGGTGTACATCACTCCCCAATTTCACCACGCTGACGCCGTGGCTCAGGCCGGCAGCGATATTATTGCCATTGATGGCACCCAGCGATCGCGCCCCGACGGCGAAACCCTGGGGCCGCTGATCCAAAAGATCCACGATCGCCTCGGCAAACCCGTCATGGCCGATGTCGATACCCTCGACAATGCGCTGCTGGCGGTAGAGGCTGGAGCCGACTGTGTCGGGACAACGCTGTTTGGCTACACCGCAGCCACCCAAGGGCAGACTCCCCCAGGGTTCGACCTCCTTCAGGCGATGGTAGAACATTGCCCAGTCCCGGTTATCTGTGAGGGGGGGATTGCGTCGCCCAGCCAAGCTCGTCAGGCCCTCGATCTTGGGGCCTATGCCGTCGTCGTCGGCACGGCCATTACCGGTATCGATAGCTTAGTGAGCCGCTATGTCAACATCACCCGATAGCTTCGAGGGGCATAAAAACAGTAGGGCGAGTAGATCTTAAACCTACTCGCCCTACTGCGTTATCAAGCCTGAGCCAACCAGGCCCTCCCGCTACATGGCAGAGCCAACACCCGCGTAGGAGCCGTAGAAAAAGAGGCCTACAACTACCAAAATGCCGGTACCCGCAACCGTTGCCACAATCCACAACGGAATTTTTCCACTCTGAAGCATAACATCCACCTCCTACTAGTTCGATATGTAACCCAACACAGTTTAGGCAGCAGCGCTATCGCCACCAAGCTATCGCCACCAATAGCCAAGACCTAATTGAAGAAATAGCTAGAAAACAACAGGCCGAGCACAAAAACTAGCAGCAATCCCAGAAATAGGGATGTGCGGTTCAGCTCTACAGGCTGCTTATTGGGGTTTGGAGAACGATCCATGGGTTTCTCTTATCGTTGAATGAACTGCATTGCCGCGATCGCGCCCAGGAAAAAGACGCTGGGCACCCCTAGGGTGTGCACAGCTAACCAGCGCACGGTAAAAATCGGGTAAGTAATGGGCTCGTTAGGAGAATTGCTTTGCATAGCTTTAATTTGGTCGTTGGAATATTAAAACGTTATCGATTCGAGAACATGTCGATCTGATCTTTCGCTTCAAAGCGATCGGTCACAATCGGCAACTGCATTTGATTATCGGGATAGTAGTCATTGGGGCGGGGCGTGCCAAAGGCATCGTAAGCCAGACCCGTACTGACAAACAGCCAGCCGGCAATGAATAACATGGGGATGGTAATGCTATGGATAATCCAGTAGCGGACACTTGTTACGATGTCGCCAAAAGGGCGTTCACCTGTAGAACCTGCCATATCAACGTCTCCTCTCTGAACACAGAAGAATCTAATCTAATCATAGAGAACCCCGGAAACCCTAACAAGCTATTTGGCAAAGTTCCCTAACTTTTTTCTAAGCGGCTTCGGGCTGATACTTAAGAATAGTGCCTTCCTGACCCAAGATGAAGCCCTTGTCCGGGGCCAGAAACTTAACTTTGTAGAAATTAGAAGGCACATCCTCAACCGACTTATCCTTAAACCAGGTTTCGCCACCGTCAAAACTACAGAGCAAATCGCCGCCGCCACCGGCAACCCAGACTTCATTACCGGTGCGAAAGGCCATATCAAGCAGGCCCCAGCTGGTGCCAAATTCGGGGCTGATAGCCGCAGTAAAATCGTCAGAAGAACGGGAATTGGAAAACCGCAGCTGACCACCCCGGGCAATCACCCAGAGCTTACCGTCTTTATCGAACCCCATATTCTGTAAACGCCTAGAGTTCTGACGGTTGTGGGGAATCCACTGATCCTGGCCGGGGGCCCAGGTAGAGTAAAAATTCCCTCGCGATGATACGGCCACATATCGCCCATCGTCGGAGCGCACCATATTGCGCACTACCCCTACTGCACCCTGGACTAGGGCCTTCCAGGTGCGTCCGCCATCGTCAGTCTGATAAATAGCGCCAATATCCGTCGCCATCTCCGCAGACTTAGGCCCCAACGCGGTAATTAAAAAGGGCGAGCCAGGCAGTTCCTTACTCAGCGGCACGCTTTCCCAAGTCTTGCCGCTGTCAGCCGTATGCAGGAGCACCGACGGCATGCCCGTCACCCAACCCTCGCTGCCGTCAAAATCGATTGAGGTAAAGGTATAGGGCTGATCCCCCATAGATAACTCCCTCACCTGCCAGGTTTCCCCGCCGTCCTGGGTCTCCAATAAGGTATTGCGGCTACCGACAATCCAGCCGTGATTGTCATCCTCACCAAACGCGATATCCGATAGCGTAGCCTCTACCGGCACCTGAATGACGGCCCAAGGGTGCACATCTGCGTCCGCCAAGAAATAATTCGAGCAGCCGGTTGCCAGGGCGACAGCCACTAGCGCCACTAGGCCTCGCTTCAACCAGTCAAACGCAGCATGCATAAGCAATTAGAACCTGTACTCTTGAAAGACAACACTGAAAAACAACCCTGAATGCCAATTCAGCATAGGTCAATCGCTGACCCCAAGATCTAGAGGGCAGCAACACAGCCGCCGCTACTTCAAGCCATAAAGGCTGATGAAAAACATAAACCCCAGGGCTAGAGCGCCAAAGATCAAAACGTTTTTCTGGCCCGGGGTCAACCGATTGACGCCTAAGCCATAGTTCAAATTTTCCTTGAAGCCAGAGGGGGCGTTAACCGGCCCAATATTGTTGAACTGCTTTTTGGGGGCGCTACACACCGGGCAGCGCCAGTTTAGGGGTAAATCTTCAAAGGCCGTACCCATCGGAATCTTGGCTCGACTGTCTCCCTTGGTTGGTTCGTAGGAGTAGCCGCAGGAACGACATTCATAGCAATCCATCTCCTCAGGGGAAAGGACAACTACTTCTTCCACAGGGCTATCTGCAACATCAGCCCCCTCAGAGGCGGCGGCTAAATCTACAGAGTCAGCAGAATTAGCTGGAGAATCAGACTCAACGCTCATAGGACTAGGGCACCTTAAATTCAACACACAGCCGCCAAGACGATTGACAGCTCTCCCACATACCAAGGGTTTGCGCCTGCTTAAATCGGCAAAATGCTCGTTGTAAACAATTATGACACAGTTGCGTCACTCGGATAATTTAGACTAGGTAGCCCCATGCCCCGCGATCGCCCCGAATTTTTCTATGCGATCGCCCCGAATATTTCTATTGCCAGATCGACCTTAGATCCCTGGTTTTTCAGCTAAATTGCCTTAGAATACAACTGAAACACGTGGGCTGCTGATCATGGCTCTGTGTCCCACGTATTAGCCGTTCGAGGTAGTGAACCTGTGTTCGTCTTATCTGGCTACGAGTATTTTCTAGTCTTTTTGATCATTTCCTGTCTGGTGCCAGTAGCGGCCTTGACAGCCTCAAAACTGCTGCGCCCCATCAGCCGCGGCCCCGCTCGCAGAACCACCTATGAGTCAGGTATGGAGCCCATTGGTGGCGCGTGGATTCAGTTCAACATCCGCTACTACATGTTTGCGCTGGTCTTCGTGATTTTTGACGTGGAAACCGTCTTTCTCTACCCCTGGGCGGTAGCCTTTAGCCAGCTGGGCTTGCTAGCCTTTATAGAGGCATTAATTTTTATTGCTATCCTCGTCGTTGGTCTTGTGTACGCGTGGCGTAAAGGAGCTTTGGAATGGTCATGAACCCTGCTTCACTCTCGGAAAAGCTCGATCTTGCCCCTGGAGAAAAGCTGTCCAACCCCTCGGCACCACCGGCCATCACCCACGGGCTATCTGAAAATGTCATTTTGACTACGGTCGATGACCTGTATAACTGGTGCCGTCTATCGAGCCTGTTTCCCCTGCTCTACGGCACGGCCTGCTGCTTTATCGAGTTTGCGGCCTTGATTGGTTCTCGCTTTGACTTTGACCGCTTTGGGCTACTGCCCCGAGCCAGTCCTAGGCAGGCTGATCTACTCATCACCGCCGGTACTGTAACGATGAAGATGGCACCTGCCCTGGTAAGGCTCTACGAGCAAATGCCCGATCCGAAGTATGTGATCGCCATGGGTGCCTGCACGATCACGGGTGGCATGTTTAGCAGCGATTCGCCGTCTGCCGTGCGGGGGGTTGACAAGCTAATTCCCGTCGATGTTTACATTCCGGGTTGCCCTCCCAGGCCAGAAGCGATCATTGACGCCATCATCAAGCTGCGGAAGAAGGTCGCCACTGAATCGATGCAGGATCGAGCCTACACCCTGCAAACCCACCGTTTTTACGAACGCAGCCACGATCTCAAGACCGTACCGCCGATTTTGACCGGTCGGTACCTGCAGACCGGCACCCACGCCACGCCTCCCAAAGAGTTGATGGAGGCCATGGGGATGCCCATGGCTGAGACCGTAGCTGAGCTAGCTCCCGAAAACGAGGAATCCTAAATGGCTGAAGCAGAATCGCAATCCTCCGCTCCTGGTGAAGCGAGTGCAGGCCCCATTGTCGAAGCCGGGGCTGTGTCTAGCTGGCTGACAGAAAACGGATTTGGCCACGAGCTAGCACCTAAAGATCATCTGGGTATTGAGGTGATTAAGGTAGAGCCGCAGTTTTTGATTCCCGTTTGTACGGCTCTGTTTGCCTACGGCTTCAACTACCTCCAGTGCCAGGGTGCCTATGACGATGGCCCGGGTAAAGAGCTGGTGAGCTTTTACCACTTGGCTAAAGTAGACGACAATATCGAACAGCCTGAAGAAGTGCGGGTCAAAGTGTTTTTGCCCCGCAATGACCCCCATGTGCCCTCTGTCTATTGGATTTGGAAGGCTGCTGACTGGCAGGAGCGCGAAAGCTACGACATGTACGGCATCATTTATGATGGGCATCCCAACCTGAAGCGATTGTTAATGCCAGAGGACTGGGTAGGCTGGCCCCTGCGGAAAGACTACATTTCCCCTGATTTTTACGAACTCCAGGACGCCTATTAGCGCCTACCAACAAAAAGGCCACCGAGCGGTGGCCTTTTTGTTGTTCCCCCTGCCTCAGGGTCGGTGTGTAGGAAAGCTGCGGGGAATCTCCTCGACAGGGTAAAATCTGTCCTTGGTTGAGCACTTGAGAGGACAGACCCCTGAAAACCCGCGTTATTATCGTTCGCCATGGGCAGAGCACCTACAACCAGCAAAAGCGTATTCAAGGCCACTGCGACGAATCTGAGCTGACGGCGGCAGGCGAGGCCCAGGCGCTCCAGGTGGGCCAGGCGCTAGCCGGGATTCCCTTTGATGCAGTGTGGGCTAGCCCCTTTAAGCGCGCCCGCAAAACCTCAGAAATCATCACCGCTGAGCTGCAAAAAAACCTGCCTGGGCTAACGGAGCCAAGCTTTTCTGACCATCTCAAAGAAATTAGCCTGCCGCTGTGGGAAGGGATGCCCTTTACCGAGGCGGAGGCTCGGTATCCCGAAACCTTCATTCAGTGGCGTACCGACCCGGCTAACTTTAGGATGGCGGTGCCCCGGCCCGATGGGTCAACGGTAGATTTTTACCCGATTCGGGAGCTGTACCAGCAGGCGACTAGGTTTTGGCGGGAGCTGTTGGCCGAGCATCAGGGACAAACTATTCTAGTCGTGGCCCATAGTGCCATTAACCGGGCGCTGATTAGCACTGCCATTGAGCTGGGGCCTGAGCGCTTTAATAGCTTCAACCAGGCCAACTGCAACATCAGCGTGCTGAACTTTGACGGAAAGTTGGGCAGCCCGGTGCAGGTGGAAGCGATGAACCTGACTAGCCACATGGGGGCACCGCTGCCGGACATGCGGCGGGGGCACCAGGGGCCACGCCTGCTGCTGGTGCGTCATGGCGAAACCGAGTGGAATCGCCAGGGGCGTTTTCAGGGACAAATAGACATTCCCCTCAATGACAATGGTCGCGCCCAGGGGGCTAAGGCAGGAGAATTTTTGCAGACTGTGACCCTAGATGCAGCCTATACCAGCTTTATGGCGCGGCCCAAGGAAACAGCGGCAATCATTTTGCAGCAGCACCCCGATCTGACGCTGCATTCTGTAGAGGAATTGCAGGAAATCAGCCATGGGGAGTGGGAAGGGCTGTACGAGGCTGAGATTGAAAGCAGCTATCCAGGCATGCTAGAGCAGTGGCAGCAGGCGCCAGAAACGGTGCAGATGCCGGGGGGCGAAAATCTGGAACAGGTGTGGCAACGCTCGATCGCCGCCTGGAAGAAAATTGTGGCGGCCCACAGTGGCGGCGATACCGTGCAGACCGTGCTTGTCGTGGCCCACGATGCGGTGAACAAGGCGCTGCTGTGTCACGTGTTGGGCCTGGGGCCAGCGTCGTTTTGGCGGTTTAAGCAGGGGAATGGGGCGGTCAGCGTGATTGATTACCCCAACGGCATCGACAGCGCTCCAGTGTTGACGGCGGCCAATATTACCATTCACCTGTCGGGCAGTGTGCTCGATAAGACCGCTGCGGGGGCACTGTGACCAGGGCTGATGGCACCAGGGCTCAGCTGATTCAGCAGGTGCGGGTGCTGGATGTGGCTACGCAGACTGACCAGGTGGCAGATGTGCTGGTACAGGATGGGATGGTGGCGGCGATTGCTCCTATGCTCACTGTTATTCCCGCCAGCGCTGAGATGATCGCCGGCCAGGGCCAGATCTTGCTGCCTGGCCTGGTGGATCTCTACAGCCACTCGGGGGAACCGGGCCATGAGTCGCGCGAGACCCTGGAATCTCTGCTGGCGGCGGGGCAGGCGGGGGGCTTTACCCGGCTGGGCATTTTGCCGACCACAGAACCTGCGATCGACAACCCGGCCATGGTGGAAAAACTGGTGGCGCGGCGGGAGGCGATCGCCCGGTCTAGGCCTGATCGATCTCTGCCATACCTCTATCCCTGGGGGGCGCTGACCCAGGGTGCTCGGGGTGAACACATGACTGAGCTGGCGGAACTGGCCGCGTCGCCCATTGTGGGGTTTGCCGACGGGCGATCGCTGCAAAATTCGCTCCTCACCCAACGGCTGCTGCAATACCTGCGCCCCCTGGGTAAGCCGGTGGCGCTGTGGAGCTGCGATCGCACCCTCCGCAATGCTGGCGTTGCCCGCGAAGGCCCTTTTTCACTGATCTACGGCCTAATGGGTGACCCGGTTAGCTCTGAAACTGCGGCGGTAGCGGCATTGTTGGAGTCTGTGGCTGAGGTGGGTACTCCCGTTCACCTGATGAGACTTTCGACGGCGCGGGGGGTAGACCTAGTGCGCCAGGCCAAGGAGCAGGGGTTGCCCGTGACCGCCAGCACCCCCTGGATGCATCTGCTGTTGAGTGCCAAAGATCTGCACACTTATGACCCCAACCTGCGATTGTCGCCGCCCCTGGGGAATCCCGAAGACCAGGCGGCCCTGATTGAGGGGGTAAAGACAGGGGTTGTGGATGCGATCGCCATTGACCATACCCCACACACCTACGAAGACAAGACCGTGGGCTTTCCCTCGGCGCCACCGGGGGCGATCGGCCTGGAGCTGGCGTTGGGCCTACTGTGGGATACCTTGGTTACCCAGGGCGACTGGTCGCCTCTGAGGCTGGTTCAAGCAATGAGCACGAATCCGGCGGCCTGCTGGGGCCAAACCCCGCCTACTATTCAAGCTCAGCAGCCCGCAGAAATGATTTTGTTTGACCCCGGCGCTATCTGGACAGTTACGCCCTCAACCCTGTGCTCCCTCTCGGCCAATACCCCCTGGCTGGGGCAAGAGATCCTTGGTCGAGTCCTGGGTACCTGGGTGCCGTCGCGTTAGCCACCGATGATCCACTCACCCTGTTAATTATAAAATCTGACGTTCCCGCCCTCCAGCCTCCTACCAGCAGAGGCGAGGCTGGCACCAAGAATCGATCAATCAGGGCAATGCGTGTATAAAGGGGGTATCTGCCCAATGTTGTCGCCTATGGCCGCGCCGCCCCGCATTTTCATCTGCTACGCCCGCAGCGACAATGCCAGCGACGACCCCAGCCAGTGCTGGCTCGATCGCCTGCTGCAAATGCTGGGGCCGCTGGAGCGCCGGGGGCTGGTCAAAGCCTGGAGCGACAACGATGTAGAACCGGGCGAAGCCTGGCACCGCACCATTCAGGCCAGCCTTGACCGGGCGGTGGCGGCGGTGCTGCTGGTCAGTCCAGCATTTTTGGCTTCCGAGTACATCCACAACAGCGAGTTGCCCGTGCTGCTAAAAAACGCCCAGCAGCGCGGCGTTACGATTTTGCCGCTGATTGTGCGCCCCAGCCTCTACGACAGCCTCACCTTCAAATATCCTGACCCAGCGCATGGCCCAGAGGAAATCGCCCTGGCCTCGATGCAGTCGGTGAACCCAGATAACCGCCCCCTCACCACCATGACCCAGGCCGAGCAGGATGCAACCCTGCTGAAGCTAGCCCGCCGCCTCAAAGCCATCGTCGAAACCCAGCCCGCGCCGCTGCCGCCACCGCTCGTGCCCGAACCTTACCAGGGGCTGAGGGCCTTCACCGCCCAGACGCGGGAGTTTTTCTTTGGTCGCGAAGCGGAGGTGCAGGAGCTGGTGGACAGACTGGCCGAGGCCAACTTTGTGCCAGTGATTGGCAACTCGGGCAGCGGCAAGTCATCGGTGGTGCGAGCCGGGCTACTGCCCTGGGCCACCCCCGCCTGACGTTGGCAAGCGCCCTTGAAAACGGCATGGACGATGCTCGAGAGAGCGACTTAGAACATCATGCAGAGGTCAGCCTAGAGCGGCAGGTGTGCGGCTTTTGCCAGCAGCAGATGTGGCCCCAGGCCGACCTGGCTGTGTTTTACCAGGCCCAGGGCCTGGCCCTGGCCTACCGAGGCGAGGTTGAAGCCGCCACTGCAGCGCTAGAACAGGCCCAGCGGCTCAACGCCGACCTGCTGCCCCGCGAGCCTAGAACTATAGCCGAGCATCTGGCGGCGGTGGCCTTGCTCAATCAGGCCCGGGGCCTTGCTAAGCAAGGCAACCAAGCCGAGGCGCTGGCAAACTTTGCCGCTGCCCAAGCCCTAGACCCGGCCATTGCCCTAGACCCCCAAACCCGCTACAACCAGCTCAGAGCCATTGGCCTGATCACCCAGGGCCAGCAACAGGCCACCCAAAGCCATGGCGACCTCAAGCTGACCGAGGCCATTGCCGCCTTTGCCGAGGCCCAGGCCCTCGACCCCAGCCACCACTACGACCCTCATCAAAAGGCTTACCACTTGGCCGTCCCAGGGCTAATTCAGCGCAGCCAGCGGTTCGTGAGCCAGGGCGATTGGCAAGCAGCGCTGGCCCTATGGGAGCAGGTAGAAACCGAGCATCCAGGGCTTGAGCTGCCCCCCGAATGCCACAGCACGCGGGTCAAGTACCTGGCTTACCAGGGCCACATTGCCGCTGCCCTAGCAAGTTTGGCGGTGCTGCAAAGCCAGTTCCCTACCTTTGAAATACCAGCCCAGGTGTACAACGCCTTGGCCTGGGCTGGGGCAACCTATGGCGATGGCACCCACCCCACGATTCAACAGGCAGCAGAGCAGGCGGTGGCCCTGGCCGATGACGATCGCAAGCCGTTGTATCAAAACACCAGGGGGCTTTGCTACGCCCTGGCGGGCAAGGTAGACGAGGCTATTGCTGATTTTGAAACGTTCCTCGACTGGGCCAGCCGCCAAGACAATTTAGATGAAGCCGATCAAACGGAATTGCAGCAGCAATGCCAACAGCACCAGGGCTGGATCGAGGCGCTGCGGGCGGGGGAGAACCCATTCACTACCGACCTGTTGCTCAGTCTGCGTAGCCAATAGAGGCTCTATTCTCTCCTGGGAGGGTGGTCTATGCTGGGGCTATGGGGCAAATCACCATCGATATTCTCGACGAGTTAAACACACCATGACCCAGGCACTTGAACAACGCACCTACACTCGTGAAGAATATCTGGACTTTGAAGTGGCTGTGGAGGAACGCCATGAATATGTGAATGGAGAAATTCGACCCATGACCGGCGGCACCCCCGATCACAATGAATTAGCCGTCAACCTTGCCACCCTGCTTAAATCTGCCTTGCGAGGCAAACCCTACCGCATTTTTGGAGCCGATCAACGGCTGTGGATTGCCGATCGCAACCTCTACACCTATCCCGATGTCATGGTGATCGAAAAACCCCTACAGCTTCAAACCGGGCGTACCGACACGGTGACCAATCCCTGCTTTATTGCTGAAGTACTCTCTAAATCAACTCAAGATTACGACCATGGCGAAAAGTTTTTGGCTTACCGCAGCATTGAAAGCTTTCGCGAATATCTTCTAATCGATCAATATCAAATTTATGTAGAGCACTATGTGCAAACGGCCGCCAATCAATGGCTGCTGTCAGAATACGATGATCCGAATACCATTTTGTCCTTAAGCACATTCGCAGCTCAAATCGAGCTTACCGCTCTCTACGAGAACATTGACATTGATGCTTAAGGCGAAATCCGATTTGGTAAGTCCCAATTCACAATTAGGAACCCCGTAGGGGCGCAGCATGCTACGCCCCTACAACGCACCATACTCACTCACCCAGGTGCCGTGGAAGCTGGGGGGGACAACGCTGGGCAACCCCAGCCGACAGATCGGCCCCGCTTCCAGGTCATGGCCCCCGTACACCCACAGCTCGCTGCGATGGTCGTGGCCGTCATAGACCACGGTAAGCACCCAGGGCTGCTGAGGATTGGCGGCATTCTCTACCGGGATCGGTTCGGAGGGATAGCAGCCCGCCCCGGCATCGGCAACGGTGAGACCCGTTTGAGGGTCGAAGCGGGCGATCGCCCCAAACAGCTCTCCCGGCGGCGTGGGTACTGTGCGATGCACATTCAGGTAGGTGCTAGCCGTTTCGTCTGACCCAAGCGCGATGGGAAACTCGCAGTGGCGATCGATCAGGCACCGCTGATCGAGGATTTTTGCAGTTTTGGGATCGAGGCGGTACTGCCAGAGCTGGGCATCGGCGGGGGTGGACACCTGCCCCGAGGCCACTTCTTTGAGCTGCTGGTTGGTGGCAAAGTCGGGGTAGCGCACGACATCAAACACAATGGTGCCATCAAAATCTAGATAGCTGTGGCCAAAGTGCCACTGATACCAGGGGTCGACGGAGTTGAGGGCGATCGCCTCCAGGCTGTCGGCATCGACCACAATGACTTGGGTGCCGAGCTGGGGTTTCCATTCCAGAGCGGCACTGAAGCTTTGCAGGCCGAACAGCGCCGGTAAAGGGTTGAGGCGCACTGGAGAAACGCAAAACACCAGGTAGCGATCGGCCAGCACAAAGTCGTGCAGCAGGGGAATGCCGGTCAGAGGAATGGTGCCGGTTTGCTCTACGGCCCCGGCGGCGCTCAAGCGGTAGAGCTTGAGGGTAGCATGGCCGCCGGGGACCATGCCAAAGCTAAAGATCTTGCCGGTGCGGGGGTGGCGCTTGGGGTGAGCGATGAAGGGGTCACCGGCCTGGAGACTCTGGAGGTCATCTAGCCCAACGGTCTCTAGGGTTTCGAGATCGAGGCGATGGGGCAACCCGCCCTCCCAGAGGGCCAGCAGGCGGTCTGGCAGCGTCAGCACCGAGGTATTAGCCGCATTTTTGATCTTGGCCTGCCATTGCTGCCAGACCGGCCCTGGGGCTAGGGTGCCGTAACCCCGGTACAGGCATTGGTCCGAGGCTTCTTCGTCGATCAACCCCGCCGTGCGCACGTAGCGATAGGTGCCCACGGCGGCAGCCCCATCAAAATGCACCCGCAGCACAGCCCCATCGCCGTCGAACCAGTGACTAACCCGCTGGCCACCACGCTCAAAGCGGGCTGGGCCATTGCGGTAGAGGGTGCCGCGCAGATCGGTGGGTAAGCGTCCCTCCAGTACGGTTAAGGGAGTAGCGGCAAACTCTATGGCGGGAGCTGCGATCGCATTAGCCCACAAGCCTGTTGCTGGTTCTGCCGAGGGTTGCGCTTTGAGTGGTGCTGTAGAGGCCATAGGGCAGGGAAATGACGAGACTGTCTCCATTGTGAACCACTCCGGAGAAGTCAGGCAGAGGATAGGCGATCGCCCACCCATTCACCCATTCACCCACTCAACTACTCACCGACCACCACCCACGCTCCGCCCCGTCGCCAATCGCCCACCCCAGCCACAGTGCCATCGGCACCGACCGCCACGGCGTGAACACCGCCAAAGAACATGTTCTGGTCTTGCCACCAGGTGCAGTGGTCATCACCGGCAATGCCCTGGGCTTCGATTGTCTCCCGGTCGTAGCCCGGTTCTAGATGCAACTCGCCCCGCTCCCAGTGCAGGCGGGGAGCCTGGACGGCAGCGTCAATATCCATGCCAAAGTCCAGCACATTTGACACCACCTGCAGAATGGCGGTGCGAATCCGGTTGGAGCCCCCCGAGCCCAGCATCAGGCGAGGCTTGCCGTCTTGTAGCACTAGGGTCGGGGCCATCATTGACGACAGGCGCCGATCGGCGGGCCATTGATGAAACCCCTGGGGATTGAGATCTTCTTCGCCCAGCATATTGTTCATCATGATGCCGGTGCCCGGGATGATGTAGGCCGAACCTTCGCCATTGGAGGTGGTCAAGCTAGCGGCGTTGCCTTCGCCATCGACCACGCTGATGTGGGTGGTGCTGCCCCATTTATTCGCTCCCTGGGCGAGAGATTGCTGCAAGACCTCAGTGTAGGCGCGCAAATGGGCTGGGCTGAGAAACTCAGTGGCCACATCGCCTCGGTATAAATGCTCGTCATAGCCCTGCTGACGGGCTCGGTTAGTCAGGTTCATAACCGTGCGCAAAATTTCCACATGGCGAGGGCTACCGGGGGTAACGCTGGCGAGCGAGGCTTGAGCCAGTAGCTGCAAGGCAAAGGCAATTAAGGTGCCGCCTGAGCTAGGGGGTGGGTTGGTCAGCAGGGTGGCGCTACCGTAGGGCATGGCCAGGGGGTCGCGCTCAATTACCCGGTAGGCTTGCAAGTCGCCTAGGCCCAGGTACCCACCCTGGGCCTGGCAGGCCTGCACAATGGCCTTGGCCAGGTCACCCTGACAGAGCAGATCGGTGCCATCGTGCACCAAGTCATTCAAAAAAGCGGCAAAGTCGCTCAGGTAGAAGCGATCGCCCACGGCCAGCAATTTCCCCTCTGGGGCATAGATCGCCCGGGCGTCAGCGGTGGCGGTCAGAATCGGGGCCAAAATCTGAAAGCAGTAGGCCCGAAAGGGGTCTACTAAAGTCCCCTCTGTCGCCCAGCGCTGGGCCGGCGCCACAATTGTGGCCAGCGGCAAGCGCCCCAGCTTTTGGTGAACATGCAGCAGCCCAGCCAGCGCCCCCGGCACCGCCATCGACCCCAGCCCAATATGAAACTCCTGCACCGTGTCGCCAAAGTTGGCGTGGATGGGGTAGAAGTGGGGCGATCGCCCAATTGCCTTCGACTTGGGCGTCTGACAAAAGAAATCAAACAGCCGGTTTTCGCCTGTCGCCGTGTGGGCCAGCAAAAACCCACCTCCGGCCAGGGAGGTTAAGGAACTCTCGGTAACGCAGGCGGTGAATGCCGCTGCGATCGCCGCGTCAAAGGCGTTGCCGCCCTGGCGCAGCATCTCGGCCCCGGCTTCGGCAGTGAGAGCGTGACCCGCCGCGATCGCGCCCCGATTGGGTTTAGGACTACTCATAGCTGGCTAGTATAGCCCCCGCCCCCGAGGGCGGGGCATCAATTCTGGCCATCAGTAGTCAATTGATGACAGCCCCTAGGGCAGGTTACCTGCCGCCAAAATTTCTTCTACTGTCAGCGACAGCTCTGGAAATGTGGGCGATACCAGGGATTGATCTGCCATGAATACGGTTTCGTCGTACAACCCTTCGTTAAAGACCAGCACCGTTACCTTAGATTCCAGCGGGTCAACGATCCAGTATTCGGGAATTTCCAGAGCGGCGTACTCGGTGCGCTTGTAGCGGTAGTCACGGGTAACAGAGTCGGGGCTAACAACTTCTACAGCCAGCAAGGGGGGGGTCTGAGCGATCGCCGACCGATTTATCAATCCACTGACCTGGTCTGGCGTCAGCACATAGACATCGGTCAGCCGTGACTTTCTCACCCCAGTCCGCACTCCAGCTTCTCGAAAACAGAACCAGCCCAGATCTAGACGGGCGATTTCTGCATCCAAGCACTGCTCGATGAACTTAGCCATGAGCATGTGCCGAAAGGTTGGTGGAGTCATCTCAACCAGCGCTCCATCAACTAGTTCATAGCGATTCTCAGTGCCGTCGTCATAGGCTACATAGTCTTCAAAGCTCAGCAGAGCGACTGTAGTCGAAGGAGGCATGGGGCGGCTCCGTTTTCCCTAATTGTGCCACGGCGACGGCCTAGGCGTAGACCGTCGCCGGGGCGACTCCCCTAGCTCCAGTCTTCGCGGCCTCGGTTGAGCCCCTTGTAGACCTCCCCCTGCTGGTGAATGTCGCGGGTTTTGGCTAGCAGCTCGCTTTCGCTGAGCTGCCAGCGGGTCAGGGTTTTTTTGAGATCGGTCTGGATGTCGCGGGCACCGGGGAAGCCGTCGTAGCGAGTCATTAGCCGGGCCAATTCGACCAGGTTATAGTCGGTAGCCTCGCCAGCCAAAAGCTGATTGACCACCTGGCGATCGATCTTATATTGCGGATGTTGCTGGTCTTTGGGACTGTCTGCCATGGCGATCGCTCAGTGACTTAATGACCTAAAACGCTGGCTGCCGAGGTCGTTGCCGTCGCCTCAGGCAGAGCGGCAGCCTCAATCAGGCCACCACCCAGGACGCGATTCCCGTTGGGATCGCTTTGCGAATCGCCGTCGTACCAGACCGCAGCCTGGCCAGGGGTAACCCCAAACTGGGGCTCGTCAAACACGAGGGTGACTCGGTCGCCCTTTCCGGTTTCAGCGGCTAGAGGCACCAGAGTGGCCCCCACCGCCTGACTGCGGTAGCGAATTTGCACCGACACCGACATGGGCTCTTGGGGAGCGGCGATCGAGACCCAGTTCACCCGTTGTACAGTGCAGTCGGGCCAGTGGGCCTCGCTGCGATCGGCCACAATCACCTGATTGCGAGCCATGTCAAAGCCCACGACGTAGAGGGGGTTGGGCGCGGCAATGCCCAGGCCCTTGCGTTGGCCAATGGTGTAGTGGTGAGTGCCATTGTGCTGGCCCAAAATACGCCCCTCGGTATCGACGATATCGCCGGGTTTGGGGGCCAGGTATTGGTCGAGAAAGGTCTGCATCGAACCGTGGTGCTCGACCAGACAGAGATCCTGGCTATCGGGTTTAGCCGCCGTATGCAAGCCCATCTCGGCGGCAATCCGCCGGGTTTCGGTTTTGGTCTGGTGGCCCAGGGGAAAGTGGCAGGTGGCCAGCACGTCCTGGGTGAGGTCGTAGAGAAAGTAGGCCTGATCTTTAGCCGGATCGACGGCGCGCCGCAGTTCGTAGCGGCCAGTGTCAGCATTTTGGGTGATGCGGGCATAGTGGCCGGTGGCGATGCGATCGCACCCCAATTCCTCTCTGGCATACTGCAACATGGGCCCAAACTTGACTGCCCGGTTGCACTGGGAGCAGGGCAACGGCGTGATGCCACTGCCGTAGCCAGCAACCAGATAATCGACGATTTCGCGCTGAAACACCTCGCGGCTGTCAACGATGTGGTGGGGCACCCCCAGGTCTTCGCACAGTTTAGCCGCATCGACCATGCCCTCCGAGCAGCATTGGCCTTTGCCCTTCATCAGCCACAGGGTGAGGCCGACCACGTCATGGCCCTGCTGATGCAGGGTGGCCGCCGCCACCGAGCTATCTACGCCGCCGGAGAGCCCGACTACAATCTTTTCCATAGCAAACTTGCTGCGCCTAAACCGCCAATAACTAAGAGCCACCTCTACGCCAGTCGTCCTGGCCAGTCGTCCTGACAGACAACCCAATCGAATTAATCAGCTTCTAATTTTAGCTCATGGCCTGCGGCCTGATCGGGGTATGCCTCTGTTTCGGCGCAGTTGCCCTAGGCGGTCAGCGGCACCGTTTCAATCAGTGGGCAAATATCCCCCGGTTGAGGATGCAGATGGGCCTCGGCCCAGCGATCGCGATAGGCTTCTAGATCTGCTTTAAATGCCATCATCTGCTGAATTTGGGCCTCAAGCTGTTGAATCTTGTCTTCTAACAGCGACTGCACAAACTTGCAGGGCATATCTCCCCGCTCATGCAAGGTGAGCACTTCGCCCACATCGTCTAAAGAAAACCCCAGGGCCTGGGCTTTTTTAATGAACTGCACCTGTTGCACTGCCGCTGGTGAGTAGTAGCGGTACCCGTTGTCGCCCCGCTCCGAGTGCAGCAATCCTAGGCTCTCGTAGTAGCGTAGAGCCCCCACCGCAATGCCGGTTTGCTTGGCAACCTCACCAATTTTGAGACGCTCTGCCACAGCCATAGGAGACCTTTAACTATCTATTCTATAACCTATAGTTTAAACTCTCTAGTCAGCTAGAAAGTCAAAGCTATTAAGTTTCGCCCTAGGGCCACCTCCGTGAAGAAACTCTGGGCACTCTAGATTTGGCAGTCTGCAAGGTTAGCTATGCTGGCATCATCGCCCCATCAACTTTTTATGTTTAGCGGCAAGGGCGGCGTTGGCAAAACGACGCTCTCCTGTGGTTTTGCCCGTCAGCTCGCTCAGCAGCACCCTGGCGAAAGAGTACTGCTGCTGTCTACCGACCCGGCTCACTCCCTGGGGGATGTGCTGCAACTGACCATCGACAACCGGGCTATTCCCCTACCCGATTGCCCCAACCTGCGGGTTCGTGCTCTGGATGCGACGGCGCTGCTGGAGCAGTTTCGAGCCGACTACGGCACGGTACTCGAGCTGCTGGTGGAGCGGGGCAGCTTTGTCGAAGGGGATGATCTCAGCCCGGTGTGGGATATGGGCTGGCCCGGCCTAGACGAGCTCATGGCGCTGCTGGAGATTCAGCGCATCTTGCGCGATCGCGAAGCCGATCGTGTGGTTGTCGATATGGCCCCCAGCGGTCATACCCTGAGCCTGTTTGCCCTGATGGATTTTCTCGATACTCTGCTAGAGTCGCTGGGCCAGTTTCAGCAAAAGCACCGCACTCTGACCGAAACGCTTTCGGGCCGCTATAGCCCCGATGAGGCCGACCAGTTTATTACCGACATGCGCCACGATCTGGAGCAGGGGCGGGGGCTAATTCAAGATTGCGATCGCACCGCCTGCTGGGTGGTGGGCATTCCTGAACCGATGAGTCAGTTGGAGAGCGAACGTTTCATTGCAGCCCTCGGGCGTCTGGGGGTACCCCTGGGCGGCCTCGTGATCAATCGGGTGCAAATCGACGAAGGTCAGCTGCTCGCCAGCCATGGCCAGGTGCTGGCTAAGTTTCAGGCCATGGCCCAAGGGCAGCCAGTGCTGTGGGTGCCTGCTCAAACAGCCGAACCCCTGGGGGGTATCGCCCTAGATGCCTTAATCACCTGCGTCAAATCACTGGCACTGGCCGATTTTTTCCCCGCCGCTGACGCGGAGCCAGATGAGCTAGTACGCCCCTGGGCCGAGCCCCTTGCCCCTGGGGTAGAAGACCTGGTGACCGCAGGGCGGCGGCTGGTGATCGTAGGTGGCAAAGGCGGAGTCGGCAAAACCACCGTGTCTGCCGCCCTCAGCTGGGGGCTAGCCGAGCGTCACCCCGAGGCCAACCTCAGAGTGATGTCTATCGACCCGGCCCACTCCCTGGGCGATGCCTTGGGTCAACCCCTGGGTCATGAACCCACTCAGCTACGGTCTAATCTTCAGGCCCAGGAGGTCAGCGCCGACCTGGTACTCGACCGGTTTCGGGCCGACTATCTGTGGGATTTAGCCGATATGATGGCCGGAGACAGTGACATCGCCGAGGGTATACAGATGGCCTATGGCCCCGCCGCCTGGCGACAAATTGTCACCCAGGCGCTGCCTGGCATCGATGAAATGCTCTCCCTGATTACCGTCATGGATTTGCTAGAGCGCAACGAGCAACAACTCATTGTTTTAGACACTGCTCCGACCGGTCATCTGCTGCGTTTCCTCGATATGCCCACAGCCCTGGGTGACTGGTTAGGGTGGATCTTCAAACTCTGGATTAAGTACAAAGATGTGGTGGGCCGGGTAGAGTTTATGGGTCGCCTACGCACCCTGCGTCAGCGAGTCATGGCGGCCCAAGAAAAGCTTAAAGATCCCCAGCACACTGAGTTCATTGGCGTGGTCCAAAATCAGTCGGCCATTTTGGCTGAGGCCAACCGCCTAACCCATACCCTGGCCGAGCGAGGCATTGCCCAGCGGTACATCATTCACAATCGTTACCAGGGGCAAGATCTACCCGCTGAGCTATTTCCTCAACAGTGTGTGGTGCGGCTGGGGGCCTTCACGCCTGGCCCTAGCCCCTTTGGCCAAGTTAAGCAAGCCGCCCATCTCCTGCTGACACCTGAGGCCCAGTTGTTAAAGACTTAGACCACGCCAGTCGGGGTTAGTCATGCCAACTCACCAACTGACTATTAATTTAAGCCGGGGTTAGGGGAATGCTGTAGTTAGGTTGAGGTAATGCTAAGCCCGATGAGACCGATGCCTGAGGCTCAGTCAGGGGAGTTTTTCGCTTTCCAACAGGGACTTTCTAGCAACCTGAACTATACTTATTTTCACGTCTACCAAGCCCTTCGACACCGTGAGAGGAGTCAACAGTGACAAATCATAGGATTTTGGTCATCGATGATAGTCGGGTCATTCGTATGCGCGTTCGCGATATGCTGCCCCAGGGAAATTTTGAAGTCATTGAGGCCCAAGATGGTGTAGAAGGCATGGATGCTATTCGCAGCCACAAGCCTAACCTGATCATGCTTGACTTCCTGCTGCCGCGCATGAGTGGTTGGGAAGTCTTCCAAGAAATTCAGTCCAACCCAGATCTCCAGAATATTCCTCTGGTGTTGATGTCGGGCCGTAAAGAAGAAGTCACCGAAAAAATTACTGAACCCTTTGAGTACTTCGAATTTATTCAAAAGCCCTTTGAGCAAAAAGAATTGATCGAGGCCATCAAGGCGTCTATGGTCAAGGCTCGCAAGCCCCGCCGCACGCCTGCCCCTGCGGCGACGCCTGCCCCTGCGGCAACCGCTGGTGCTGATGTCAGTGCCGCCGACTTCCAAGCACTGCAAGCCGAGGTTACTCAGCTGAAGGGTGAGGTGGCCCAGCTAAAGGGTCAACTCGCTAAGATTCTGGCGTTTATTAGGCAAAAGCTAAAGTAGCCTATCGCATGCTACGAACCTTGGGCACAGCTCAGTATTGGAGTAGCTGGCGACAGCTAGCTGCAATCTGATGGTTCGGTTAGCGGTGCCGGAATGCTATCGCTAGGATTATTCGTCTCAAATCGGTTGTCGGATCCGGTGAAGATCTGTTGGGGCACTCCAATGGCAATGTCGGCTCGGTCAAAGGCAATGCGCAGGCGACGGCGAAATTCGCGGGCCACTAGAAACTGCTTTAAAGGCCGGGTTCGAATCCAAATCAAAATTGTCAGGCCCGCATGGGTCATCGCTTCAACCCCGAGCATTTCTACCGGGTTGAGAATGTCGTAGCGCCATTCTGGGTCACTGGCCATAACCTGGGCCGTTTCGTGCACCACCCACAGGGCCTGATCGACGTTTGTACCGTAGGCCACGTCTATTTTAAGGTTGGCCCGCGACCAGGAGCGACTGAGGTTGTCGACCTGGGCAATGAGGCTGTTGGGCAGGGTGACCAAACGACCGTCTTCGCCCCGAATTTGGGTGATGCGAAGGTTGAGATTTTCGACAATGCCGGTCGTGGTGCCGGTAGTCACCAGGTCACCAATGGCGTACTGATTTTCGAGCAAGATTAAAAAACCATTCACCAGGTCTTTGACCAGGCTTTGGGCCGCAAAAGAAAGGGCTAAAGCCGCGATCGCCCCAAAGGCCAGCAGCGAACCGGAGGCAATTTGGAGGCGTTGCAGCACCAGTAATGTGGCCAGGGCATAGATGACCGCAGTTTTGAGCCCCTTAGCGGCACCGGTGATGGTTGAAAGGCGCATAGACTTACGCTTCATCTCTTCGAGATCACCCAGTTCGTTTTGACTCCAGGCTTGGGTGACTCGCTCGATGCCCAAGTTAGCTAGACGGTTCAGCAATCCGGCGATAAACCAGGTCAGCACCAGCAATACAGGTATAGAAAAGAGTCTGAAAGCATAGCTGCGAGTTTGCGGAAAAATGTACAGCCCGCTGGCGATCGCCGAAATCCACAATAAGGCGATAGTCCAAAATATGAGCCAGCGGAGAAAGGCCACCAGCTGTAATCGCTGGGTGAGAGTGATCTGATAGCTCAAAGGCATATCATTGTCGGGTTGAATAGCGTCAGCAGGATTGGTTTGGGCCGCTAACCTCCGTTCTAGAGCCCTCGTCCGCCAGTCCAATCCTTTCCACAACCCGGCTAGGACAAAGGTGCTTAGGGTGCTGCCCAGGATAATCCAAAGAGTATTGCGTACTTGTCTTTGGCGAGCGTCGGGTAGGCGGTCATTGACGGCTCGCTTTAATGAGTTGGTGAGAATCTCCTGCCAGCGTTTAGCCAAGGCCTGGGAGGACAGACCGTTGTAACGAGCATCGGTGTCGATGACCGTGATTAGCACTTTGGGCTCCACCAGACCAGCACCAACGGCAAAGAGAACCGGCTGCTCGCCGATGGGTTCGATGATGACCCCAAGAGAGGTATCTTCTGCGCTATCGTCGTCGGTCTCACTCAAACTAACGGCTTGATTGACGACTTGATTGAGGTTGCCCTCGATCTGTCCGGCCCGAATTTCTACGGGTACGGCTGCTCCTGGGTCGTTGCGGTTAAGGACAGCGGGCGATGCGATGCTAAACAACGCCTGGCCATCTAGGTTGACAGCAGTTACCTCTAGCAGGCCTACGCGCTGTACCCCCGCTGGGGGTAGGCTACCGTTGTTGTTGGGGCTAAAAGGATTGGAGAGTTGGGCGATCGCCGCAGAGGTGGCCCAGCCCCAGCCTAGGGCTAGCACAACTCCCAGCCCCAGGCCCAACACTAAACGCAACCAAACCGGCCATCGAGGCTGGCTAGGGCGAGTCGTGAGCGTAATAGGGCGAGTCGTGAGCGTAATAGGGCGAGCCTCAGGCATAGGTAGTGCGATCGCGACAACAGCAACGAACGACTCGACAGCTCAGTCGTTATTAACTAAGAACCTGACGATATTAGTTGGGAACCTGAGGATTTTGCGCTCCCGCTCAGATCAACATTCAGGGTGCTATCAGTACCGCAGCATTGGCAGGCTAGAAAAACCAGCCGTAGCTGTGCAGCCCCTTGCCTAAAATGTTGACCCCGAGGTAGCAGACCCACACCACCACAAACCCGGTGGCGGCTAAAATCGCTGGGCGACGCCCCTGCCACCCCTTAGTAATGCGGGCATGGAGGTAGGCGGCAAACACTAGCCAGGTAATCAACGCCCAAGTTTCTTTAGGATCCCAGCTCCAGTAGGAGCCCCAGGCTTCGTTGGCCCATACCGCCCCGGCAATAATGCCAATGGTGATCAGCGGAAAGCCTAGCCCAATCATGCGGTAGCTGATGTTGTCGAGGGTATCGGCCAGGGTGAGCCGCTGGGGTGAAAGTTTAATGGCAGGTGGTTTTTCTAACACGGCGGTTCCCCCGGTGGCCATGGCCGTTACCGGGGGCGATGCGGCTTGAGACTCGGCTCGGTGCAGTTTCACATTGCGAAAGCCGCCGGTACCCACCGAGCTACCCTTGAGTTCTACCGGTTGCCCCTGGGTAACAATCAAAAATGCGATCGCCAGCAGCGACCCCACCAGCAGTGCCGCGTAGCTCAGCAACATGACGCTGACGTGCATCATCAGCCAGTTTGATTTGAGGGCGGGCACCAGCGGCTCAGAGCCCTGCATTGTGCTGGGTAACGACAGGGTGGCAAAGGCGGTAATAGCCATGGCAACGGGGGCTGTTACCGCCCCCACTAGCGGGCTGCGGCTCATGCGCTCGGCCACTAAGTGCATGGCGGTAATTCCCCAAGCCAAGGCAAAGAGCGACTCGTAGAGATTACTCATGGGGAAATATCCCCCTTCGAGCCACCGAGCTGCGAGCAGCGCCGCAATGGTCAGGCTGCCCACCGCCATCGCCCCAGTACCCAGCGAGGGCAGCAGGGCAACCTGGGGAAAGGCCAAGCCACACCAGTAGAGCAGCATCGCTAGGAACAGCACCGCGAAGGATGCATTGTCGAGCCAGCCTTGAAGTGCAATCAAATCCATCGGTTCGGTAGCCATGAGGAATCTTTTTCCATCCTACCGACTTTTGCCCCTGTCATCGTTCCGAAAATACCCTAGAGGGCAGGCCCAAGCGGCTACTAAGGTTGACCCTCTGGAGCATCTTCGCCTTCAGGAGGCTCTGCTTCGGGAACGGTCGGGGGCTGATCGGCGTCGGGGGCCGACAGCGGCCCTGGGCGATCGCCCCGCTTGAGGGCGGCGGTAATGTCGTAGCGCACCTGGCGATCGCTGATTACCGTCGCGGTGACCCCAATCGCCTCAATGGCTTCGGAACTCAACAGTCCGGCCTGGGGCAGCGGCGGCAGCAGCAGGCTATTTTCGACCTTGGTCAGAGCGTCTAAGTTGACAAAGAAATGGCCGTTGTTGGGGCGCGGTGCCTCTCCGGTGGTGGCCTGAAACAGAGAATTTTCTCCCAGGGTGCGGTTCGGAGCAGGGGCAACCAACTCGGCAATATTTGCGCCCACGGCCAAGAAGGCCATATCACCGTCTAGCCAGCCGTGGGTGACCACCAAAGCGTCAAAGGGATGGGTCCAGCGGGTAGCGGGCAGGCCATCGATTTCTACCGGATCTACCGCAAACCGATAGCGGCGCTCGATTAGGGTGTCGAGTTGAGCAAAGACCTCGGTGGCCGCTTCGCGATCGCTACTCTTGACCATCAGCACTAGGGCTGGACTTACCGGGGCTCCGGCCTCGTCAGCCTTCCCCGACACCTGGGGTGGTGTCAGTATGCCCAGGGCAAACTCTCCCGCCATCCAGGGCAGCAGATCTTCGTCTAGGCTCAGGCCCGTAGCGGTTTGTAGCCCTAGAGCTAAGTCCTCGGCCCGCAGTGGAAACAGGGCTGAAAACTGCTCTCCTGCCTGAAAATCTGCCCAAAACTGCTGAAAATCACCCCCCGACATCGCTAGCAGCGTGTCTGTTGGCAGGCGCTGGGGCATTTGGTCGGCTTGGTTGCCGGTGGCAAAGGTTTGGGCCCCGGGTTCTAGCCAGCTAATCGCCTGAACGGCTACCCCACGATTTTTGACCGCGATCGCGCCTACTAGCCCCCGGGGCACCTGAAATGCCCGCAGTCGATTGGCGGCGATGGGTGGGTCAGCCGCCTGGGCTATGGTCTGGGCCAGGGCCGGCATATCTACGTAAAAGCGGGCCAGAGACCGGGTTTCGGTAATCTGTTCAAAGGCTTTGCCCACTCCCGGCCGATCGGCTAAGGAGTCATCTCCCCGAAAGGCGTCAATAGCCTGTTTGAGCGACGATAGCTGCGGGCTCAGTACCGCCGTTTCGGCATTGAGCACGGCGGCATAGAGCGGGTCTTCGCCGGAACCGTCAATCTGCTGGAGGATAATGCCTCGATAGGGTTCATTTTCGGTCTGATCGGCCTGGTTGAGGCGATCGCCGAGGGTATTTTGGGCCCGACCGGCATCGGCAATGGGGATGACCGCGACCAGGTTAGAGCCCAGGGCCAGTTCTGGAGCCGGCAGCGACGGCGGTAACTCCGCGGGGGGATCGTCTGAGGGCAACAGCGCCAAAGTGATTTCTGGCCCCACCCAGGGTTGAATATCGCGGGCAAAGTTTAGATCTTGCCCTTGCCCTAGGCGATCGCGCCATTCAACCAGGAGCTGGTCGAACTGGGCCTGGGTGGTGTCGGTACCAAACTGACGCAGCCGCCGCCACTCGCCCTCGTCGGTGCTGAGGGCGAGCACCACTAAGGCATCGGCCGGCACCGCATTGGCCCCGGCAGGCATGGTCTTGGCCAGTTGCCCCCGCCGACTGGCCGCCCAAAAGGCGATCGCGCCACCCCCGATAAACAGGAGCGCAGCGCCGAGAACTAGCAGCAGCGGCGGCTTCTTTTGCAGTAGCTTAGTTTGCATCAAGGGGCAATACCATAGGGCCTAGGCCGATTTGCCCTGACACTCTAGCAAAGAACTCTGACAACGAAACAGAGATTCTGTCGCCCTAGCTGTTGCCCTAGCGGAAGCGAAAGTCATAACCGACATAGCGATCGCTGTCGTAGAGCACCACCAGCCAGGTTTGCGGGTCAAACTCGAGGGGATAGGCCTCGCGGGAGGCGGGGGTACCCGCCTCCGTTTTGCCCTCAGCCATCACGCAGTAGGGCTCTTGCAGAATCTCCCGCACCGTCGTCCGAGTGGCCTGGGCGTCGATCTCGAGCAGCTTGGCCAACTTGTCGCGCGACACCAGAGACTTAGACTGCTCTATTTTGATACAGGTTGAGGCGCTGGCCTCCTGGGCTCGGTCTTGGCCCAGGTTGGGGGTAATGAGCAAGGCCGCCAGGGCCAACATTGACCCGCCTGCCACCAGCGCCCGGGGCCGCAGTTGGGGGTTGGCCAGGTCGGCAGCTTGACTGTAGCCCCCGGTAGTTTGGTGGCTATGGCCAGTGGGTACTGGCTGGGGCCGCGCTGACGACGAGCCCGACTGAGCCTGGGGGGGCTGACGATAGTGGGATGAAACCGGATAGGGAGAACGTTGAACCATGGGGCTGACCTTTACTGTCTACTGCTGTGGAGTAACCGGAACTCCTACTCTGCTCGGCAGCGTAGCCACGATCTAGCCTGCGCCCAAGATCCATCCATACCAGCCCTCAGGCGTTGACCCTAGAGTTAGCTAAAGAAATGGGGGCGCGATCGCAGCCTCTGAAGGCATTGCCCGCCACACAGATGCGGCCCAATGTCTCGCCTCATGCAGTGGGCGGGGACGGCGCAGAGAACAGGAGTAATCTCTGAATATGAGTATAGTACAAAAATACTATTCTGCAAATCAATGGACTGGGCTCATTTTTGTTACGGTTTGACAAGCAGCCCAGCGCTCTGCTGAGGCAAGCAATGAGAACCCTGCGGCCCTTCTGCAACGCCATGAAAAGTACCCTGGTTTGGTTTCGCCGCGACCTGCGGGTATCTGACCACGAACCCCTGCTGCGCGCCACCCAGCGGGGGCTTGTGGTGCCCGTCTTTGTGTTCGATCGCGCCCTGCTGCACCATCCTGAGACTGGGGCAGCGCGGATAGACTTTTTGCTGGCGGCGCTCCACGCCCTCGATGCTGACCTGAGGGCCTTGGGCGGGCGACTGATTGTGCGATCGGGCGACCCGGTTCAGGTGTTGCCCGATTTAGTAGAGTCAGCGGGGGCCGAGGGCATCTACGCCTACACCGACTGTGAGCGCATCTACGGGCGGGTGCGCGATGCCCGTCTCAACCAGGCTCTGACCCAGCGCGGCCTCAAGACTCGCTGGTTTGAGCCTGCCGCCAGCGCAGCGGCCCTGATGCCCTACCCCCAGTATCGAGAGCTGTGGTATCGCGACATGGGTCAGCCGCTAGTGCCCACCCCTCAGCAGGTGCTCGTGCCCCCAGCGATTGCCAGTGATCTCCTCCCCAGTCTCCATGACCTGGGCCATCGGGCTGATGGCAAGCCCATTCCCCCGGCCAGCACCGCCGCTGCCCGCGAGCTACTGCAAAAATTCTTGGCGGATAAGGCCGATCGCTACTACTGGCAGCTCTCGTACCCCAGCGCCGAGGCCACCACCGGCCTCAGCCCCCATATCAAGTTTGGGGTGATCTCTGTGCGGGAGTGCGTACAAACCATTCGCAGTGCCCCCGATGGCGGCGACAATCGTCTGCGTCGTAGCCACCAGCAGCTGATTTCGCGGCTGCGGTGGGGCCATGGGTTTACCCAGCGGTTTCGCTACCTGCCCCAGCTGGAGCTGCGATCGCTCTATCGGGTTTTTGACGACGACGGCTGGGCCTTTGACCCCGACCTCTACCACGCCTGGCAGACCGGGCAGACCGGCTTTCCGATTGTGGATGCCGCCGCCCGCTGTCTGATGGCGACCGGGGGCTACCTGGCGCTCAACTTTCGTACCCGCGCCATCTACGCCAGCTTTTTGAGCAACCTGGGCGGCATCGACTGGCGCTACGGGGCATTGCATTTTATGCGTCATTTAATTGATGGCGACTGCCCCATCGACCACTATCAATGGGCCATGCAGTCGGGCGTTACCCACTGCGTCGACAAAAGCTGGACCCGTATTTATCACCCCGGTCAGGTTGCGATCGATCGCTGCGACCCCGAGGGAGCCTTCATCAAACGCTGGGTGCCGGAACTGGCCAATGTGCCCCCCGAGCAGCTGGGCAGCCCACCGACTCTATCGGGCTACCCAGCCCCAATTTTGAACTACAAGACCGTTCGCCAGCGGCGAATCAAACAGCTCGAAACCCAGCGCCGTCAGTTCCTCAATACCTCCAATCTACTGCCCTTTTTGGCCCCTATGCCCGAGGATTTCACCCCCTTTGGCAGCGAGATGTATGGCGGTGATGTGGCTTGGGCCCAAGCTGCAACCGAGGCCCTGTTTCCGCCGCCGCTGCCCCTCCATGACCTGGACCCCGAAGCCGCCCAGGCCCTACGCACCTGGTTTGTGGCTCACGTCAATATCTTGCCGCCCAAAGCCAAGCGACGACGGCCCAGGTCCCCCGACCCCGACATGCAGCAGCTCAGCCTGCTGGGTGAGCTAGGCATAGATGGGGGTTAGACCATCCCTAGGAATCCAGCTTGCCGCCCACAAAGGGGGTATTCCACTGGGTCCAGTTTTCTTTGTTGAAGGGCGATCGCCAGCGCTGAATCAACGTTTGCTCTAGGGCCTGGCGATCGCGGCGATCGCGCTCGGCATAGGGCCAAAAGCCAATATTCACCGCCACAGGCAGCTCGTGGGCACGGTGGGCCTCCACATAGCTGAGAATGTAGCGCTTGCAGTCGTGGACACCCTTCCATCGCTGGTTTGACTTAACGGTTTCGCCCACGTAGAGCAGCAGCTCGGCCGCGTGGTCGACCACAAAGTAAAGGGCGGGTACACCCGACTCCTGGAACTGGCCGCGCCAGAATTCGGCATTGCAAGGCGGCAGAGCAAAGGGATCAAGGGTGTCTGCTGGGGAGACCTCTGCCAGGTCAAACAGGGTTCCTTGGGTTGCGGGTGGGCCAGAACTGACCGTCGCCTGGTACTGGGCTACCCGCTGCTTCCAGCCCCGGAGCTCGTCGATGGACATTGCTGACCCAGCCGGTCGGTTGTAGGCCCAGGAGAGATCCGCCGCCCGCAAATCGGCATCGGGGAGTAGCGAGGGTTGATAGTCAGACACCATAAAGCTAGCTCTAGCGGTGGTGGCCTCCCATCATAGGGCATAACCCCCAGAGCTAGCGCTTTGTTTGGCAGTCTAGGGTGGGATTGGTCACAGCCGCGATCGCAGGTTGTCTGGCCCAATATCCTCCAGGCTATAGCTGTTGGGGTAGGTGCGTTTGGGCTGATCGACAAAGAACTCTGAACTGGTGCGGGGCGGCAGACGGCGCAACAGACGACTGCGGGCCTGGAGAGCGGCGGCGGCGGTGCGCTGAACTGCCACCGGGGTGGGCTGCCATCCCAGGGCATCGAGCAGGGGTGGGTCGAGTAGGCAGGGCAGGCTCCAGTTCACCACCGGGCGGGTGAATGCCGGAAACCAGGACAGCAGCATGTGGCGCGTCGCGTCGGCTACCCGCTGATTGCTCGGGGCGTAGGTAAAGTGCTGAGCCTCGAACTCGCGGTTAAATTGCTCAAAAGCGGCATAGGTCGGCGGGATATCGACAATGCCCATGCGATCGCCAATCGCCCGCCAGAACCAGTAGCAGGCCAGCCGCTCCTGGTTACAAAACGGTCGCCAGCCAAAGCGATCGCACCAGCGAATCGGCTCGTATACGAAAGTAGAGAGCACGTATAGGTAGTCGGCATTGGCGATCGAATAGTGGCCATGGATGGCATTCATCCGCTGAATGAACGCCGCGCCACGGGGGCTGTCGTAGCCGTGTTTAAACACCTCTGACACCACAATGCCCGTGTCGTCGTAGCGCTTTTGGGCATGGTGGCGAAATTCCCCAGTGCGATCTAAAAGACCCGACACGCTGGGAATACAAAACGTCCGCAGCAGAGCCAGTTCCAGGGCACGGGTGACATCCCACGGGAACTCATACCCCGCCAGCAGGTAACAAATCTGCTGGTGGTCGCGCTCGGGGTCGAGGGTTTGAATGTGACGCAGGGTATCGTAGCGGTTCATCGGTGGAGAGTTAGGGGGTAGATGGGTGGCTGGGTGGCTGGGTGGCTGGGGCAGTGGGTGATCCTGCAACCTCTCAACACTCCCACGCCTCTTCTCAATCTAGGCACTAAAACTCGATGCCAGGCTGGGCCTTCACCCCCTGCTCGCGGAAGGGATGCTTGACCAGGGTCATCTCAGTGACCAGGTCGGCCTGGTCGATCAGTTCCTGGGGTGCCCCGCGGCCGGTGAGCAGCACGTGGGTCATCTGCGGCTTTTTGGCCAGGCCCGCCAGTACCTGATCGACCGTCAAGAAGCCATGCTTGAGGGCAATGTTCACCTCGTCAAGCAGAATGGTTTTGTACTCGGGGTTGCGAATATAGCTGAGCGCTTTTTCCCAGGCAACCTGGGCGGTTTGGGTGTCGCGATCGCGGTCTTGCGTATCCCAGGTAAAGCCTTCGCCCATGGCGTGGAAGCTGAGCTGATCGCCAAATCGCTCCAGCACCGCCTTTTCGGCTGGTTCCCACGCGCCTTTGATGAACTGCACAATGGCGACTTTGTAGCCGTGGCCAAGAGAGCGCAGCACCATGCCCAGGGCAGCGGTGGTTTTGCCCTTGCCGTTGCCCGTGTGGACAATCACCAGCCCTTTTTCTATAGAGCGATCGGCAATGCGCTGCTGCTGCACTTCCTGTCGTCGCTGCATCTTGCGGCGGTACTGCGCTTGGGAGAGATTGGCGCTTTCGGCCTCCTGGGTGAGGGTGGCGGCAGCGGCATCGAGGTTGGCATCAGCATCCATGGGTTCGGTCATAGGTCAGGAGAAATAGGTAGGACAGGCCCAGGGCGATCGCCTATGCCCATCTGGACGAAGCATCAACGGAGAATGATCGATGGGCTGCTTTGCCCATCTCTGTATCTTAGAACGTGTGGCAGAGTTGATGGTCTCCAGGCCTCACCGGGTTTACTCGGCTAGGTTGAGCTGTCAGGACATGCCGAAGCGATCGCACACCCAGCCAAAGCGCTGGCTAAGGCCGTCGTTTCCGGTGCCTCTCCGCGACCGGCCCATCGGGCCGAGTTCGCGTTCCTGATCGGGATGTTTTTTTAGGTGGAATACTCTTAGGGAGCGGATAGAGGTCAGCCATGGTGTTAACGCTTCGCGCAGGTGCTAGAATAATGCAGCTTAAGGGCATGTAGCTCAGTGGATAGAGCACTAGATTCCGGTTCTAGCGGTCGCAGGTTCGAATCCTGCCATGCTCGTTGCCTTTCGGTTTCTTATCGGGATACCTTTGTCCTGCGCTTTGCCCGGATCAGCGACGCTGAACACCAAAATCCGTCGGTCGAGGGCCACTGCGCCCAAGTGACTGCGGGGATGCCGCTTTTTCATGGCCCGAAGGCTTGGCAGACTAGACACGGGATCAAAACCTTGTTCCTAAAGATCATTTTTTTCCAGAATAGAATTGGCTTTCTAAACGCTTCATTTGGCAAGTCACCGCTTAATATTTCGGTGGCAAAGCTTACAGGCTGGGGGTTAATTTTCATTTTTCTAAAAACAATGAAGTGCCTGGCCGCCCAGAGAGGATGCGATAAAAATAGATACAAACAAACGTTAAATGATTCAGGAGACCCGAGACGATCCATAGGCTGGCGTCTAGGATAAGGGTTGAAAATTTAAAAACCAGGCGTCACATGGACTCTATGCAAACCCAAGTCATTCTTTTGACAAATAAGATTGACGCCCTGCATCACACGATTGATCAGGTTAATGAGCAGGTAACTATACTCGCTGCGGCCCAGACATGTTCGATTACTGTTGAGGAGCCCAGCTTGGGTCTATTTTCCTACGGTGGTACCCATCGCCAGAAACTCGGCAAGCTAGATACCGTCTGCGAGCACAAAGACGTTCTGCTCGATAGCAGCTACCTCGACCTCGATCGCCAAAATACCGAGACCACATTTTCTCAGGATGTGCAGATTCAGCGGTTAACCGCTCAGCTCACCGCTGCCTACAACCGGATTGCCGCCCTCGAAGAGCAATTACTGGCCTCCCGTGTGCACTAAGTCTAGTTAGGTGAGTCACTCAAGGGAGCGACTCCTCGCCTGGCAGTTGGTTAGTCTTGAAGGTAGGGAACGCCCGCGTTGAGGGCAGCTTCAGCCCGCATAAACTCGCGTCCCAGGTAGGCCGCATGGTCTAGGTAGCTGATGGGGCAAGGGCAAGTTGAGTCTTCAAAGATAGCGATGCAGAGTTCTTTAGCCGTGCGCCCGCTGTAGATACGGGTAGGCGTGCGTTCGACGGTGCCGCGTACGGGCAGAGGTTTGCCAGTGGCAGGGTCGCAGGCGAGGCCCTTATCGTTGATGACATTGCCGAAGTGCTTGGCGCAAATGAGCCCCTGTTCTACATCCAGATAGATTAAAAAATAACCGTCGGGATCGAGCTCAATGTAGCGCTTTGAGAGTTGGTCGTCTAAAGCCTGGCGTTGGGCCTGATCTAGAGGCTGAGGGCTTGGCGGTACAGTCATTGCGAGTGAGGTGCTAAAAGCAGAGTCATCTATGGTAGCGTGGGCGGCCACTGAGAACCAAGGTCTTTTGCGCCCCTGCGGTGAACTGAGCATTGCAGATCAGAACTGTAGCGGTTAGGTCTTGTCGCTGATCCCCTGGGTACTGTGATCATAGCGCTGTCTAGGAATGCTTTTCCTCCAGGCTATAGAGGGGCTGAGGTTTTCCCTTACCTTTGAGGGCCACGGGGCCTAGGGGCTGGCAACGGTACTCGTTCGCGAGAGCTTGAACAGTAGCGGCATCCACCACAATTTGGCTGCTAGTGGCGTAGCCCATCAGCCGTGATGCCGTATTCACTGTGTCGCCCAGTACGTTAAACTCTCGCCGACCTCGGGGTTCGCCGATCTCGGCAGCAAACACGGGGCCGTAGGTAAGGCCCATGCGACAGGTCAGGGGCAGCGGTTGGCCCTGGCGGACTGGGGTTGGGAGGTGCTCTACCAGATCGCGAATGGCCAGTAGGGCTGCCGCAGCCCGCGCTGGGGCCTCAGCATCGGGCTGGAGCACACCGAAGTGAATCAGCAACTCAGAGCCTATGGAGTGGTAGGTGACCTTTTGCAAAATACCTCCCTGGCGCTCTACCAAGCCATTAATCTGGGCAAAGGCATTGGAAAAGCACGTGACAATGGCGGTAGTGTCGTCGGGGTAGTCGATATCGACAGCCTCGGGCAGGCCAATCAAGTTGACAAAAGCCACTGCTGCTGTGGGGAATGCGGGCGGAATGCGGCGGGTATCTGCTGTGTTGATTAGCAGTTGTAGAATTGCGGGCGGCAGATAACTAGCCAAGGGTTCTAGGCTGCGGAGGCTGGTTTCAATTTCTCTCAGCAGCCCGGGTACGCTGCGGTCAAAAAGCATGGCGTTGCGACCGCGGCGACGGCTGAGAGTGAGGTCGTATTCCCCCAGAGCTTGGTCGCTCAGGTCGTCGGTGATCAGCCAATGGTCGCCGTGGGCCTCTACGTGAAGGGGGGGGGCAGAGCCTAGGCTCGTTAGCCCGGCCTGGCTCAGGCATACTTGGCCGACCGTGCCAGCCCCCTCGGTTTGCTTAGCGGCCAGCACCGTTTGCCCCAGCAGCACGTAGGCCCGGCGACTGGGAGTGCCGATATCTGCAGCTACAAATGCCCCAGGGTGAATGCCCAAGCGCATTTTCAGCGATAGTGGGCCCTGGTCGGTGTCAATGTTGGCAAAGTTGGCCATTGCCCGCTGCATGCGCAGGCCTGCGTAGATGGCCTGCATGATCTCGCCATTGCCACCCTCAGATTGGTAGGCCTCGTGGTGAAACTGCACCAGCAGAGCATCGCCAGTAAACTCCAGCAGGTTGCCCCCAGCCTTGCTGACCAGGTCAACCATTTGGGCAAAGTAGTCGTTAATGAGGGCTAGCAGAGTTTCGGCTCCAGCTTTGCCGGCCGCCGCACTGGCGGCAAACAGCGGCGTAAACCCGGCCAAATCAGTAAACATCAAACTGCCCTGGTGCCAGCGGTGGCTCACGTTGGGGCATCCCCCACTGGGGGAAATCTGTTGGCCTAGATCGCGGGGCATGTAGTCAGTCAAAATATGCTGCAGGGTACGCAGGTGATCAAACACCTGCATGAGGGTTTTAGGAGAAGGATCAACCCAAACTGCCGCGTACAAGTCGGCGGGCAACAGCGCTCGCAGGCTGCGCTCAATCCTTTCTAAATCGGCCACTGCCCGGTTCCATGGTTTACCCTGCTAACGAATCTAT
The DNA here is from genome assembly GCF_015207395.1 of Nodosilinea sp. LEGE 07088. Taxonomy (GTDB): domain Bacteria; phylum Cyanobacteriota; class Cyanobacteriia; order Phormidesmidales; family Phormidesmidaceae; genus Nodosilinea. The sequence continues at coordinate 46,477 of NZ_JADEWX010000002.1, forward strand.
GTTTCCCTATCATGCCCCCTGGGGAAAATATTGCGCGGTCTGGTTGCTTAACTGCGATCGCACCCCACAGCCAACAAAATCTCAGCAATCGTGCAGCCAATTATAGATATCCTGCTGCCTGCATCGTAAAGAGGCGGGCATAGCGGCCATCTCGGCGCAGCAAAGTCTCATGGGTACCCTGCTCAATCAATTTACCCTCGGCCAGCACCATGATGTTGTCGGCTCGCCGCACCGTCGAAAAGCGGTGAGAAATGAGAATCGCCATCTGGTCTTGGGTAGCAGCACGAAATTGCTCAAACAGCCGGGTCTCGGCCTCGGCATCCATGGCCGAGGTGGGTTCGTCGAGCACCAGAATGTCGGCATCAGTACGCATAAAGGCGCGGGAGAGGGCGATTTTTTGCCACTGGCCGCCGGAGAGCTCTTGACCGCCAAAGAACCAGCGCCCCAGCTGAGTATTATAGCCCTCGGGCAGCGACTCAATAAACTCGGTAGCGGTGCCCTTGGCGGCGGCATCTTGCCAGCGGTGCACCGCCTCAAAATCGTTGACATCTCCCACTCCAATGTTTTCGCCGACCTTAAACTGATAGCGCACAAAGTCTTGAAAAATCACGCCGATACGGCGCTGAAGTACGTTGGCATCCCACTCTTGCAGATCGCGCCCATCCAATAAAATCCGCCCTTGACTAGGGGAATAGAGCCGAGTCAGCAGTTTGATCAAGGTGGTTTTGCCGGAACCATTTTCGCCGACGATCGCCAGTTTTTCGCCGGGCTTGAGCTGAAACGAGACGTCCTCAATTGCCAGGCGATCGCTGCCCGGATAGGCAAAGGATACCTGCTCAAACCGCAACCCGTCGCTGGGGTCTGGGCCATGCACCGCATGGCCTCTGTCTGCGGGCACCGGCTGCTCTAGAAATTCGTAGAGGTTGGCCAGGTAGAGGCCGTCTTCATACATGCCACCGATGGCGGTGAGGGTGCTGGCAAAGGTAGTTTGCCCCTGGCGAAACACCGTTAGGTACATAGTTAGCTCACCGAGGGAAATGCGGCCAGCGATCGCATCCACCACAATCCAGCAGTAGGCCAGATAAAACGAGGCCGTACTTAATAGCCCCAGCCCGTACCCCCAGCCGCTGCGCCGCACCGTTAGTCTGCGATCTTCGGCGTATAGCCGATGAAAAATATCTTGGTAGCGCTCCATCAGCAACGGCCCGAGGCCAAATAACTTCACCTCCTTGGCAAAGTCCTCCCGGGCCAGCAGCGCCTCCAGGTAGATCTGCTGGCGGGTTTCGGGCGATCGCCACTTAAACAGCCGAAACGCCGCCCCGGCAAACTGGGTTTCGGCAATAAAGGCCGGTAGCGTGGCGATCGCCAATAGCGCCACGGCCCAGCCCGAAAATTGCAGCAGCAATCCCCCAAAGGTGAGCAGCGACAGCACATCCTGCACCACGCCAAAGGTGCGGTTCACCATGCTCAGGGGGCGCTGGGAGGCCTCCCGCCGGGCCTGGGTCATTTTGTCGTAAAACTCTGAGTCTTCGAAATAAGTCAGCGGCAGGGTTTGGGCCTTGGCTAAAATCATCACGTTGACCCGCTGCCCCAGCAGCACCCGCAGCAACGATTGGCACAGCCCCAGCCCTTGACGGGCCCCCGCCAGCACGGCAACCAGTATCGCCTCGATCGCCAGGTACATCAGCGCCGCCTGCCGATCGGCGGCCAGGCCCGTCTGCGCCGCCTGCACCACCGCATCAACAATTAGCTTGCCCACGTAGGCGATCGCCGCTGGCAGCAACCCCGCCACCAGAGTCAGCAGCCCCAGGGCTACGGTCAGTTGCCAGTTGGTCTGCCACACCAGCTGAATCGCTCGCTGCCCATAGCGGTACATGCTCAGCGACTGGCCTAGATTGCGCCACGGGTTGCTCTTTTTTGACGCTGCGGTTGACCTAGCTCTGTATTTACTCATTTTTCTACCATAGCGCCTGGGTTCAGCGGAGATGGAGAGAGGGAGCGGAGGGGATGGGGAGAGGGGGGACTTAAAAAAACTCCGCTGTCTAGATAGACAGCGGAGAAAACGAGATTACCTTGGTGTGTTGTACCGTTGGGCTGAGCACCTAGGATGACCTGACCTCAGGCGCTGGCGCTGGCGTCTCTACCTGCGTCAATACCCGATGGCGGGGAGGAGACAGCCGCATTGGCTGGCGGGGCCACAGGTTCCAGGGTAGGGACGTCTGCGGGCGTTACTGGCTCTGGCTGTAGGCCAGTCAAATACTCGGGGTGAGTCAATTCCCTAACCTTCAGGATAATTAAATACTCGTAAAAGGCCTGCAGCATGCACCAGGCAAACCCGGCCCGTCCGTCGCGCCAGCCGCCCAATATAAACATCATATAGAGCCACCGGGTCAGGGGCCGTAGGGGTAGCCGTAGTGACAAATTCTTCAGCGCCCGCCGTCGCTCTACTTCTGATTTGCCCCAAAGCAGGGCCTGCCAGTCGATGTGGCCGCCCTGCAACTGCCGGAGGGTTTCTGCTGCCTCGTCGGTAGAGTAGCGGTTGTGCTTCTCAACCCATCGGCCCAGCCCCTTGCTACAGGTGTAGTGGGGATAGGTCTGCTGCAGAAACCCAGTTGGCCCCGCCACCACCTCGCGCTCGGTGTGGCCGTAGTCGTCAAACCACACCTGGCCTCGCTGCAGCAGCCGCAGCTGATAGCGGGGAAACTGGGTGCTGCGCCGAATCCAGGTGCCCATAAACATCACCCGTTCGGCCACGTAGTAGCCTACCTTGTCACCCTGGGCGATCGCCTCCAGGCATTCGGCAAATAGCTCCGGCGTCATCCGCTCGTCGGCTTCGAGAATATAGGCCCAGTCGTGGCGGTAGGGCACTTGTTCAAGCATCCAGGTACGCTGCTGGCCGTGGCTGGCAAAGGGGTGCTCAACAAAGCGTACCGGGTACTGGGTAGCAATCGCTCGGGTGCGATCGCTACTGCACGAATCGACCACAATGACATCGTCTGACAGCAGAGCTGACTCAATGCAGGCGGCAATATCCCGCTCTTCATTGTGGGTCAGAATAAAAATGGAAAACATAGGGCCGCAAACGGTAGACGGGATCTGGCTATCTAGCTTAGGGAACCCATATCGGTTCCCATAAGCTGCAATTTACCCACGGTCTTTACCACCGCCTACGGGGCATCCATATCTTCATATCCCCATTGTGTTTCCCATGGAAAAAGGCGGTCAATGACCGCCTTTATAAGCACATAGGGGGTGAAATAACTAGACGCAGAATTAGTCGATGGCGTCCTTCATAGCGTCTTTGACATCTTCCCTAGCGTGGGTGGCCTCGGCCTGGGCTTGCTTAGCCTCGCCCTCAGCTTTATCTTTGGGGTCACCGGTAATCTCGCCGACGGCGGCTTGTACCTTACCTTCAATATTTTGGGCGGTAGCTTTGGCGCGATCTTCAATAGACATACTGCAAATTCCTCCGTGCAATCTATATACAGCTTAGGGTTTGACCTGCGATCGCCCATCTACAGCAGGGGTGAGTTTGGTCTCTTCACTTCGGTAGAGAGGTAGAGACTTGCCGGTTGGCACTAATCTTCAGGGGAGTTACGGGTTACCACCAGCATCTCGTTGCCGCCTCGCTGGAGTTCGTAGGGTACCTGCATCATCCTGACGGTATAGCCCTGGGCCGTTAACACTGTCTGAATGGTGGGCAGGTAGGGCGATCGCGCCAGTCCTAGAGTCAGTAGCGGAAACACCCGCACCTCTCTGGCCACGCGCAGCATTTCGAGCATCGCCGCCAGATGAAATTCGTAGGTGAAATGGTCGGTGTACAGAAACAGGAAGTGCGAACACAGGGCCAGGTCAAACTGGCCGCTGGCAAAAGCTAAGGTAGGTAATTCACCGACCACATACCGACTATCCCCCCGGGAGTAGTCGGCTAGAAACGCTGCCAACACCCTCAGCCGGTTAGCCCGGAGATCGTCGGGCGAGCGGTGGTACGACCATACCCAGTCGTCAGGAGTCTGCCGCACCTGCTCAATGATATTGTCAATCACGGCGTCAAAGCGCTGCTGAATGTCATCAGGGGTAAAGGCATAGAGGGGGTCAACGGAGGTAACCTGACCGCCTTGGGCAGTCAGTTCGGCATTGAAACTGGCCGGGCCATCGGCGACGCCCAAAATGTTGCCGGTTAATGCCTCAGGGGTGAGGGCAAACATCTGGCAATACTCGTCGAGCGATCGCCCAAAGGGCACCACCGCTTCAAGCTGCATGGCCATAGGGTTTTGCCCCCAGTAGATAGATTCCCCCTGAGACCAGCGTTAGGGCCACCGCTAGCCAAAAGAGAATCTGAGCGGGCAGCGTCCAGGCCGGAGGTAGGGGGGCAATGAGGAGGGCGATCGCCAGGATCTGCACTACGGTTTTGGCCTTGCCCCACAGGTTGGCTCCGGGCACCGTTCCCGCCTGCATGGCGGGGTTAACCCGCCAGCCCGCAATGGTAATCTCCCGCGCTATGATCAAAAACACGCCCCAGGCCGGCACCTGCCCCAGCTCCACCAGCAGCAGCAGGGGAGCCATCACCAGCAGTTTATCGACTAGTGGATCGAGAAATTTGCCCAATTCTGTCACCTGATCGAGCCTGCGGGCCAGGTAGCCGTCGAGCCAGTCGGTGCCTGCTGCCACCACAAAAATGCCCGCTGACCACCAGCGCTGGGTCGCCGTTGGGGCTTGCAGCAGCAGCAGCAGCAGGGGCACGCCCAGCAGCCGCGAGATCGTAATCCAGGTGGGGAGATTCATGGAATTTTGGATTTTGGATTGACTATCCCCTCCTGGAAGGGTCAAGAGGGTGGGTTCCGAGAAATTTTGGCCTGAGAAATTTTGGCCTGAGGCTTTCCCAGGGCTGAGAAGTGCCTCACTGGAGTCAAAGTCCCTCGCTCCTCGAAGGAGGGACGCTATCCCTTTACTTTGCCAAACCTGCGATCGCGCTGTTGGTAAGCCATCATCGCCTGGTGAAACTCTGAGGAATCAAAGTCGGGCCAGAGGGTCTCGGTGACGTAGATTTCGGCATAGGCCAGCTGCCACAGCAAAAAATTGCTGATCCGCATTTCGCCACTGGTGCGAATCAACAAGTCGGGGTCGCTGATACCGGCGGTGTAGAGGTGGCGGCCAAACATGTCTTCGCCGATGTCAGCCGGCGTGAGCTCACCCCGTTGTACCTGCTCTGCGATCGCCCGGCAGGCCTGCACAATCTCCTGCCGACCGCCGTAGTTAGTTGCCACCGTAAACTCGATCCCCTGGTTGCCCTTGGTTTGAGCTACCGCCTGATAAATTTCACCCTGTAGTGAGGGGGGCAGCGCCGCCAGATTGCCCACAAACCGAATCCGAACGTCTTCCTCCATCATCTCTAGTAGCTCCTGGCGCAGCACCCGCTCAAACAACGCCATCAGAAAATCGACCTCTTCAATCGGGCGACCCCAGTTTTCGGTGGAAAAGGCGTAGGCCGTCAGCGCGCCAATGCCCCAGTCACGGCAGCAGCGCAGCAGCGTTTTCAGCGTATCGACCCCGCGTCGATGGCCCATGATGCGCGGCAGGCCCCGGCGTTTGGCCCAGCGACCATTGCCATCCATAATCACAGCCACGTGCTGGGGCAGGCGATCGGGCTTGAGGTCGGGGGGCAGAGCATATTGCACAATAGGCTTAGTGGTCATTTTTTCTCTCGGGGAGACGATGAGGGGAGGCGGAGTAGACGCTGTACATAAGTAACAACCAGGCTGCCTAGACGCCGCCCCAAGCTTCGGAGTTGGGGCGCTACCGCTTCACGATCTACCGATTTTGAAAACTTAGACCGCAAAATACTGCGTAGGCGACTACTGGTCAAAGGCCGATCTAGAATACCGCCTTCCGCCAGTGAAATAGAGCCCGTTTCTTCTGATACCACAACACAGATACAACGCTCTACCCGTTCTGTAATTCCCATGGCCGCCCGGTGGCGGGTGCCCAGCTGACGCGAGGCCACCCGTTCTGAAATCGGCAAAATCACCCCTGCCGACGCAATGCGCGACCCTCGCACCAGCATGGCCCCGTCGTGGAGCAACGTGTTGGTTTGAAAAATAGTTTGAATCAATTCCTTAGAAACCTCAGCATTGAGACGCACCCCCGGCACCGTAAAGTCGCGTTCATCAATGGGTTTGTCGATTTCTAAGATTAAGAGTGCCCCAGTGCGGTTTTGAGAGAGTTCCTTCACCGCATCGACAATTTCATCAATGACATTATCGGGCTGGGGCATGGCCTCGCGAGAGGGGCTAAGCAACTCCCATACCCGCCCCTGGCCCAGCAGTTCTAGTAGACGGCGAAACTCCCCCTGCAGCATAAACGCCATCGCGACCGCAGAGCCAATCACGAGCTTGTCGAGCACAAAGCCCAGTAGCGCTAGCTCAAAGAACTTGCTCAGGGCCGCTGCCAGCATCAAAAATATTAGCCCTCGCACCATCCACAGGGTACGACGCTCACCGATGATGACCAGCACCACGTAGCTCAGCATCAGCACCAGCGAAATATCTAGCGCTTGAAGCATGAAAAACCTAACCTGGTCGTTTGTTAGCCATTGCTCCCAGAGGTAGTTCATGCATCGTTAGAGGGTGGTGCCTGAGGGGCTGTGCGACTGGGCGGCCCGGGTGGCCCTCGACTAACCTGCCCAGGTCAGCCACCGATCGCCCCTTCAGACCTAGGTAGACTTGACTTTGGGCCGCAGGGTTTCTGGCAGGCAATCTTGCCGAAGCAGATCGACCAGGGTTTCCCGGCGAATAATCAGGCAGGCGTTGCCCCCGGACACCAGCACTGCCGCTGGTCGAGGCACCCGGTTGTAGTTCGAAGCCATGCTGTAATTGTAGGCACCCGTGCCTGCAATAGTAACGACATCACCGCTTTTCAACTCGGGCAGAGCCGCATCCTTAATTAGAATATCGCCTGACTCGCAGTGCTTACCGGCCAGGGTAACCGTTTTGTCTAGGGGGGCAGTCATGCGGTTGGCCACTAGGGCTCGGTATACCGATTGGTAGGTGATGGGGCGCGGGTTATCTGACATACCCCCATCTACCGACACATAGGTGCGCAGACCTGGAATCACTTTTTGACTACCGACCCGGTAGGCAGTAACACAGGCGGGGCCAATTAGCGATCGCCCGGGTTCACACAGTAGCCGCGGCAGGGGCAGGTTTTGAGCCTTGCAAGCCGCTACCACGCTAGCGCACACGGTTTTGACCCAGGTCTCAATGCTCGGTGGGTCATCGGCCTCGGTATAGCGAATACCCAGCCCACCCCCGACATCCAGTTCGGTGAGGGGGAGACCATAGCGCTGGGCTGTCACTATCCACTGGGCCATGACCCCACCCAGGTCGGTGTGGGGGTTGAGCTCAAAGATTTGAGAGCCAATATGAGCATGCACCCCCAGACAATTGAGTTGGGGTTGACCGACCAAAAACTCAAACACGGCTTCAATCTGGTCGGGGTCGAAGCCAAACTTGCTGTCTAAGTGTCCGGTGCGAATATAGTCGTGGGTATGGCACTCAATGCCGGGGGTAACCCGTAGCAACAAGGGCACCGTTTTACCCTCCTGGGTAGCGATTTCGCCTAGGGTCTTGAGCTCTAGCCAATTGTCGACAACAACGCGGCAGCCCACCTCAACGGCCAGGGCTAATTCTTCAGCAGATTTGTTGTTGCCATGGAAGTAAATGCGATCGCGATCGGCGCCAGCCTCAGTCGCGGTCAGTAGTTCCCCCGCTGACACCACATCGATACCTAGCCCCTCGTCGGTGACAATGGCGCATACTGCCATACAGCTCCAGGCTTTAGAGGCATAGAGCACCAGCGATTCGCCTGGGTAGTGACGCTCAAATCCCTGGCGGTACTGGCGGCAGGCCGTACGCAGCGTGTGGTCATCCAAAATATAAAGCGGTGTCCCAAAGCGCTCGACTAAATCGACGACATCACAGCTGCCTACACTGAGGTGAGCGTCAGGGGTAACGGCAGCAGTTAAGGGTAAAAGCTGCTGGTTAGGAGACAGGACTGCTTCTGAGTTAACGAAGGGGAGGTACTGGCAGCTATCGGCAGTAGAGGCCAGGGCAGGAGACGTCGAAACCATAGATGTTGCGCTCACAGAAACGAAAGAGGTGTTCAGGGTTTAATTTGGTTTAATTTGAGACAGCCGCGACTCTAAACCAGTGGTGATCCACTGGGCAACGCTTGAGACCATTTTGCTACGCCCCAAACCTCAGTGTACAATCAAGGGCTACGCCAGTTTTTGGCCAACTGCAATTAATTTTAGCCAGTCAGATTTGTGGGCTACCTTGCTTGCCAGACTCCGGGCCATGATGACATTACTGCCCTAGTGGCACTTGACCAGCGCTCCCTGGGGGGGCTGTGGTCGGCGGAGGCTTACAGGCGTGAGATTGATAGCCCCAACAGCTGTCTGCTAATGCTGGTACACAGGCCCAATGCTATCGAGGAAGCCGCTCCCGATCTATCGACGGCTTCGATAGCTGACTTGCAACCTGCCAAGGGCTTAGGAGCGGTAATGTCACAGGAATTTACTCGCTGCCTGACGTCAAACGAATCTGAAAGGCCCGCCTCAGAAGTCATGCTACTGGGCCTAGGCTGCTACTGGGCCATTCTGGATGAAGCCCATATTACCGTACTGGCGGTGGATCCTCGTTATCAGCGGCGGGGCTTAGGTCAGTGGCTGCTGCTCAATCTACTTCTCAGTGCCTGCGGTTGTCGAAACCTAGTCCCAGCAGACCACCGCGCCCTCACCCGCGCCACCCTCGAGGTACGCCCTTCCAATAGTCGCGCTCTGGCACTGTACGAGAGCTTTGGGTTTGAAACCTTAGGTCGCCGACGCCGCTACTATGCTGATGGGGAAGATGCGCTTATTCTATGGCAAAATTCCCTTAAAACAGCTGATTTTCGCGATCAACTAAGGCAGCGAAGGATTACAGCGAGCCGTCGTCTTGAGCGCCAGGGATGGCAGCTTACACCGACAAAGTTTTCAATTGACCGAACCTAAAACCGAACCTAAAACCGAACCTCGAAAGTTGAGAAAATTTACATTTTTCCAGGCTAAACCTATTGACAATAGGCGATCCCAAGCTATTTTAGTGCTGTAGACGGCGTATAAACTCAGCCCGGTAAACTAGCTGTTTAGTAGGGCACAACTGACAAAAATCGCTGTGCTAGAATTTGCCTATCCGGCACGCACCAGGTGATTAATACCATCATGTTTGAACGCTTCACAGAAAAAGCTATCAAGGTCATCATGCTGGCGCAGGAGGAAGCTCGTCGGCTAGGCCACAACTTTGTGGGCACCGAGCAAATTCTCCTAGGGCTAATTGGGGAAGGCACGGGCGTAGCCGCTAAGGTTCTCAAGTCAATGGGCGTCAATCTCAAGGATGCGCGCATTGAGGTAGAGAAGATTATTGGCCGTGGCTCCGGCTTCGTCGCTGTTGAGATTCCCTTTACCCCCCGAGCCAAGCGTGTGCTTGAACTCTCCTTAGAAGAAGCTCGTCAACTCGGTCACAATTACATCGGCACCGAGCACCTGCTTTTGGGATTGATCCGCGAAGGTGAGGGGGTCGCGGCCCGCGTTCTCGAAAATCTGGGCGTTGACCTATCTAAGGTGCGCACTCAGGTTATTCGTATGTTGGGTGAAACTGCCGAAGTTTCTGCCGGGGGTGGGCAGGGTCGCACCAAAACACCTACCCTCGATGAGTTTGGTTCCAACCTGACTCAGATGGCTGCCGATGGCAAGCTAGACCCAGTAGTGGGGCGTCAAAAAGAAATTGAGCGTGTGATTCAGATTCTCGGTCGCCGCACCAAGAACAACCCGGTGCTGATCGGCGAGCCGGGGGTTGGTAAAACCGCCATTGCCGAGGGGTTGGCCCAGCGCATTGGCACCGGTGACGTACCCGATATCCTCGAAGATCGTCGCGTGGTGACGCTGGATATTGGCCTGCTGGTGGCCGGTACTAAGTATCGAGGCGAGTTTGAAGAGCGGCTGAAGAAAATTATGGATGAAATCCGCTCTGCCGGAAACGTCATCCTGGTGATCGATGAAGTCCACACCCTGATTGGGGCGGGGGCCGCCGAAGGGGCCATTGACGCGGCTAACATCCTGAAGCCAGCCCTGGCGCGGGGTGAGTTGCAGTGTATTGGTGCAACGACCCTCGATGAGTATCGCAAGCACATCGAGCGTGATGCTGCTCTGGAGCGCCGCTTCCAGCCGGTGATGGTGGGTGAACCCAGCGTCGATGAGACCATTGAGATTCTTCACGGTCTGCGCGATCGCTACGAGCAGCACCACAAGCTGAAGATTGCCGATGAAGCCCTGGAAGCGGCAGCTAAACTCTCTGACCGCTATATCTCTGACCGCTTCTTGCCCGATAAGGCTATTGACCTGATCGACGAGGCCGGTTCCCGCGTTCGCTTAATCAACTCCCAGCTGCCCCCTGCGGCGAAGGAGCTCGATCGCGAGCTGCGTCAGGTGCTCAAGGATAAGGACAACGCCGTCCGCTCCCAGGACTTTGATAAAGCCGGGGAATTGCGCGATCGCGAAATGGAAATCAAGGCCGAAATCCGGGCGATTGCTCAAAACAAGGCCACCGAAGACGAAGGGGGCGAAGACCAGCCCGTAGTGGGCGAAGAGGACATTGCCCACATCGTTGCCTCCTGGACCGGGGTGCCGGTGAGTAAGCTCACCGAGTCCGAGTCTGAGAAGCTGCTGCACATGGAAGATACCCTGCACCAGCGGCTAATCGGCCAAGACGAAGCGGTGAAGGCCACCTCCCGCGCCATTCGCCGCGCCCGAGTCGGCCTCAAAAACCCCAACCGACCCATTGCCAGTTTCGTATTTTCTGGCCCCACCGGGGTTGGTAAGACTGAGCTAGCCAAGTCCCTGGCTTCCTACTTCTTCGGTTCCGAAGACTCCATGATTCGGCTGGATATGTCTGAGTTCATGGAGCGCCACACCGTTTCTAAGCTGATTGGTTCTCCGCCGGGATACGTTGGCTATAACGAGGGCGGTCAGCTCACCGAAGCTGTGCGCCGTAAGCCTTACACCGTAGTCCTGTTCGACGAGATCGAGAAGGCTCACCCCGATGTCTTCAACATGCTGCTGCAAATTCTAGAGGATGGCCGTCTCACCGATGCTAAGGGCCGCACGGTCGATTTCAAGAACACCCTGTTGATCATGACCTCCAACATCGGTTCGAAGGTAATCGAGAAGGGTGGCGGTGGTCTCGGCTTTGAGTTCGAGCAAGACCAGGCCGAGTCGCAGTACAACCGCATTCGCTCCCTGGTAAACGAAGAACTCAAGCAGTACTTCCGCCCTGAGTTTCTCAACCGTCTCGACGAGATCATCGTCTTCCGCCAGCTCACCAAGGACGAGGTCAAGGAGATTTCCGAGATTCTGCTCAAGGAGGTATTCGCTCGGCTGACCGAGAAGAACATCAGTCTGCAGGTCACCGAGCGCTTCAAGGAGCGCCTAGTGGAGGAGGGCTACAACCCCAGCTACGGGGCGCGACCCCTGCGTCGGGCGATCATGCGACTGCTCGAAGATACTCTGGCCGAGGAGATTCTCTCCGGTCGCCTGGGCGATGGCGATACGGCTACCGTCGATGTCGACGACAGCGGCAAGGTTACGATTCAGTCCGAGCAGCGGCGAGAGCTAATTTCTGCCGAGAGTTAACCCTAGTAGCTGGATTCATCCCTGTTAGTAATGCCGTCTCCAGCGGGGGACGGCATTTTATTGCCTCTTCTAAGGGGGAGCATCGTGGGTCAGACTCTGGTCAAGGCGGTTGAATCTACAGGAATATCTGGTTTACACCTAAAGGTCATGCGGCGACCACCCTGAGCAGCTATGCTGGCAACACGATTTGAGAGGTTTAACCATGGGCGATACCACCGATTGCGAAAAGCTGGCTGGGATCTTTAACCGCGCCAGCCAGCAGGGCAAAAGCGCCTTTTGCAAGATGCTCTGGGACAACCAACCCGAAACAGTGCAGGCCCAGCTTAAACCGCTGTTGACGGCTGATGCGATCGCAGTACTGAGTAGCAACGATTAGACGCCACCCTGGAGTTGCGTTAGGTCACGGCTTTACTCCATCAGGCGCGTCCCTTGTTAGAGTCGATAGGCAACATTGAGCATACATAGCAGGAGCACCGCCGTGGACCAGTGGCAACAGGGGGTAACCGTTGATCTAGAGATCACCGATCTAAGCAGTAGCGGCGATGGCCTGGGCCGCTGGCAGGAGCGGGTCGTGTTTGTGCCCAACACTGTACCGGGTGACCTAGTGCGGGCAAGGCTAGTACAGGCCAAACCGACCTTTGGCCGCGCCAAGGTACGACAGTTGCTCACGGCTTCACCGGAGCGGGTACGGGCGGCTTGTATCGTGGCGGATAAGTGTGGCGGTTGCCAGTGGCAGTCGGTCGGCTACTCAGCTCAGCTGGGCGCTAAGCAGCAGCAGGTGGTCGATGCGTTTACGCGGATTGGTGGCTTTGACCGCCCCAATGTGCTACCGATTTTGGCGGCTGATGCGCCCCTAGGCTATCGCAATAAGGCTACCTATCCCCTGGGGCGATCGCCCGAAGGTCAGGTCAAGGCGGGCTACTTTCGGCAAGGCAGCCACAAGCTAGTCAACCTAAATCAGTGCCCAGTGCAGGACGAGCGCCTCAATCCGCTGTTGGCCGAGGTCAAGCGCGATATTCAAGCGCGGGGATGGTCAATTTATAACGAGAGTAAACACCAAGGGCGCCTGCGACACCTGGCGTTGCGAGTGGGGCGTCGTACCGGTCAGCAGTTGCTAACGTTAGTCTCCACCGCCCCCAATCTGAAAGATATCGAATTGCAGGCTCAGGAATGGCGCGATCGCTATCCCGATCTAGTTGGGGTATGCGTCAACCTCAATCCGGATAAAACCAACGCTATCTTTGGCAGCGAGACCCTGGTGATCGACGGGGTCCCCTACATCGAAGAAATATTTGCTAAGCTTCGGTTTTCCATCCACGCCACGACGTTTTTTCAGGTCAACACCGAACAGGCTGAGCGTGTACTACAGGTGATTTTGGATGAGCTACAACTCACCGGTAGCGAAACCATCGTTGATGCCTACTGCGGCGTCGGTACCCTGACCCTGCCGTTAGCCCAACGGGCCAAACGCTGTATGGGGCTAGAGGTGCAGCCAGAAGCGGTTGCCCAAGGGCTGGCTAATGCCGGACTCAACGGTATCGACAACGTAGAGTTTCGGGCCGGCGATGTCGGTGCGCTGCTGCCGGTCGCGGTGGAAAGCCTCACGGATACGCCAGATATTGTGATCCTGGATCCGCCGCGTAAAGGGTGCGATCGCACCGTCCTCGATGCCCTGATCGAAATTCGCCCGCCTCGCATTGTCTATATGAGCTGTGACCCAGCGACTCTGGCCCGAGACCTCAAAATTTTACGAGATCAGGGTGGCTACGCTCTAACTAAAGCTCAGCCCGCCGATTTCTTTCCCCAGACTCCCCACGTCGAATGCGTCGCATTTCTGGTAGCGTAAAAGCCAGGTTAATTGTTACGCGTTTTCCTCAGCTCCTATTCGGTTCCTATGAAGTTCAGCACGATTGCCGAGAAAGTTCAAATCACCGTGGCCTCTAGCTTGAACGCAGCTCCCGATCACGATCCCGATATTTTTGGGATGGCCGCTGTCGATCAGGCTTTGGCCGGTACGCTGAGCTATATCGAGGGTGATAAGTTTGCGGCTTCTATTGCCACCACCCAGGCCACAGCCCTAATTTTGCCCCCTAGTTCTGAGTTGCAAGCCCAAGCCGACGCCCGTGGCCTGGCTTGGCTGAGTGCCTCTGATCCGCGTCTAGCCTTCGCCCGGGCGATCGCGCTGTTTTATACGCCCTACCAGCCCACGCCTGGCATTCATCCCACCGCTACTATCGACCCCAGCGCTACCATCGGCGCTAACGTCGCCCTCGGTGCCAACGTGGTGATTCAAGCTGGCGCTAGTTTAGGAGACGGAGTCTGCATTCACCCCAATGTGGTGGTCTATCCCGACGTGCAAATCGGCAATCGCACCGTGCTTCATGCCAACTGTGTTATCCACGAGCGATCGCAAATTGGCGCTGACTGTACTGTTCACAGCGGCGCGGTGATTGGGGCCGAGGGTTTTGGCTTTGTGCCTACTGCCCAGGGCTGGGAAAAAATGGAACAGTCGGGTTTCGTTGTGATTGAAGACGGTGTGCGGGTAGGCAGCAACTCGACCATCGATCGTCCTGCTGTAGGGACTACCCGAGTCGGGCGTGGCACCAAACTCGATAACCTAGTCCACATTGCCCATGGCTGTCAGGTCGGTGAGGGCGTAGTCATGGCGGCTCAGGTGGGCATGGCCGGGGGTGTGATCATCGGCAACCGGGTGATCTTGGCGGGCCAGGTGGGTATTGCTAACCAAGCTAAAATCGGCGATGGCGCGATCGCAACCGCTAAAGCGGGCATTCATGCCGACGTAGCCCCCGGCGAAATCGTCACTGGTATCCCCGCCCTGCCCCACAAGGTATTTCTCAAAGCTTCGGCTGTTTACCGTCGCCTTCCCGAGATGTATAAGACTCTCCAGCGATTACAAAAGCGCCTATCCTAAACAGCCACAACGCCATGACCCCTGACTCCGCCGACAACACGACTGATATTCAGCAAGAACTCCGCCTCAGTCGCCCGTTTACCCTGGCTGCGGCTATTGGCCAAGAAGCCGGCAACTTCATGCAGGGCGAGTCCCCTATTCCCCGGTTAGTACAGGCTAAGCATGGTGCTCAGCAAGCGCTCAAAGAGTCCTTGTCCGATGGCCCCGGAGCACTCCAACGAGTGCTAGATCAGTGGCTGACTGACGACGAAGCCCGCCTCAGCCGTCACCTCGAAAACCCTGTCGAGGCGGTCAAAGATCTGTTGGCCACAGTGCTGCGATCGCCCGAGACGCTCTACGAGCTAGTACGCCAGACCGACGTCGTCTGGGGCCAAATCTACGGGGATCGCCCTCACTTTCAACAACCTGGCCAACCGCCTCACCCCGACGACGAGTATACCCATGAGTCAGTTCGAGAAATCCTGGAGATTTGCCTGCATCGTCTGCAAAACCCATTGCCAACTTTAGATGAATCGGCGGATGAATCGGCAGAACAATCTAACTGCGATCGATAGATCAGTGCTAGAACGCCGGTACAGAAACCCGGTTTCTCGGCCAAAATGCCAGTCATGCCGTTAGGGCAGTGACAAAGAAACCGGGTTTTTAGCCATACTGTACCGATGCTCTAGTGCCCCGTCAAGCTTGGTTTTTAGGGTTTGAGTAAGTGCATAGCGCGCTCCGCCAACGCACCCCAGTGCAACATTTATGGGATTTGGCAGCTAAACGACATCCGTAATCTAAGAATGAACCGAGCCCTAATGATCTAGTCAGAAAAATGCTGCGACCAAAGGCCACAGCCAACAGGAGCAAAAAAGAAGCAGCAATTGCTAAACTACGAAGTCTGGGTCAATGCCACGCCATACAGCGACAAGTCTTCCCTGCACATCCACCGACTCCGCCGGAAACTCCATCACCGGATAGTCGGGATTAGCTGGTTTAAGCTGCACCTGATCACCCTGGCGATAAAAAGATTTTAGGGTAGTGCCACTTTCAACCCGAGCCGCAACGATGGTGCCTTCCCGAATCCCCTGAGGGTCTTTTACCGGGCGCATGATGACGACGTCTCCATCTTGAATCATGGCTTCGACCATGCTGTCTCCAGTAACCTTGAGAGCGTAGTCACCGTTTTGAATGGGCAATCCGTTGAGATCGAGACGCTCGACGGAATCTGTGAAGGCCTCATTGACGAAACCAGCCGCAATAGTGCCGAGAATGGGCACTCCGCGCAGGTCGTCTCGTACCCGAATAGTACGAGCCTTGCCCTCACTCCATTCGATATAGCCCTTATTTTTAAGGTGCTCTAGGCGGCTCTGAATTGGGGCCGGGGAGCGCAAATTCATTGCTCGCATCATCTGCCGGATGGAGGGAGAATGCTGATTGGCGCGAATGTAGTCGACCAGCCAGTCGTAGAGCTCCTGTTGGGCGGTTGTCAAGGATTCCATGAGAGTTCAGCCACGGCGTCAGTTAGTGTTACAGAACAAGTGTACCAACAGGTGGCGAATCTGTCTACTGCCGCAACAAATATTTGGCTAATTCAAAATCTTGGCTCAATCCTCTCGTTTCTACTCTTGAAGACCGACTTGCCTCTGCAAAATACTGTTGGTCTTTCGGATGCTTGATGCTTAGCTAGAGAGCATTCCAGTTTCTGGCTTTGTCAGATGCTCGTATACTCAGCTATTTGGCCAGCGCTCCATATCTTGTTTGGATGGCTAGCTGGATGATTAGCAAAATTGAGGCAATAAAAAAGCTGCCTTTAGGCAGCCTTTCTAGCCAATTCAATGGTGTGTTTCTGGTTCCCTGGGAAGGGAAAATCACCTGGAATACGTTCTAGCGAATATATTCCTTAAGAATACTGTTCCGGTTAGGATGACGCAGCTTGCGTAACGCTTTAGCCTCAATCTGGCGAATACGCTCACGAGTAACATTAAAGATCTGGCCGATTTCTTCAAGGGTTTTCATCCGACCATCATCCAGACCATAGCGTAGGCGAAGTACATCGCGCTCCCGGGGGCTCAGAGTGCCGAGCACGCTTTCCAGATCTTCTCGCAGCAAGCTCTTGGAGACCTGATCTTCAGGCGTTTCGCCATCAGACTCGATAAAATCGCCCAGGCGAGAGTCTTCCTCTTTGCCAATAGGGGTTTCAAGCGAAATAGGTAACTGGGCAGATTTGGCAATAAATCGCAACTTCTCAATGGTCATCTCCATGCGAGTTGCAATTTCCTCTTCAGTGGGCTTACGACCCAACTCCTGAGAAAGCAGCTTGGTAGTTTTCTTAATACGAGAGATAGTCTCGTATAGGTGAACCGGCAAGCGAATAGTGCGAGATTGATCCGCGATCGCCCGAGTGATAGCTTGACGAATCCACCAGGTTGCATAGGTCGAGAACTTGTAACCCTTTTCGTGGTCAAATTTCTCAGCAGCGCGGATTAGCCCAAGACTGCCTTCCTGAATCAAGTCTTGAAAGGATAGCCCCCGGTTCATGTACTTCTTGGCAATAGATACCACGAGACGCAGATTCGACTGCACCATTTTGTCCTTGGCGCGGCGACCGACGTGTAGGCGATGCCGGAAGCTAGCTAGTGTGTAGTTCTCACCTTCATCTTGGCTAACGGCAGCAGCCCACTCGATATCAGATGGGTCGCGCTCCAGAGAATCTAACAGCTCGTCATAGATACGCTCAAGCTTGAGCAGGTCTGCAATTTTGCGAGCGAGCTCAATCTCTTCCTCAGCCCGCAGCAGACGAATACGGCCAATCTCTTGTAAATAGAGGCGAATAGAATCTTCGGTGTAATGGCGCTTTTTAGTCTGAGCGCGGCGGCGGGTTGCTTTACCCTTCGGCGCTTTCTCGTCAGCGCCGGCCTCGTCATCTTGGGCAACAAAGTTCCCGTCGCCATCATTACCGTCGATCAAGAGATCGAGTTCAGTATTAGGGGTGATGGTGCCGAGCAGATGATTTGCTTGGGTCATGCCGCGATCCTCGTGCTCCTTAAAAATTGAAATACAAAGACTGTGATCAGACTAACAGCTCCTCGGGTAGATGCCTATAGTTCCGAAAAAAAGTTCCGAAAAAAGGCGGATCTACTTTCCTGGAGCCAAATGATATGGCTGAGCTAACTAAGCTACCTGTAGTCTCATCGCAGTTGTTGACTTAGACTTATCGCCGTCTCTATCTAGAGAGATACATCAGCGTAGGCGAAGCTTCTCAATTTTAACTGCAATCTCCTGTGATGTACCACCCCAACTTTGGCAGAAAGGCTGCAATCGGCTGAAATGTCTAACTGGAGGGCTCAAGAAACGGGAGTAAGCTGGACGAACTTCGGATAAATAGCTCTATTTAGTTCAAGTGAACTATTTTTAGGGCGCTCTATGGTGCAAATAATGTTCAAAGCATTTGCTTTGACAGCATTCAGGGGGATGTTTTTGTAACGTAATCTTTACACCACAACAATCCCCATTAAATACCCGTGCCATCCAAAAATTCTTCGATGGCGCGATCTTCGATGCGGCAGTGGATAACCGGTTTAGAACGACTAGCGTCGATTAAAGCGGGTTCTAGGCGAACGGAACCAAGGGCTTGAACTTCTTTCTCTAAAGCTTCGATGCGATCGAGCAAAGCTCGAATCACCTGGGCTTCAGAGTCTGGTAGACGGCCGTGTTCTAAGGGTTCGGTACGGTCTCCGGCTCGGTAAACGATACGACCCGGTACACCTACAACAGTGCAGTCTGAGGGCACCTCTCGTAATACAACTGAGCCGGCTCCAATGCGTACGCTATGGCCTACATAAATATTGCCCAGTACCTTGGCACCGGCTCCGATGACTACATTGTCGCCAAGGGTGGGGTGACGCTTACCGCTTTCTTTGCCAGTGCCCCCTAGAGTGACCCCCTGATAAATCAGCGCATAGTCACCGATGATAGCGGTTTCACCAATCACGACTCCCATGCCATGGTCAATAAAGACGCCTTGCCCAATAGTGGCTCCAGGATGAATTTCAATGCCGGTTAGAAATCTCGCCAAGTGGGAAATGAATCGAGGCACCACCGGTAGGCCTAGGTTCCAAAGCCAGTGGCTAAATCGATGTAGTACCAAGGCATGCAAACCTGGATAACAGGTCAGTACCTCTAGCCAGTTGCGGGCCGCTGGGTCACGCTCGAACACGATGCGAAAGTCGGCAAGCAGGGTTTTGAGCACAGGACTGGATGGGGAATTAAGAGCAGTTTCACTATCCTAACGTGGCCCTGGCCCTAAGTTCTATGGTCAGGGCCAGGCCTCAAAGGCCATTGGCATCTGAAAGCTGTGTTTGAAATAACGCTAGCGGGAAAAACTGAGCATGCCCTTAGGGTTTAACGCTGAGAGAGTAGCTGTGGCGCTGCCCCTGATTGTGAGAGCCTACCCAGATCCGGTAGGTTCCTGCAGCCCAGTTCTGGTCTTGTATCTGCGCATCGGGATTGCGGCGATCGGTATCTTCGCCGCAGCGAATCATGCTGTCGTCAGGGCCTTGGACGAGGAGAGTGGTGTCGCTGCCGCCGCTATTGACCTGGAGGGTAAGGGAGTCAAAGTTTTGTTGGAGCACCATGACATGGTTTGGAGCGCTGTCGGCGAACCCAACACAGATATTGCCCCTGCGATCGCGCCCCGCAATGTTAGATAGGGCAAAAATGCCGTTGGTAGAGCCTCCGACCTCAGCCCCTGGGTTGCTGTCAGATAGAGTAAACGGCTGAGGAGCCGCCTGCTGGGCGATGGTAGATGTAGCTGGAAGCCACGACATCACCAGCCCTGCGGCGAGCGCTAATACCTTGGTATACCTATAGTTCGCGACCATACCTGTTGTCTCTTGTGCTTCACTACCTATAGTGATGCCTTACGGTTGCCACGGCTTGCCCTGATAGACACAAGCCCAAACTGTCTATATAAGTGAACGCCTCAAGGTGCGAGACGCTGGTCATAGTTGTGGCCAATACCGCGATCGCTATGATTATCTCAGTTGAGTTGGGGGCCACGGTGGAACTCATAGCGCTGATAGGTTGCGTAGTGACAGCTTGGATAGCTGCCACGATAGTCAATGCCCTGCCTGGTCTAGGCACCCTATTCGTGCCCTCGCCTTGGCTGGTAGGCGGGGTCGTTTTAGTTTTGGTGATCTGGTTGATGCGCGATCAGCCTGCCTAAACCTCGGTAGTGCCGTAGAGCTCTGGTACCTCTCGGGCTGGCGGTAGTGATTTAGCGTCGCAAGTTTCGATATAGCCGGTGTAGTAGGCTCCAGGCTCAATTTCTAGTGAGCCAGCTACCACATCGCCCTCTAAACGAGCCGTCCGGCTAAGGGTAAGCTTGCCCTTGGCGAAGACCCGAGCCTTCAGCACTCCCTCCACCACAATATTATGAGCTTTCACTTCAGGACCTTCGATTAGCCCTGTGGATGAGATTTCTACATCTCCTTTAATATCGACGGTGCCGTGGATAACGCCATCGACCCGCAGCATGCCTTCACCATGAAGAACTCCCTCAAACTCAGTCTTTTGACTTAGATAAGTCAATTGCGGAGCCATTTTGCGCTTGAACATTGGATTGCCCTCGTAACATCTGTAGGAAATGGCACCCTAAGGAAGGGCCTATTATGCGCAGCCCACATTCACGACAGCAGCCAAGTTGGCCGCTTGATCGTGTAACTAGATCTCAAAGAAGCGATGGTTCCAGCATATCGAATATTCCTTGCCTAGAACCTAAAGGGATTATTCCTGCCCTAGAGGGGGCCGCCGCTACCGGCACGTGGGTAAATCTAAAGAAACTTGGAAGAATTGCTATTTTTTCAAAGAGAATGGGGATCAATATAAATAGACGATAAACCATCTAGATTGGCTGAGTTTCTCATTTAACTCAGTCTGGCTGTCCTCTAGTTAGGATGGTGATGTTGACCGATATTCTGCCAGATCCCGGCTCTATACCTCCCCTGGGTTTTGGTGGAAGGCCGTTCATCGATTTTCAGGCCATCGTTAACTCAACCCAACTAGTTTGACGACATCGCCTGCCATTAAAAACCTCCATAAAATTCCCTCAGGAAACCCCGCCATGACCGCCGTCAATATTTCTCTCCAGTTTGAGCAGGCCATTGAAGCCTTTGAATCTGCTGATATAGACTGTCGCCTTGCTATTCTCTGGCAAACCTATGACACCCTGGGCCAAGCCTTTGCTGCGATCGCGCCCGTCGCCCTATTTTCCCAGGCGGTACAGCAACTCATCAGCCAGATTCAACAGGTAGACTGCTGCGATCGGGTATCGATTTTGCACGATATTTTGGCTGGAGCCGATACCCGCTTCGCTGATGCCTACCGGACGCTGAATATCAATATGAAGTTGGCCTTTTGGCATCGTTTATTTTACCTTATGCCAGCCAGTCGCATTCCCTTGGCTACCTGCCAAAAGGGTACAGAGAGTACCCAAGCCTTATTGGCACGCCTGACCACCATGGGTCTCAACGAGCGATTGCATTTCTTACGCCGGGTTGTGGCCTAAGACTAGAGCGTTGGCGCTAAAGTGAGAGCCTGCCCCTAGGTTCTTTGCTGTCATGCCCATCATTGACGTTCATCAACTGAGTAAGCGCTATCCGGTAGCCACCAAGGAGCCGGGTATAGGAGGCACCTTGAGGCATTTCTTCCGCCGTCAATATCATGTGGTAGAGGCAGTGCAAGATATTTCCTTTCGTATAGAACCGGGTGAAGTGGTGGGCTTTTTAGGGCCAAACGGTGCCGGCAAAACCACTACCCTGAAGATGCTGACTGGATTGATCCATCCATCCAGCGGCATGGTGCGGGTTGGGGATCACATTCCTTTTCAGCGTCGGGCTAGCTTTCTGCAAGACATTACCCTGGTTATGGGGCAAAAACAGCAGCTGCTTTGGGATTTGCCTGCGTTAGATTCGCTGCGCATCAATGGGGCTATCTACGGACTATCTGATCGAGAGTTTCGCTACCGAGTTGATGAACTCACCGAGATGCTAACGCTTCAAGGAAAGCTTACTCAGCCGGTACGGAAACTCTCGTTAGGAGAACGGATGAAGGCCGAAATGCTGGCCGCTCTGCTACATCGCCCCCAGGTGCTGTTTTTGGACGAGCCTACCCTGGGCCTAGACGTTAATGCTCAGGTGGCGGTGCGGGAGTTTTTGCGCGACTACAACCGCCGCTATCAGGCCACTATTTTGCTCACTAGCCACTATATGGCTGATATCACAGCGCTATGCCGACGGGTGTTGCTGATCTACCAAGGGAAATTAATCTATGACGGCAGCCTAGAGGGGTTGCTCGATAGCTTCGCCCCTTACCGAGAAGTGACCATAGATCTCGCTCAGGGCTGTGATGCTGAGTTGCTGAGTCGCTACGGTGAAATCGAGAGTTTGGCAGGCTGTACGGCCCGGTTAATTGTGCGTCGGGAGGCGTTAACCCAGGTGGTCAGTCAACTGCTAGGCGATCTAGATGTTCAAGACCTGACGGTGAGCGATCCCCCGGTGGAGGAAGTGATCGGACGCGTTTTTGATGCGGGAGCCGTCAGGGAGCGGACAGCATAGGGAAAAGAAGACCTCGGCCATATCGCTATGGCTGTGGCCAGTGGCGACATCGCCGGGGGCAAATCGGGCTTGGGAAAAATTGGTGAGATGGGGCAAATCGTGCGATCGCAGTAACACTCGCTTTTTAATGGCCAGATTGTGGGAGACAGATTCCTCAGGCACCTGGTCTAGGCCGATGATTTTCATAGCTTTGGGAATACCACTAAAACAGTTCGCACTGACCGTGATGACGGAGCAGGTGGTCGCACAACACCAGGGCAACCATGGCCTCAACCATGGGCACAGCGCGGGGAAGTACGCAGGGATCGTGGCGGCCCCGCGCGGCCAGCACTGTGGCCTCGCCCGCATTAGTGACCGTATTTTGGGCCTTGCGAATAGTGGCGGTGGGCTTAAAGGCGACCCGGATAATGATGTTTTCACCGTTGGTAATGCCCCCCTGGGTACCCCCAGAGCGATTGGTGCGGGTACGTAGGGTGCCAGCCTCGTCGGTATAGAACTCGTCATTGTGCTGGCTGCCGGTGAGGAGGGTGCCAGCAAAACCAGAGCCGATCTCAAAACCTTTGCTCGCAGGCAGTGACATCACCCCCTTAGCCAGGTCGGCTTCGAGCTTATCGAACACCGGATCGCCCAGCCCCACCCGCACACCTCGGGCCACACATTCCACCACGCCACCGATAGAGTCACCCTGATCGCGCATGGCTTCAACCCGGTTGATCATGGCTTCGGCAGCAGCTTGGTCAGGGCAACGGACGATGTTGCTTTCGACCTGCGCCAGGGTGACGGTGCTAGGGTCAACCGTGCCCTCAAGATCCTGAATACGCTTGACGTAGCCAATCACTTCTGTGCCAGCAACCTGCTGGAGGATTTTTTTGGCGATCGCCCCGGCGGCCACCCGCCCGATGGTTTCTCGGGCTGAAGAGCGCCCCCCGCCTTGGTAGTTACGCAGACCGTACTTAGCGTCGTAGGTAGCGTCGGCATGGGAGGGGCGATAGGTTGTCGCCATCTCGCTGTAGTCCTGGGGGCGGATATTTTCATTGCGCACCAGGATAGAAATAGGCGTGCCCAGGGTCTGGCCCTGGAACACTCCGGAGAGAATTTCGCAGCGATCGCTCTCCTTACGGGGCGTCGTAATTTTGCTCTGGCCAGGGCGACGGCGATCGAGTTCGGCCTGAATCTCTTCAGCGGTGATGGGCAGACGCGGCGGGCAACCATCTATGGTCACACCCACTCCACCCCCGTGAGACTCACCAAAGGTGGTGATGCGAAAGAGATGCCCAAAGGTGTTGCCCATAGATTTAGTAATGTCAGAGTCTGGCGAACGTAAACTCTAACGATCCTACTATTTAGTTTCCTCAAGCTTCAAAAAATAGCGCGGATTTACGGCCTGGCCGTTGCGGTAGACACCGTAGTGCAGGTGGGGGCCTGAAGATCTACCCGTGCTGCCCAATAGGCCGACAACATCGCCGCGCTTAACGCGATCGCCGATCTTGACATTGATTTCAGACATGTGGGCATAGAGGGTTTCATACCTATAGCCATGGTCAATCTTGACGTGGTTACCATAGCCGCCGCTATAGTCAGCCGCCACTACGACTCCCTCAGCGGTAGCCAGGATCGGTTTGCCCACCGGCCCGACAAAATCTAGGCCTTCATGCATTTCATAGCTGCGTCCGCCAAAGGGGTTGGGCCGTAGACCAAATTCTGAAGAGATCGATAACTCGCCCGCTACGGGCTTACCGCTAGGGAAAGCGGCGGCCTGCTCTGCCTCAGAGGCTAGGGTTTCTTCTAGGGCCGGCTTAATCGATCGAGACAGCGCAGTCTCTAAGTCAGGCAGCTCGCGGCGAGCCTGGTCAAGCATGGCTTCGGCTGGAGCCGCCTTGGCTACCCCACCTTTAGGGGGAATCTCCACGCTAGAGCCAGGGATTAGATCTTCGGCTGCGTCGCCCTCGGGCAATCCAGCCCGGTCTTTGAGCACTTCAATCTCAGCGCCAATCGCATTGATTTCGGTCAAAACTTCGCTGGCCGTTTCAGACAAACTTTGATTGCGCTGAGCCAGCTGTACATTTTGGTAAACTAAAACCCCAATCCAGGTGATGGGTACTCCCACCAGCACCGCTAACATTACCATCAGCGGAACCGGTCTTAGGGTCAGTGTAATTGACGACCTTCCGGTCGCTGTAATCAGCACAGTGTAAGGCTTAAGCCGAGAGCGAGCCATGGCAAAACTAGCGTTGGGAAACCGCGACAATATTCAACCATCAGAACAGAAAGGATTATACGGGGATCAGGGCATTTGCACAATTTCTGAGGACGTTTGCACAATGAAGCGGGCCCCTGAGGCAAGCAGTCTATCGCCGCTGCCGCCCTGCTACTGTAAAGAATCCGTTACAATTATCTGACGGATCTAGATATGGTTAGCTGGGGGTTTGGTCTATGGATGTTACCTGGTTAGACAGCAACTCATGGCTGCTGACTGTAGGTCAGCAGCGAATTTTGCTTGATCCCTGGTTGGTAGGTGATTTAGTGTTTGGCCAACAGGCCTGGCTATTCAAGGGGAAGCATCCACAACCTCTGGCACTGCCCACGGATATTGACCTGATTTTGCTCAGCCAAGGGTTGGAAGACCATGCTCACCCCCCGACCCTAGCCGCCCTCGATCGCTCTATTCCAGTTGTGGCTTCACCCAATGCTGCCAAGGTTGTCAAGCATCTGGGGTATCACCACGTGACTGTGCTCGATCACGGTGAGCAGTTTACCCTCAACCAGCGAGTAACGATTAAGGCCGTGCCCGGTGCGCCTATCGGCCCGACTGTTCTAGAGAATGGTTATATCCTACGGGAGGCTGAGACAGGTCTCTCGCTGTTCTACGAACCCCACGGCTTCCACCAGCCCAATCTTCAAGCCGAAGGGCCCTTGGATGTGGTGATTACCCCCGCCGTCGATTTAAAACTACCTCTGGTGGGGCCAGTCATTCGAGGACAGCAAGGAGCTCTAGAGTTGGTGAATTGGCTTCGACCCCAGGTGCTCTTACCCACCGCAGATGCTGGACAGGTCACCTACAGCGGCCTACTGCTTAACTTGCTCAAAGTCGAGGGCGATCTTCAAGCCCTGCAGGCGGCAATCGATCAGCAGGGCTTGTCAACTCGGGTTCTAGCCCCCAAAGTAGGTAAAACCTTAACCCTTGACCTCGTTCAACCGGAGCCGATAACGGGGCAAGGTTAGCCCTTGCAACATGATCCCCAAGGGCCTCAATGGGCTATTCATGAATGCAGTCTTCAGGTAACCTTCTTTTAAGGTTAGTCAACTTTTAAGAAGGAATCTTAGCTATGCCTTACACCACTGAAGAGGGCGGTCGTCTGAATAATTTTGCCAATGAGCCCAAGATGTATGAGGCTGAGCCGCCTACTTCATCTCAGAAGCGTAACTATATTATTCTGGGTGGTCTGGCGCTGGCGCTCATCGCTGGGCTAATGACCGTGGCCGTGTCTGTCTCCTAACTGAGCCGAGGCTCAGTAGATGCCGTGGCTTATATTTTTTGGCCTGGGGTAGGGGTGTCTACCCCAGGTTTATTGTTAGCATCGGCCGCGGGTTGACCGGGGTAGAGTAGGCGAAGTAATCTCTTGACGCTGAGGGCCATGGCAGATCGACCTCACTGGTTTGCAGGTGCAACGGGCAGTGGCAAGACATCCTGGCTGCTGCATCAGCTCGGCTCGGTATCGTCAGCAGCGCCGGGGCAAAGTCCACTAGTATTTGCCGCTAATGGCGATAATCGTTTGCGATTAGCTACTCGCTTGGGAGATAACGTGCCCGGCGTGGCAGTGGTCACCACTACCCCAAATGGATTTATCCAGGATGAGGTCACACTGTTTTGGCCGCTGCTGGTAGCGGAACTCGGTCTTTTTCCTCAGTTTCCGCTGCGGCTGCGGCCCGAAAACGAGCAAGATTTGGCGACTAGGCACTGGCAGCCGCAGCTGCTAGATGGCACCCTCACGGTAGAGGGCTGGCTAGAGACCCAATTCGTGCGGCGATCGCTAGATTTTTTGCAGATGGCCGCCGCGGCGGGCATTGAGGTAGAAGATCTGCCGGTGCTGCTGCCGGAGGGGATACCGTCGAGATATGCCCCTGAGGTGGTTTGGCAGGCCATCGGTAAAGCCCTGGTAGACTGGCGCGACTGGTGCCTAGATCGGGGCCTACTGACCTACGGGGTGATGACCGAACTGTACTGGCGACATTTGTTGCCCCATCCGCTGTACCAGGAAAAGCTGCTGGCCCGCTACAACGGTGTTTTTGTGGATGATCTGGATGAATACCCGGCGATCGCCGCCCAGTGGTTACAGATATTTATCGATCGGGGTCGCCCGGTGGCCATTACCTGGAATAGCCACGGCCAGGTGCGCATGGGGCTAGGGGCCGACCCCAACGCCCTAGAGCAGCTTAAAGGTCAGTGCCAGGTGATCGACGCGGCTAGCCCTGCCGCCGCGTCTTTGGCCCATCGGTGGGGCGATCAGGTGGTGGAGTGGGTGATGGATCCTTTAGCGCTAACACAACCCCTAGCCTGTTTTGAAACGCTACAAACCGGATCGCGGGGAGAACTGCTGCGCAAGACAGCAGAGCGTGTGGCTGAAGCTGTAGAAAAGAGACAGGTTGCGCCCCAAGACATTGCCATCATTGGGCCAGGGCTGGATGCGATCGCCCGCTATACCCTGGCGACAATTTTGACCAACCGGGGGCTCCCGGTGGCCTCCCTGAGCGATCAGCGCCCGGTCATTCACTCTCCCTTGGTGCGCGCCTTGCTGACGCTGCTGATCTTTGTTTACCCAGGGTTAGGACGGCTCGCCAGCACGGAGGATGTGGCCGAAATGCTCGTAGTCTTGAGCCAGATTCCCCAGGCTCCAGAGGTAGCACCCTGGTTTGAGTCCGTTCAAATTGACCCGGTGCGGGCCGAACTATTGGTTGACCACTGTTTTGAACCCAACCTCGATCGGCCTGAGTTGCTGCCAGTAGAACGCTTTGAGCGCTGGGATCGCCTGGGTCATAAAGCGACCGCAGCCTACGGCCAACTGCGCCAGTGGATTGAGCACCAGCGCCAGCAGCGCCAGCAGCGGCTGACCCTGGGGGTAGTTAGTGTGTTGGATCGGGCTATTCAAACCTTTTTGTGGGGCGGTAGCCATCTCCCCCCCGATCAGCTGGCGGCCTTGAGAGAGCTGTTAGAAACAGCTCAGCACTACTGGGCCGTGGAAGAACGCCTACTTCAGGTCGAGCCCATTCTTACTCCCACAGCCACCAAATCCCTGCAAACTTCTCTAGAACGATTTATTTTGCTGCTGCGCCAGGGCACCGTGACGGCTAACCCCTACCCCGTGGAACCAGACCAGGTGATTACGGTGGCTACGGTGTATCAGTATCGATTGCAGCGACTACGCCATCGCTGGCACTTTTGGATCGACGCCGGATCGCCCCGATGGTTAGGGGGCACCGAAAATCTATTGTTTGGCTATCCGCTATTTTTGGCCTCCTATACCGGGCGACCCTGGACGACCGGAGATTTAGAAATGCTCCATCGGGATCGCCCTGAGCGGATCCTGCGCGACCTACTGGGGCGGGTGAGCGATCGCGTTGTGCTTTGCCACAGCGAACTGGCAGTCAGTGGCCAAGAACAGATCGGGCCTCTGCTGTCTCTGGTTACAGCCAATGCGACAGACTAGATCCAACCCGATATCAAACCAACAAAAAGCGGGATGCCAGTTGACATCCCGCTTTTTGTTGGCCTGTGGCCAATTGGCTGAATCATCTAGCGGTAGCGCTTCTTACGGCGAGCTACAGCTTTGCGCTTGCGCTTTTCCTGAGGCGTCTCGAAGTGGCGACGACGCTTTACCTCCGAAAAAATCCCTGCCTTAGAGACCTGCCGCTTAAAGCGACGCAGGGCCGATTCAATACCTTCGTTTTCACCTACAACGACTTGAGTCATACGAAATCGCTTCTTTACTCCTTGGATCTGCACTAGGAAATCAAACTACGGGCGCTGGAGGCCCACCCAAATCTTAAATTGCCCTGAAACGGCTGAGCCACCTCCCATTGTTCCAGGCAGAGTCGTCATTACCAGCTGCCACTACGAAGTATATTTTGGCAGCAAAATTCGGGGACAATGTCCCATTTGTCTTTAATAGACTAGCATAGAATATTAGCCTGACACAGTAGGCTGACCTTAAGCAGCATAGGTTTTGGGTCTTGGGAAGGGCAAGGTTCCGGTACACAGTCCTTTACCTAGACGTTGCTCACAGAAAGACTTTTCATCAGGGGCTAACTCGTCGTAGCTGATGTCACGACGCAGCACCATACCGTTGTGTCCAGCTATAAACCGAGGCAGTTCTTCGTCATCGATTGTGCGCAGGGTTTGAATGTCGTAGGTGGTGTAAGTGGTGAGCTGTGGGTCGTCAAAGGCAATATCGACCATTGTGATGACTTTCCAAGGCTGCAGGCGACTGTCGATCAGGGGCCGTGGCCCAGATCCCAAAATGCCAGTGTGCAGCAGCTGTAGCTTGCCCCGGTGGCCGGGATAGTAGGCGTGATGGTGACCGCTAATGTAGGTATGCACGTTGTAGCGCTCTAACATGGCCCGCAACTGGTCGGCGTTGTCGAGCACTTCACCAGGCTCGTCGCGCCCCACGGCCACGGCATAGAGGGGCAAGTGGCTGAGCAAGATCCGCGCTTTGGCCTGTTGAGCGGTGTCGCTGGCTAGCGCTTGCTCGACCCAGGCTAGTTTCTCAGGCGGAATGCGGCTCGATGAGCCATCCCAGGCCATAAAGAAAATGCCCTGCTGCTCAAAAGTGTAATAGAACGGAAAGTCGGTGCGATCAATAAAGGTTACCCCGGGGTCATGCCCTGGCTCAGCCCAGTAGGCAGCTGCCAGATCTCGCTCTTGCTGGAACAAAAACTGATTGTGGACGCCTGTAGCACTAGAGGCATCGTGGTTACCAACGGTAAAGCCAAAGGGCAGATTTTGCTGGCGTAGGGGTGCCGCGATGTGGTCGTCAAAGGCCTGCCACATCGCCTTGATTTGTTCAGGGGTCAAGGCAGGGCTTTGCCCCGCTACCATATCGCCACCACATACCACGAGGTCAGGCTGCCAGAACGGCAATAGAGCGATCGCCTTGTCCACCTCGGGATCGTAATCGGTCGATCCGTAGGCGCTGTTGAGATCGCTGATGACGGCCACCCGTACATCCTTACGTATCGGAGCAACCAGCCCTCCCGGGATAGCGGCCAAAATAGCCTGAGCCTCAGGGGATAGCTCAGGGGCTACGGGGGCATTTCCTTCCCTGGCTTGAGCTGCGGAAACATTCTCAGGAAGGGTACTAGAAGAGGAGGAGGGGCTGGGCGCAGAGCGCAGAGCCTGCTGGGAGCAAGCCAGGCACAAACTGAGCAGAAGTCCTAAACCGAACCCGATAAAAAAACGCTTAAAACCCATGACCTACCCAGGGCTGACCACAGGCATAAACTTACCCTATCTGCCTGCTATTTGAGCACAAATAAAGTGAGGTTGTAGGGGCTACCCGCGATCGCTGAGACAAGTTGAGGGTGATTGCGGCTAAGGATTTGCCTGGGGGCGCTGGGTGCGGCAATATTGCACCAGCCCAACCAATAGAGCCGTCCCAACAATGTACTTAAACTCATTGGGAATCCAGGTCTGGGGAGAGAAAAATCCTTCAATCAGACCGGCAATTACTAGCATAGGTACAATGCCATACAAGAGCTGGGCCGCTTGCAGCCCACAGCGTTTGAAGGTGTCGATGCGGCGGTAGGGGCCAGGCACCAAAATACCTCGGGCTATCAGTAGCCCCGCCCCACCGGCCATAAAAATAGCGGGTAACTCAAGGGCTCCATGGGGAAAGACAAAAGCCCATAGATCGTAGGCCAAATTAGCCTGGGCCACTAAAACCCCCACACAGCCGATCATTAACCCGTTGAACATCAGCAGAAAGACGGTAAATGCTCCGGGTGGGGTAATCAGAGGCCCTTGGGACATAAACATGGTGACTCCGCCCAAAATCGCCCGCAGGGAAACCCCGATATTGTTGATCATGATGCCGCTAGAGGCAACGGGCTCGATGCCTATAATCGAAACAGTCCAGAGTTCTTGGCTGGTTTTGACCTCTTCGACAAACCCTTGACCCAGAACCAGGGTGAGAAAGGCCGGATCTTGCCAGGCGATCCACCAGCCGACTAGCCCACCCATAACAAACAGAGCGGTGGCGACGGCAATGTAGCCCCAGCTCTGTTGCACGACCGCCGGAAAACCATAGCGACAAAAGTCTCCCAGGGCTTGCCATTCTTGCCGACGAGAGCCTTGATAAATCTGGCTATAGCTGCGGCTGGTGAGCCCCTGTAAGTCTTTAATGACTGCCTGACTCACACCATGCCCTTTGGCCCTGGCCAAGTCGGCTGAAACCGACCGATAGAGGCTGGCCATCTGTCGTACCTGGCCTTCAGATAGAGACCTGAGTCCGGTTTTTTCGGCCTGGGCAAGCAGGGTTTCGAGCTGCCGCCAACTAGATTCTCGTCGAGCCATCCAACGCTGAACATTCATGAAGTAAATGGGGTAAAACGGGCATTCTAAAGGGCGGTGTAGGCTAACCTCGAAATGACCAAACACGATGCCCTTGTCCACTGTACTTTCTCCTGGAGACAGCGCCGATGAACCCATCTGCACAGCAGGGTGACCAGCTTGGCCCCCTCAACCCCGGGGACGTAGTCAGTGCGGCCTTGCGACTCTACAAGGACAAATTTAAGCCCTACTTTCAGCTGGCCGTATTGGCTACCCTGTGGCTGTTAGCGGGCGTGGTTGGCATGGCGATCGCGATCGCGATTTTAGTGGTCATTGGTCTGGCCATCGGGGGCGATGTGGGCGCGATCGTTGGGGGCTTACTCGGCTTGCTGGTAGGGTTTGCGCCGCTGCTCTACGGCTCAGCTAAGTACTACGCGCTCTCCAGCGCCATCGGGCGGCTCTCCTTTCGCGAACTGATTAACCAGCCCGAGACATCCCTAGAGGCCCGCCGTCAGGTGGCTCCTCGACTGGGACAGTTTTTATTTTTGGGCTTTTTGCTGATGCTGGCCTATATGGCCGCTTACCTAGTCGCTGTATTAGCGGCGCTGATTGGTGGTGGCAGCGTGGGTTTTTTGACAGCGGGCATCTTCTCCGCCCTGATCAATGGTTCTGTGGGGGCCGTAATCGGCATTAGTTTGGGCGCGCTGCTGGGTCTAGGTATTTTGCTGGTGGTGCTCATCTGGGTAGCCTCACGACTCTTTATTGCTGAGGTGGTCTTAGCCATCGAGTCCCAGCAGGATGCTGGCACCAGCATGAGCCGCAGTTGGGAGCTAACCCAGTCAGCAATTATGCGGATCCAGGTGGTATTTTTAGCCACTTTCTTGATTCAGCTGCCGATTTTGTCGGTAACCAACTATATTCCCAGCATCATGCTCGAGCTATTGCCCGACGACACGGTGCTCTATAGCATCACAGCCCTGCTAAGTTTAATTTTGAGTCTGTTCGGCAGTATGGTGGTACTACCTTTGTGGCAGGCGGTTAAAGGTGTACTCTACTACGATTTGCGCAGCCGCCGAGAGGGCCTGGATCTGGCCCTGCGCCAAGGCGACGAAGGCATGCCCGCAGCCGATTTAGATCTATAGCTTCAGATAGTCAAGCTTCAGATAGTCAAAACTAAAATGTGATCAGTGGTGCCGGGCGACGGAGCGTTCACGTCATCCTAAGTCCCATGGCCTTTTACCTCGTCACCTTCATTATACGCCCGCTTTCCCCATGGCTCTCTTTAACACCGTTACCATTCGTACCCCTGAGAGCGTTGAGCTAGAGTTTGTGCTGGCGGGGGTAGGTAGTCGTGCAGTAGCCCTTATCCTCGACTATCTTGGGCTCGGGGCGGGGTTGATGGGGCTGGCGATTGTGTACAGTTTTCTGTTGGTACGCCTGATGGGGCTAGAAACAGTGCTGTCGATACCTAGCGAAACAGTCCAGCTCTGGATAACGGCGATCGCAGCGGTGCTAGCCTTTGCCCTTTATATCGGCTACTTTGCTCTGTTTGAAACCTGGTGGTATGGTCAAACCCCCGGCAAGCGCTACGCCAAAGTTCGCGTTATTCGCGACGACGGCCAGCCCGAACGACTCCCCCAGGCCACCCTGCGATCGCTGCTGCGCCCCATCGACGATATTCTCTTCATCGGCTTTTTTTGCATCCTGCTGAGCAAAACCGAAAAGCGGGTGGGTGACTGGTTGGCCGGTACGCTAGTGGTGCGTACTGACTCCGTCGCCGCTGGCAAGATTCAGGTAACCGAGCGGGCCCAGGTCATTGGTAAAGACCTACTGGCTTTAGTTGATATTGCCCGACTCTCCCCCGATGACTGCGCCACGATTCGTGAGTTTTTGCAGCGGCGCTCGGCCATGAATCTTAAGGCCAAAGGTCTAGTCAGCGACCAGCTCGCTCGCCGCTTGAAAGCACAACTGGATTTAGAAACCCTCCCGACAGAAATGACTACCGATACTTTTTTAGAAGCCCTCTATTGGGCCTATCAGCAAACCAGCTAGCCTCCCTCCATCGGTCTATTTTCTCTTCAGAGACACCACATCTTGCCTGGGCACGCTGAGGTGAAAGACGTTTTGTTCGAGTTCACAATGGGGAACCCTTGTTCCACGACCAACCACAAACCTGCTTTTGTGCTTTTGTCATTGCCCCCTTTTACCTTGACAGCTCCCAATTCTTAGAACCACCTAAAGCTTAGAGAGTCCTGATAACCAGGCTGCTATGATTCACAAAACGGTTCTGTAATTCACCTTATTCCCAGCCCAGGCTATGTTCTTCGACCCTATCTACATACTGCTGGTTGCTATCCCAACCGCTGTGCTGACCTTTTGGGCACAGAACAAAGTGAAAGGCACCTATCGCAAATACTCTAAGATACAGTCCACCATGGGCATGACGGGTGCCCAAGTGGCCCAAACTATTCTGGCAAAAAAGGGCGTACGCAACGTTAAAGTTGAGCCCGTCGCTGGTGAACTTACCGACCACTACGACCCTAGTGCCAAAGCTGTGCGTCTTTCCCAGGGTATCTATGGCTCTGGGTCGCTATCAGCGGCAGCAGTGGCAGCCCATGAATGTGGCCATGTGCTGCAAGATGTCGAGGGTTATAAGTTGATGAATTTACGGGCAGCTTTAGTTCCCGTAGTTAACCTGGGTTCTCGCCTCGGCCCTATGCTAATTATGGCGGGGCTGATTTTCAATTTTCTCAACCTGGCCTGGCTTGGGGTCGTTTTCTTTGCCTCAGTGCTGCTGTTTCACGTCGTGACTCTACCCGTAGAGTTTGACGCATCTCGCCGAGCCCTGCGCTTAGTAGACGAACTCGGTATCTTACAAGGCGAAGAACACAAAGGGGCGCGAGCGGTGTTGAGTGCTGCTGCCCTCACCTATGTGGCCACAGCATTTACGGCCTTCCTTAACCTGCTGTATTACATCATCTTGATCAACCGGCGACGATAGATTTGGTCAGGTGAGACTGCTGAGCCGATGCTCATGGTCTGGGGGCTTAGATTGTCCCAAGACTTTTTCTATAGCCAATCAGTCGTCAAGGGGCCTATCGAGATGGTTTATCCTAGACCAAGCCCTGCATATTGCTGAGGCTTTCTCTCCAGGATCAGGTGCCCATGAAAATTGCAATTACCGGAGCTACGGGGTTTGTCGGTAGCCGACTGGTAGAACGGTTACAGAGCGAGGGCCACAGTGTTGTGGTGCTGACTCGTAGTATCGATCATGGCCGTCGAGTTTTCCCTGACACGGCATTTCCTCATGTGGAGCTAGTAGGCTACAGCCCCCTGGAGTCAGGAGACTGGCAAACCGATGTGCTCTCGGGCTGCGATGGAGTCGTCAATTTAGCTGGGGCACCGATTTCGGAGCGCTGGAGCGACGAGCATAAGCAGGCCATTATGGACAGCCGCAAGATCGGTACCGAAAAACTCGTGGAGGCGCTGGCTAAGGCTACCCCCAAGCCCCAGGTCTGGATTAATGCTTCGGCAATTGGCTATTACGGCACCAGTGAAACGGCTATCTTCGATGAAACCAGTACACCGATCGAAGATGATTTTCTCTCCCGAGTTTGTCAGGCTTGGGAAGCGGCGGCCCAGCCGGTCAAAAGCTACGGCACACGCCTAGTGATTTTGCGCTTTGGTATCGTATTGGGCATGGGTGGAGCCGTGGCAAAAATGCTGACCCCCTTTCGGATGTTTGCCGGTGGCCCCATCGGCAGCGGTCGCCAGTGGTTCTCATGGATTCATCGCGATGATTTGGTGAGCCTAATTATGCAGGCGCTCCAAGACTCTAGTATGGATGGAATTTATAACGGGACAGCCCCTAATCCGGTACGCATGGGCGAGTTTTGCAAGATCCTGGGCAAGGTGCTAAATCGTCCTAGCTGGCTACCAGTTCCCGATTTTGTTCTAGAGACCATTTTGGGGGACGGGGCCCAGGTCGTGCTAGAAGGGCAACAGGTTTTGCCGAAGCGCACTGAGGGTAGTGGGTTTACCTACCAGTACACGCTGGTTAAAAATGCCTTAGAAGAAATCGTTTAGGCCTGAACCACGCAATGGATATTGGTGAACTGCGGCGCGACTATAGTCAGCGGGGGTTAGACCAAGCCGACCTTAACCCTGACCCCTTTGGGCAGTTTGAACTGTGGTTTCAGCAGGCCCGGGAGGCTGAACTACTAGAGCCCAACGCATTGGTGCTATCTACAGTTTCCCCAGAGGGTATGCCCTACCAGCGCACAGTACTGCTCAAGTATTTTGACTTGGAGGGCTTCGTATTTTTTACTAACTACGGCAGCCGTAAGGCTCAGCATATAGCCGAAAATGCTCAGGTGTCACTGCTATTTCCGTGGTATACGCTGGAGCGACAGCTGGCGATCGCAGGTACCGCCAGCAAAATTTCGTCTGCCGAGTCACTGCGCTATTTTGCCTCTCGTCCTCGGGGTAGTCAGCTGGGGGCCTGGGTGTCACAGCAGAGCAGCATTATCTCCTCACGGCAGTTGCTCGAAATGCAGTTTGAGAAAATGAAGGAAAAATTTCTCAACCGATCAGTGCCCCTACCCGACTTTTGGGGGGGCTACCGGGTCAAACCTATCAGCTTTGAATTTTGGCAGGGGCGACCCAGCCGCCTTCACGATCGTTTTCTCTACAGTCTAGAGGGAGGGAACTGGGCGATCGCTCGACTGTCACCCTAGACCAACCGCCTAAAACCTCATCTCTCGGAGCTATTCATCCCAGCCTTCAGTCTCGCCCCCCACCACTACGTTGCGGATGCGCAAACTTGGGCCACCACAGCCCACCGGCAAGCCATTCTGCCCGCCCTTACCACAGCCTCCCGATTCATCCCAGTAGAAGTCGTCGCCCAGGGCCACAATGTCGGCCAGGGTTCGGAATACATTGCCCGACAGCGTCACATCGCGCACCGGTTCTGCTAACCTACCGTTGCGAATCATCCAGGCCTCACCGGCTGTAAAGGTAAACATTTCGCCGTTGGTCATCCCTTCAAGCCAGTTGCGAGCGTAAACCCCTTCCTGGATATCGGCAAACAGGTCGTCTACAGGGGTCGTACCCCGCTCGATCCAGGTGTTGGTCATGCGCACTAGCGGCGAATAGTGGTAGTTGAGGCAGCGGGCATTGCCCGTGGGTTGTTCGCCCAGTTTGCCCGCGGTTTCACGAGAATGCAGCCGCCCTACCAAGACCCCATCGCGAATGAGCTGGGTGGTCGTGGCTGGAGTGCCTTCGTCGTCGTAGAAGTAGCTGCCTCGATGCCCCTGGGGAGCCGCGCCATCAAAAATTTGCAGGTTGTCGGGGCCAAAGCGTCGGCCCATGCTCATAGATTCAAGCAAGTCAGGGTTTTCGTAGGCCATATCGGCCTCCGACAGATGGCCGAAGGCCTCATGCACAAACAACCCAGTGAGAATTGGGTCGATCACCACTTCATAGGTGGCCCCCCGCACCGAGGGTAGATCGAGGGCAGATACCGCCCGTTGCGCTGCTCCCATGACTTGGGCATCCAAGTTTTCCAGATCTTCGTAAGCTTTGCGAGAGCCTGTGGTTTCACGCCCGGTCTGCACGGTGTCACCGTTCCGGGCGGTGGCGGCAAATCGCATCTCCATATCTGACCAGGCTTGGTCAACGAGGGTGCCCTCGGAGGTGGCCAGCAACACCCGTTGAGCAACGTCGGTATAGCCAATAGAAGTGGTTGCGATGCGACTATCTACGCTCTGAAGGATGTCGGCATAGTGGCTGCACAAGGCCTTTTTGCGGGCCAGAGAAACGTGGCGCGGATCGGTGCCCACCAGGGGCAATTGCCGAGTGATCTGCACGGCTTCTACCGGAGCCAGGAGAGTTTCATCGTCACCGACCAGGCGGGCGGCAGCCACGGCAGCTTCTACACTGGGGAGCAAGCTTTCTAAATCATTGAAGCTGGCAAACCCCCAGCCGCCGCGATAGCAAGCTCGTACATGGCCGCCAATGGCGATCGCCTCGCTGAGGGTTTCCGCTCGACCGCCACGCAAAAAAATATCGGTACCTTCTGACTGCTCTAGGCGAATGGCCAGGTAGTCTACTTTTGGCCGCCAGCGATCGCACAATTCCTGTATCCGGGTCTTAGCTTGGTCAATCGCATCGGCCATTTCCTTACCTCCCGCCCGTTTTCCCAAATGTAGCATTCAGAAGCCCCCGCCCTTAGTCTAAAATCACAGGTATGACTTCTGACTTTGATTACACGATTCCTCCTGCTGTGCGGCGCATTTCAGGCTCATTTCGCGTAGTGGGCTGGCTGAGCTTTTGGGTTCAAATCGTGCTGGCGGTTATCTCTAGCCTGGTGCTGCTATTTGCGATCGTCAACCTGAGCGCCCGGGCGGGGGCGGGAGGCAGCCCTGGTGCTGGAGTGGGGCTCCTGTTCGCGGCCCTGGGTCTGATTGCCGTTTATCTCAGTGCCTTCTGGGCCTTTCGCTATGCCCAACTGGGGCGGCGGTTGCGCAGCCGCGATAGTGCCAAGCGACCCAGCCCCAAAGATGCTATTCAGGCCTTGCGCCTGGGCACGGTGATTAGCATGATTGGCATGTTGATTACATTGTTTGGTGGCCAAGCGCTGATTGGGTCGCTATTGGCAAAAGCCCTAGCTCAACCCCAGGGTGGGTCTGTATTTGTGCCCGGCAACATCAACCAGTATGTCGAGGCCTTTGATATTTTTGTGGTGCAGGCCAACACCAACACACTGCTGGCCCACTTTGTGTCGCTGGCTTCTACCCTGTGGCTGTTGCGCACGGTCAATCGAGCCTAGGCCATAACCATGCCGCCATCGACGTTGAATACCTGCCCTGTAATATAAGCTGCGGCTGGATCTGCCGCCAAAAAACGTACCATGCCAGCGATATCCTCCGGTTGGCCAAACCGTCCCAAGGGGATGAACTTGAGAATGTCTGCGGTATTGGGCAGTTCGCCAGTCATATCCGTTTCGATGAAGCCCGGAGCCACCGCATTAACGGTGACGCCCCGGCTGGCCATCTCTTTGGCAATGGTTTTGGTGAAACCAATTACGCCAGCCTTGGCGGCGCTGTAATTGGCCTGACCAGGGTTACCCATCTGCCCAGCTACCGAGGCGATGTTGATAACGCGACCCGATCGCTGCTTAAGCATTAGCTTGGCCACCGCCCGAGTGCACAAAAATACCCCGGTTAGATTCAGATCAATCACAGCCTGCCAGTCTTCAGGCTTCATCCGCAGCAGTAGGGTATCGCGGGTAATGCCCGCATTGTTAACCAAAATATCGACCCGACTAAACTTCTCGATGGTATTGCTAATTAAGCCATCTACCTGGTCAGCTTGAGAGACATCGGCCTGCATGGCGATCGCAGTACCGCCCGCCTGGGTGATAGTAGCCACGACCTCATCGGCAGCGGTGCTAGAGCGAGCATAGTTGACGACGACCTGGGCTCCGGCAGCGGCCAAGGCGATCGCAATAGCTCGACCAATACCTCGCGAGGCCCCCGTTACTAGCGCCACCTGACCGTCCAAGGATGGGGATAATGGGCTCATGGGGTCACCTCGCTCAGCAAAATACGCCCAATGGTTTTATCACGAAACGGGTGACAAGGGGGAGAGACCTAGAGGCTAATACAAAATATCAACCACGTGATCCAGGCAAACTCTTAGAGCCACCGGACTGAGGCGTGTTTTCAAAGCCAGTCAAAGCCTCATTCTCTCGTCCGAGAAACCCAGGTTTCCAGGAGGTTTCAAAACAGACCCTAGTACTCGAAGGCTGAAATATGTCCACCGTTCCGGATCGCTTGGCTCCCTAGCTCCCCTGCTCCCTAGCCCTAAGGAATAGTATCTAAACTTGCGCCGTGGAGTACTAGTTAACGCTGACCACTGGATTATCGCAATCGGCATTGCTGGCCAGCTTGATAGCACCCAACAGGTTAGCCACCATCACGCATTGCTGAGCCGTCGATTGCCCTGAGCTAATAGCTACCACGAAAGGCAGTGTATCAGTACCGACGGGCAACCCTCGGTAATCAAAGGCAATAGAGTTAATGGCCGCATTTTGGGTATCGTCCGCATTGAACCCGTAGGCCTCTAGAGCGACCTGACCAGAATTGTTGCCGCCGCTGCCCAGGGTTTGCTCACGACCATTGACCCGTACCGTAGGGGATGGAGCCACTTCGTCAATTTCTACGGTGCGGGTCTGGCGCAGTTGAATCGCGTCTTGTTGGGCATTGCGCAGTACCTGTACCAGATCGCTGCGTACTGAATTTGACCGTTGACGGTTGGCAAACGCTAGCCAGCTTGGTGCCGCGATCGCCGCCAATACGCTAGCCAGTACCACCACTACCAACAGCTCGATCAGGGTAAACCCAGCCTCTGGCTGTTTAGTCGGTGTGTAACGGTATTTCATTGCAGGCACCAAAAATAAACTCACTCAACTCAACTCGATTTAGATGCACCGTATCGTCTACAGGCCTGGCTGCTTGTCTAACACTCCGCGAATCAGCACTTCAGACCTGAGTGTGGGCAGCTTCCCTGCGTCAGAAAATGAACCGATAGGAGAATTTTCCATATCCGCATTGCCCCTGAGAAACACAATCAAGGTCTGATTGCTACCTACAGAAAGGTCGGCATCATCAGGGTTGGCGGCTGTTGTGCCCTCTAGTACACAGGCGTAAAAATTGTTTGAGTTGGCTGGGGTCGCCAAATATCCTGTCGGACAAGTAGCGGTTTGACCAGCTTCAGGATCGTCGAGATAATCGGTCAATACTGATACATTCCGTGGCGTAGTTCCAGCACCCTTAATCCAGTTTTGGAAGTCATTGGTTGCACCCGTTGGCTCGGCGTAGCCAGGGGTAATAGTCAGGCTAGGAAGGCCGCTAGACGCATACTTAGGTAACTCATAGCGAATGATTCTAGATTTACCGCCCCAAATATCATTGCCGGTATTTTGCTGCTGGGCATA
The DNA here is from genome assembly GCF_015207395.1 of Nodosilinea sp. LEGE 07088. Taxonomy (GTDB): domain Bacteria; phylum Cyanobacteriota; class Cyanobacteriia; order Phormidesmidales; family Phormidesmidaceae; genus Nodosilinea. Next base: position 86,272 of record NZ_JADEWX010000002.1, read on the forward strand.
GACTACCAGCGTGTAATAGCCCTGGCGAATTTTGAGGGTCTCGCACTCATTCTCCTTAACTCCAGAAAAGGTGGTAGAGCAGGCGTTATTAAAAAATGTTTGTACGTTGGCATTATTGGGGTCAAGGGAGTCGAGCCGCCAAAAAGCCAGCACTGGCACCTCACCAGCCCGAGGAAAATCATCGAGTTGGCCGAGTAAGGTAGTGCCTGCCCCCTCATCAACAACAGCATCAGGGGTTGAGTAGATGTAGATGGCTTCGCCGGCATCGCGAGTAATGTAGTCGATCGCGCGACGCATATCTTGCTGGGTTTGGGTTAGCACTTCTTCGCGCCGATTGATTTGCAGCAGCTCAACCACAAGAAAAAGCAAGGTACCAACAACAACCGACCCGACGACGATCGCCACCAATAGCTCGATCAGGGTAAACCCACGTCGGTTGGGGTACGTTGTTTGCAGCAGCCCAGTTATATATCGGCTTAGAGCCGCTCTTTTAACCATTCGGTTTTACCCCCCAAACACTAGGTGAAGATTTCAGAGTTAGTTACAGCCAACGGGCACAGGAGCTGCGCCATCTAGATAACGAATGTATGCACATAGCGAATTGCCGCTCTCACCCGCTGTCATGCTGGTGTAAAGGGCAACCAGGGGGCGGTCGGCCCGCTGCCCCACACTGCTGGTCAGACCTAGGGCAGCAGTGTCTTGGGGCAAACTGCCGGCACCGTTTAAAGCCGCATCCAGGTCATACACCCGCACACCCAGGTTAAAGGTCAGAGGCACACTACCCACCATCTCTCCAGGGGTGCGATAGGTTTGCACAGCAAACTGGTGACCATTGAGATCAACCTGACGGGTTTGAGTGGCCGTCGTCGGTGTTGCTACCGGCGCTCCAGCAGTGGGGCCAGCCGCCAGAGCGACAGCATCATCTGTGCTGTAGGCCCCAGCAAACGGAGCCGACGGTGGCAGAGTGGTGTTGTTAGCCTCTGATCGCTCCATCAACAGCCGCACAGAGTCAATTTCGGTTTGGGCCAACTCTAGGGCTTGCTCGGCCTTTTGGCTCTGTACCCGAGTCGCCACCGAGATCACCAGGGCTGGGGCAATGGCGCTACCCACCAAACCCGCCACCATAATCGCCACCAGGCATTCAATTAGAGTTAGGCCCTGCTGTGCTTGGTGTGGGCGTCTAACCAACCAAGCCTTGCCAAGGCAACTTTTAAGTCTATTTTTCACGGTGCGGCCTCCTAAAAGTGCGAGTAGACAGAGCCTAGGCCTTGGTGCAGAGAGCAGCCATAATGCGGTTGCCGCCGGAGTCTTGGGCACAACGCAGGTTGACGATGTAAGGATCATCGGCAGGCAGCTCGCGGTAGTACTCGCTGCGGGGAGCACCAATGTTTACAAAACGTCGGGCAGCCGGAGCCGGGGGCACGTACAGCAAGCCCACATCATAGCCCCAGCGGCGCAGCGGCGGGTTGTAATAGCCAAGTTCCTCATTACCGTTGGGGTTTGCAGTGGGTTCCCAGGCATCGTGCTCAAAGGGGCCAGTCGCGTTGGTGGAGAAGTTGAGCTGAATCAACGACCCTGCAATGTGGAGTTCTACGTTGTCCCAATTTTCTAGAAAACGGGGGAAATTGTGCAGACCACCGTAGCCCTGATTTGGACGCTGGGGCACCAGTCCGCTCACGAAAGTAGCGTTGACGAAGGTGGTCACCCCAGTCTGAAGGTTACGGTGCCTTTGGGAAGTGTTGGTGCTGAACCCAGTCCATGCAGCATCGTCATCGTAGCCACCAGCAGCTACAGCGGCATAGAAGGGCTGAATAGCGGGAGTAGTACCGGTGTTATTGCGGTAGTAGGTGCCGTTACGATCTACCCAAACCGGCACCCCAGCGACCGCACTCTCTCTGACCCAGTTAGGCTGGGCCGTGCCAAAGGTAGGCCGATTGGCAATCATATAGGATGAACTGCCACCACCGACGCTTCCTGGTCTGGGTAAAACAAAGCTGTCTTCTACAGCTCCGTCCCTAAAGTTTCTTGACAGAATGGTGATGGCATCAGCCAAAATTTCGACGGTGCGCCAGTGATCGGCGGAATATGTGGCAAAGGTGTTGGTATTGAGGGTTGTGCGATTGTTGTAAAACGGTAGGCCAAAGGCCGCTCCAAGGTTCTGATTGTAGAGGGTTTGAGTAAATTCCTCAATAATGGCGTTGGTTAAACCAGTGGTGCTGTGGGGGTTAAAGTCGCCCTGAATGTAGACAGCGTTATCGGTAACGAAGGTCATACCCACCTGGCGCGCATAGCTAGTGCCACTAAAGTCTGCCGGTCGGCCACTTTCGGTACGCATTCTAAAGCCGTTTACTCGCCGCTCGGGGTCGGGGTAAAAGTCTACGGGCTTGAGGCTAATGCCCAAATTTGTCAGCGGTGGGTCTTGAACGGTTGTTCCCGGCTGAGCCTGCATCTTACAGCTGGCCTGGGTCTCGATGTTAAACCGCCGGGGAGTAGCGGCATTAAGCGTCTCGCAGAAATCAGCTGTCACCGATGCTGTCGCATTTCTGGGCCGGTTGATAGTGTCTTCGCGCACGTTGTCTTCTCTAAAGGCGTAGACGACGCCTTCGCCCCGGTTGTCGAGGTTAGCCGCTAGCCAAAAATCTAGCCCAGCGCCAGCTCGGCGGGTAGTCAAGGCATCGATATCAAGGTCGAGCACCCGAGTATTGAGCTGCTCACGACCGTTGTAGATTCCTTTATCTAGGAAAGGAACCCGAATCGTGCTGCCGCCGGGCGCAACAATCTTAAAGGCCTGCTCTCGGGCACTGATATTGGCAGCGGTGGGCGCACCTGCGAAAGTAGAGGTGGTAGAGGCCGGCACAGTCCATGTACTGGGGGTTGCACTGCGGGGTACAGCCGCGAGGGCGGCCGCATCAAATACAGGATCGGTACCACTGCCTACCCGGCGGAAGACAACCGTCGCCGAGCCAGGTGGGTTGACCGATCGCACGTAGGGATTGGTAATGTACTCTTCAGCAGTTGGGGTCGATGGGTTGCTATAAAGCGTGCCATCGGGCTGCTGGGTGGTGCCATCGCCGTCAAGGTCGTGCTGGGCCAAGGGGAACAGATAGAACAGCGACGGGTAGCGAATGGGCGTTTGGGTCGATGCGCTACAGCCGATGTAGCCGAAGATAGCTACGTCGTCTTGACCGCCCACACCACCTGCTACCGCATTACCATACAGGTTGGGGTCGCACCGCAGGGTAAGCCTGAACCGATTTCCTACACCGCCGGGCATGTTAATTTGCTGGGTAATGCCTGTAACCGGATCCCACGTTACATTGTTGGCTAGGGTGGTGCCAGAGCCAAGGCTGGTGGTCGGGAAACCTGCTCTAAAGCCCAGTTCGCGATCGCGAATAGTGCTGGTGAGAATACTGACCTGCTGGACATAGTTGACAATGGCGGTAACTTCCGCAGGGGTGGCGTTGGTGGCGTTTTGTAGCAGTGTAATCCAGTCGTTGAGGGTATATTCGGCAAAGTATTCGCCAAAGTCGCATTTGGGCTGGTAACCGGCCAAATCGGTAATGCCGTTGATGCAGGGAGCATTACTGATATTGTTGTCGATCCAGGGGCGGGTTTTGCCGGTATCAGCAAAGAAGTCGTTTGCTCTGTAACCTGCCCGGAGGTTGATATTGGTGGCACCCGTAATCAAGTAATCGCTGAGGCCCAGCATAGCGTTACGCATCTGCGACCCCACGTTTTGAAAGTTGACGCTACCGGGGTTTTGACCGGCAACAGCCCGAGCCTCGATATAGTCGCTTTCGATGTTATAGGCCAGCAGACTAAGGGTACAAGCTGCACTGTGTAAAGATGCTTTGTCGGCAGGGCTGAGATTGGCATAGGCTGTGCCATTGTCCAAATATTCGGCAAAGATGCGCCGCAGAGGGGAGAAGTCGCCCCACATACTGAGGTAGGGGGCAGGGTGAACAGCAGCGTTAGCAGCACCGGCCACATCTTGCACTGAGGGAAAGGAGGGCGCTCCCCCGGCCGGGTCGCCAGCAAAGTAGGCCAGGTTTCTGAGACCGTTGCCGAGGGGATTGCCAACGGCCAACTGGCCAGCAAATTCAGTCTCGGTGTCGAAGGCAGCCGGGTACTGAAACTCCCAACCGTTAGTGCCAGTGCCTCTTAAGAAGTCGGCGCGGAGGCGAGTAGGCGTAGCAGTGGGATAGTTGGAGAAGGTGCGGCTGTTGAGAATGGTTTGGGCTGTGCCAGGGTGGGCCGTCATCGCCATACAGGCCGCGGGGAAGGTGCCGCTGTTGATCTGGTAATGGTAAACGGTCATGCCCTGCACAGCCGCCAGGTTGTCGCGCAGAGCCTTGCGCTGTAAGTACTCGTGGGGGCCACCAAAGCGACCGTTAGCAGCAGGCTTGACCCTGGCCGGGTAGAGGGCGTCGCCCTGGGTGTCTGGGGTAGATAGGGCCGTTCCCGCCAGGGGGTCGGCATTCCAGGCGTTGCTGTTGCCCAGTTCCAGACGCTGACCCACAATCAGGCGTAGCCCTGTGTTAATGGCCTGACGCTCCCAGTAGCCGTCTAGCCCCCCGGCTTCGTCAGTGAGACGACCCAGGCCGGCGATATTGTCACCGATGGTTACCCCTGCAGTGGCGGCATCTAGAGAGGTATCGCGACTGTCGTAGCGAGGCTTGGGCCCCCAGCGATTGTCGGCCCGGTAAAAGTCGTCTACAAAGGGGCGAGCCACCTGGTCGTTGATGATGCGCTGATATTGTTCGCTGGCAAAGCTGGTATTGTCAGTCTCCCAGTTAGGGTCACGCTGCCAGGCACCGGGGTTGATATGCTGCGTTACATCTTCGGTAAACAGCGCCAGCGGGTTAGTGGCAATGTCAGAGGGGCGGGCGTTGTTGTTGGCAACGGTTCTGACCGAATCTCGGGTGTTGGTCAGGCGTAAATTGATGCGCGCAGCCGTGCCAGGTCCATTCCAGACGTGAAGGTAGGGATTGTCGCCGCTGGTGGTGTTGTCAAAGCGAACGGTACCTCTGACCGCCTGCCCCTGAAACTCTTGCTGACCATTGACGACGGTGCCGGGGGTAGCTACGCGATCGCCATTGAGGTCGATCTCAGACAAGGAAATCTCTGAAGCCTCTTGACTGTAAAGACAGGAGTTGTGGGAGCTAACCATGTGCGATCGATAGCCATCGCTAATGGCAAAAAGACTGCCGTCGGTATGCATGGCCCCATTCCAGTTAAATTCTGGGCCCGGGGAAATATCGAGGTCGTAGCGGAACCAGGCACCCCACTTGTTGGCTCGGGCTGCGCTACGAGACTGCTGAAACTCTAAGGTCTCAAAGGTGCGGTTGGCGTCGTTGAGGTTGGCGACAAAGGCGTTGACTTGAAAATTCTTTTGTAGGATAGCGTTGTTGGCCTGCTGCACCACCTGCCAGCCGCCCTCAGCTAGAGAACCAGCACAGGCAGGGCTAGCTTCAGTGGTGGCCAGAGGCCCGGTGCGGGTAACCAGGGCATCGGCCTTGGTTTGAGTAACGCGGTTTTCAATGCGCTGGGCAGTGGCAGAGGTATTGGTTGGGTTAGAACGAGAGCCAATGTCATCTACCAAGATGGAGTAGACAACCAGCTCATTACCGTCAACCACGCCATCGCCGTTGATGTCGGTAGTAAATGACCAGGCGTTGTCTAAGGTGCCGTCGGCGTTAATGTCAACTCGCTGCTCGTCGGGCAAGGTGTAGGGGTCGTTGGCCCCAGCCAACGTAGGAACGCGACCGGTGTAGCCGGCAAACGTATTGGTGACCTGCATGAGGTCAGCCAAAATATCGCTGGCGGGCAGCCCGCTAGGGAAGCGATTGTCGGTCTGAAACAAAAATTCAATTTTGGCCTTGGCGCGGTCAATAGCAGGGGTAGCGGCGTTAGAGATGACCTGCTGCTCGCGCTGGGAGATGGCCATATCGCTGCGGGTAAAGGAGCGATAGGTGAGGGCTGTGGCAGTAAGCACCACCATGATCACCAAGAGCACAGTGGTAGGCAACACAAAGCCCGACCGGGCTAGACGGGCCGGTCGGTAGGCTAAGAGCACAAGTTGTAATAGCCCTGTAACCAATCGCTTGATTACGGCTTGAGAAAACCGCAAAACCTTTCGCAGTGGGTGACGATGCATGTTTCTAAGACCGATATGTCAAACAACAAAACCTGTAGCTCGCGTGGGGTATGGTTTGGCCGTGAAGCCCTACTCATACAGCAACTCTGGTGAATTGCATAGGGTAAGCGCCGACCCAAGCTGACCTTGCTCAGGGGTCAACAGTTGGGTGCTCTGCTGGTCTTGGGTGAATGACCAGCAAACGCCCCTGGGTGCTCTCAACGATAGAAGCAACTGGCATTTACTTATCAAAATACCCAGCTATTGTAACGAAGCGATCAAGGCTGTAAAGTCGTCTGACTTACCCCTACGATGGCTGGCTACATTTTTTGGCCTTACCCTTGGGGATGCCTAGGATTACCCGGCAAACCTATGATTCTGCACCTCAGGCTTCTATGTTAATCAGAACTTTATGAGATGTACTGAGTATTTTCCCGATACTTAATCGAGTCTTTGCAATTTTGCTACGTAATTTATCCGGACAATACTGAGGCGGCTAGGTGATGACGTCAGCGACAGAGGCATAGGCCCCGAGTCCATTTCTGAGTTCACGGAGGTCTTGGCGCAGGGTAGGCTCTAGTTCCCAGGTTTTTCATGGGCGGTGGTGCCCATGCCCTGGGGTATTTGATTTTCTACTCCAGCCAAAAATAATGCGGCCGATTAGGGGCTAGTCGGGCAGCTTGTATTGACTGACGATGCGCTTGGCAAACTCAGGCACGTGGGCGGCTACCTTTTGCGGGTAGTTGCGCTTGACGTATAGATAGTTACGGGTGAAATGCGAATCGATGGAAAAGCGAGCGTACTCTAGCCCCTTAGGGCCGATGCGCTCGATTACCACACCCATGAGTTTGGCGGCCCACATGGGTAAGGTGACGGCTTTGTCGTAAGCGGGAATGCTCTGCTGTACGGCGGCTTTGCGATCGCCCTCAGATATAACGGGCTGGGTATCAAGTTGATCGATGGCAGTATTGAGCATGGTTTGGCCGCGATCGTTGCGTACCACAATCCACTGCCAGCCAAAGGGGGCACCCATGTAGCCAACGACCAAGTCGGCGAGTCCATTGACGTAGTCGAAGCAGCTCATGCAGGAGGGGGCAAACACATCCTTGAGCTGGTTCGTTTTGAGGCCAAAGAAGGGCACGGTTTCGGCGGAGCCATCTGAGTGCTTAAAGTGCACCCGAAAGTCTTGCATAAACTCGTAGTGCACAACGGTATCGGGAGAGCGGCTGGTGGTTTCGAGAAATTTTTGTAGCCCTTCCCGGCTAACATTGTCGACGCAGGGGGTGCCCAGCACGTAGAGCTGTTCCAGACCTAGCTGCTTTTCAACGGCCCGCAGCGCCTGAATTTGGCAACCTACCCCAATCACCAACAGTCGCTTCATGCCAGACTGCTCTACCTGCTCTAGTACCGATAGGTTAGGCGAGAGGGTGGGTTTATTCACCCGCGCCGCTAAGATTTCTTCGGGGGTGGTAGCCAGCACTGGCTGGGGCTGGAAGCGATCGGTCTCGGTATTTTGTACGCATACAACGCCTTCTACCAGGCCCTGGGTCAGCATTTCGATGGCTATGGTGCTAACGATGCCTGTCCACTGCGCTCCTTCAATGGGCTGCTGCTTACGGGCGGCCAACATGTCTTGGTGCACCCCAAAGTAAATGTCGTTTTCAGTTTCTAGGTCGCGGCTGCGCCCATGGGTCTGCCGCTCTAGGGTAGGGAACTGCTGGTTTAGAAAGGCGCAGGCCTCTTTGACGTAGTGGATATAGTAGGTATCGCAAAAACCACATTCGCTACAGAGTTCTTTGGCGGGGCGGGTAGCTCCTGGGCGGAGGGCTTTGGCTTTTTTGTGGGGAGGCTGAACCAGGGTCATAGGGTCGGTGGTAAGGGCTGACAATCACGACTGTCATTCACCATACCGCACGGGTTTAGGGCTATTGGGGCAACAGCTATAATTGTTACGAAATATCGCTAACTGGCCATGAGCCACCTGGAGGGATCTTCGGTGTGTGGGGGTAGGGCAAGATTTGAGCGGCGATCGCGCCAGATGGCTCATCAAACCTCCAATGTGTACTGCTCAGAGCTATAGCCTTTTATGTAAACCTGTGTTGACTGACCGAAGGTCGTAGGTTACTCCCCAGGGTTAAAATCCCCCTCTCTGACCGATTGCAGGTTAAATGAAAGTGGGCATAAGCAAAAGCTATGCCTCCGCATTCCCAGGTTTACTGCTGTGATGATCTGCTGCCTCAATCCCCACTGCACTCAGCCTAATCACGCCACCCTGTCTCCAGATTGCCCCACCTGTGGCACCCCCCTGGAGCATCGGCTAAGAGGCCGCTATCGCCCGCTGAAGCTGATTGGGCGCGGCGGGTTTGGGCGCACCTACTTTGCTCTAGACGCCGATCGCCTCAACAGTCGCTGTGTGATCAAGCAGTTTGCCCCCCAGACCCAGGGGACTAAGTCATTTCTCAAAGCTGTACAGCTGTTTGAGCAGGAAGCAGTGCGGCTCCACGAACTGGGTGAGCATCCTCAAATTCCTACTTTGTTGGCCTACTTTGAGCAGAACAAATACCTCTATCTAGTACAGCAAATGATTCAGGGTCGCACCCTGCACCAGGAGCTTGCAGCCCAGACGACCTATAGCGAAGGCAGCATTCGTCAATTATTGGAAGACCTGTTGCCAGTACTGCAATTTATCCACGACCACGGTGTTATTCATCGCGACATTACGCCATCGAATGTTATTCGCCGCAAGGTTGATCAAAAGCCCGTCCTGATTGATTTTGGTGTGGCCAAGCAGTTTAGTGAAGCGATTCGCTACGAGCCAGGAACTCGCATTGGTACCGAAGGCTACGCCCCAATTGAACAGCTACGCAGCGGTCAGGCGTACCCCTCTAGCGATCTCTACAGCCTGGGGGCTACCTGTCTTCACCTGCTCACCGGCTGCAAGCCCGAAGACCTGTACAGCCCTCGGGAAGGGCGTTGGCTATGGCAAGAACATTTAGAAAACCAGGGCCGTACTATCCATGCAGGTTTGGCGGAGGTGCTGAATTTTATGACTAGGGATTTGGTTAGTGAGCGCTACCAAACGGCCCAGGACGTGATCGAAGATCTGAACAGGTTGCCTAAGTTAGAGGGATCTGTACCGGGTTGGGTTTCCAATCAGTCTGGCCAGAGCCTGTTTGCAGGTCTGAGCCAGCCACCTCTGAGTGGGCCAGGCAAGAAGGCTGGTATGGCCATGCCCACAACCTCACTACCCACTATGCCTGACTCACCACCATCGGCTCAGCCCGATACTGACCTCTCTACAGGCAGGGCGACCTCTGGTACTCAGCCAGGGAGGAAGAGCAAAGGAGTTTCAGGGCAATCATCAGCGGAGCGCTTGGGGGGTTACCCCTCATCTCCCCCTAGCTCAGGCTCAACTAAAACGTCTGGTGGAGCGCTATCAGGAGCAAAGTCTTTGGGGGCTGAACCAGCCCAAGGCTGGCAGCTGCTACGCACCCTCCCACATCAGTCGTGGGTAACTGCAGTTGCCTTTAGCGCCCAGCAGCCGGTGTTGGTCAGTGGTAATCTCAACGACACGCTATGTATTTGGAATTGGCAATCTGGAGATTTGCTTCACTCTCTTAAGGGACATGCTCGGGGGGTGAATGATGTCGCTATTGATAGGCAAGGGCAACTGCTGGCCAGCTGTGGCGATGATGCCACCATCAAGATTTGGCAGCTCGGCAACGGCACCCTATGGCATACGCTCAAAGGACATTTTCGGGATGTAACGGCGATCGCATTGAGTCACAGCGACAACTTGCTAGCCAGCGCTAGCGAAGATGGCACACTTAAGTTGTGGAACCTGAAGAAAGGTACTCTACTTAAAACCTTGCCTAGTTTGGCCGGTATGCTCAAAACCGTTGCCTTCGCCAATTCAGATCAACGACTTATCAGCGGCGGCTTGGACAATACCGTACGTATTTGGGATATTCAGGCAGCCACGACTCTCAATGTACTCACAGGGCATACCAATACCGTGAACCAGGTAGCTGTCAGCACCGATGGGCAATTGGTAGCTAGCGCTAGCAAAGATCGCACAGTGCGCCTATGGGATTTAGCTACTGGCAATCTGTTGCATACCCTGCAAGGGCATACCCAAGAGGTCAATACCGTAGCCTTTTTCCCTGATGACAGGCAGTTGGTAAGCGGCAGCAGCGATGGCACGCTGCGTCTTTGGAATAGCCAAGATGGCACGCTGCAAGAGACCCTGCCAGCCCACGTCAACCCGATACACCAGGTAGCGGTACAGTCGATGGGCGCGGTTATCGCTAGCGCCAGTGCCGATAAAACCATCAAGCTGTGGCAATGGCTAGGTTAGGCCACTATTAGATCGGTTTTGAGGTGAGCACCAGCCTCAGCTTGGCATGGATCAAGTTCAGCTGTGCCATCCCCAAGTCGGCATCGCCTTCGACCACAACCCCGGTATCCAGTAGGCGATCGAGTAGCTCGAGAATGGTGGGGGTTTGATTTTTTTGGCCAGGGTAATAATTCCCTTCCTTGGGCAGCAGAGTCCCAATTTCTCCCAGGTCTATATTCAGATCGGCGGGATCTACATCAAAGATTTCACACATACTAACGACCTGTTCTTCTAGCTTACGAAGGCTATCGGCCGCTCGTTCTAGGTCGGCATCGTTGAGATCGCCTGATTCCATACGGCGTATCACCTGAGCTTCCATTAGCTGCCGCACCAATTCAATGACAGTGAGCAAAAGAGGCGCTAGACCTGCATCGTTCTTGGCGGGCGGCTGTAGCGCTAGGCTTGGCAACAGGTCTGATTCAGCATTTTCGGAGGTCATAGCCCCAGTCTAGTGCATCTCAAGATGGTGATTCTGGCTTTCAAATGCTGCTAGAACCGATTTTGCCACTGCTGCTGAAGCCATTGTCGTCGAACTTCTTCAAGCTGAACGAGACGTTGCTGATAGCCCATGCGGCCCCGATCGGCAGAACGCAGGCAATCACCTTGGCTATGACTAGGCACTGAACGAATGCTGGGAATGCTGCGACTAGTTGCAACGTGTCGCAGAGTACGAAGAGTCAGCATGGCGATTTTCTAATAGATATTGGGACAACTAAACCGGGCTGCTTAAGCACCGGGCTTGCGATTGGGATAGAGCTATATTGCTGACCAGTTCGTTGAGGAAAGCGCTGATAGCCAGTAGCCAAGACTGAGACGGCGAACGAGTGTATAACCATTGCTCATTAGGCTACTGGGGAAAACGTCCTAACCACTGTAGCGATAGCTATACCTGGCCGCTTAGCCGGCAGGCTCGGCTGGGCGAAGGGCTTTCAATTCGGCCTCTAAGGTCTCAAGGCGAGACTGAAGCTGTTGATTGGCCTCTAGCAACTCGTTGGTGCGACTACTCAAGTAAGGATCGCTCTCCCACCAGTTGATGCCGATTTCGCGAGCTTTGTCTACCGAAGAAATGATCAAACGGATGCGAATGCTCAGCAGTTCGGTAGACCCAACTGAAACCGAAATATCGCCAGCGATCACAATGCCTTTGTCGAGCACCCGTTCTATAACATCGACTAAAGAGGACCCTTGGGTTGCAGTAGTTATGGTGCTGCGGCTGGTTTGGGGGCGAGGGGCTGGGGCATTGCTAGTCACAGTAGATTACCTTTAGTCGGTACAGATTTGGTAGCCCGTTGGCTGCCCGTCGGTCTCTCGTTTGGTCAGCAGGCCCTGTTCGAGCATTGACTTGAGAGTGTTGACTACCTGAAAGCGGTTTAACCCTAAAGCTGTCTCGATGGTAGCGAGAGGTGCCGTACCTGTTGCATCTAGATAGTCAAAAATGCGGGTTTCAATATCGTCGCTGGGGCTGGCGGCAAGGGAAGAACGTCCAGAAGCGTTGTGAAGATTTGCGATCGCTGGAGCAACTGCTTCGGGCTGGGAATTTTCTATCTCAGCTATTGAGGGCTCCGCAGCAGGTTCACTATGAATGACGTGATCCTCAGCTAGAACGGCCTCTAGAGATTCTACAACCTCAGCCAGCGGGGGCTTCACAGTAGCTTCGCTATTAGAGCCAATCTCTTCGGCTGGAGGGGGTGCTATGGATTTGTCACCAGAGTCAACACTTGTCGATACGAGGTCTTCTAGGGGCTGTACTGGATCTGCATCCGCCTCTTCGCCGTGTAACCGGGCCTGGGCTTTGGGGTCTGGCTTGAGGGTGAGCTCATTGACCAACTCAGCTTGGGAGACTACAAAGCGATTAAATAGATTCCAAAGCTGTCGAGTGGCATCAGAGGTGGACTCTTTAGAGCGAGCCAGCAAAATATCGCTGCACACGTCTCGAAAATCGACACTTTCGGCCAAGGGTAAAATGCCGTGATCGTGACAGATAGTGGCAATCATCAGGCTAGGGCGTAGGCTAGACACCATGTCTGGCGCAGCTGACGACTGGAAAGCCTTCACTAGTTGCACAATTTGCAGAGCTGCGGAGCCGTCGATACCTACTTTTTGCACCAAAATTTGCTGCTGAGCCAGTTCGTCAGGCTCGGGCATATTGATGGTGATTAAACGATCTTGCAGGGCATCTTGGGTGCCGTGCACACCGCAGTATTCTTCAGGGTTGGAGGTGAGAATGGCGCGGAAGTGGGGGCTAACGCGGATGTACTCAGCCCGGTTATTGCTGGGAGGCAGCACTAGCAGCTTTTCCTCCAGGGCCGATAGAAGCACGTTGTTGACTTCAGGACGAGAACGGTTGAACTCGTCGTATACCATGGTGAATCCTTCCCGGCAGGCCAAGGTCAGGCGCGAGTCAGTCCAGTTCTGGCGCAGCTCGTCTTCTACCTTGATAACGCTGTGGATGTAGTTATCGACTACTTTTTTACGGGTATAGCCTGACTGATTGCCGATCAAGTCTGAGGTTTTGAACTCGTCATCCCCAAATAGCAGCATGATAGGACGGGCCAGTAGGTCAGCCAGGTGTAATGCCAGGGTAGTTTTGCCGGTGCCAGCAGGACCTTTGAGGTGTATCGAGTATCCCGACTGGAGGTATCGGAGGGCTCTAAGAGTAGTTCGCTCTAGGGTGGGGGTAGAGACGAAATTGCGGGGGCGGGCTTGTAAAACAGTGTTCACAGAATGGCTTCCTCTTGCACGAGATAGGAACGGTCTTGCTTGACCACGAGGTCCTTTTGAATGAGGGATCTCAGCGCGTCTACGGCCTGAAATCGGTTGATCCCCAGCTCAGTCTCAATTTCGCTGAGCCGGGCACCCTGAGATAAGTGCAGGTAGTTGTATACCACCTCTTCGAGGGAGGGGGGCTCAGGGGCAGCGGGAGCGATGATAGTGGCCACTGGAGCAGGACGGGCAGCAGCGGCAGCACGAACTGGAGGAACCTTAGCCGGTTTAGCTTTAGCCGCTGGAGCGGGCGCAGACTTGGCCGGGGACGCCTTAGCTTTAGCTGCTGGTTTAGCGGCAGGCTTAGGTTCAGCAACTGAGTGGGCTGATGCCACAGGTCGAGTTGCGACGGGTCGAGTTGGCGGTTTGGCTACAGCGGGGGTTACAGCAGCCCCACCCCAAACCATATGCGATAACTGGGCTCTTTGGATCTGAAGCTGTTGCCGAAAGTCAGCCAATTCGTTGAACATGACTGCGACGGTATCGGTCAACACCTGGCGATCGCTGCGGCGCTGTTCCTGGTTGACTATGGCAGCCTCTTGGCGGACATCAGCTAGGTTTCTGAGAGTAGCCTGCACTTGCACCTGTAGGTCTTCGACATAGGCGATCAGCTGGGGTAAAAGTTCGGCCCTTACCATGGCTTGATCTTGACGGTAGCCCGCCCGGTCTGCCGCGACCTGTTGCTGAATCTGACGCAGCTCTTGGGCAATGCCTAAACGCAGCTCGCTGACCGTGGCTTGCATGACCTGGCAGTCGTATTCCAGCTGTTGGCGTACTTCAACGGCACTGATTTTGCGCTCGGCTTGGTAGTTTGTCAGCAGTTCTTCGGTATTGGCCTGCAGCTGCTGCACATAATCTTGGCGGATCTGCTGCCGGGGCAAAATTTGGGCCTCGCGGTCTTCGGTAATTTGAGCCAACCGCAGGGTAGTGTTGGTTCGCAGGTCAACCATCAAGTCATTGAGGTCTTGGCGTAGCTGTACAGCCTGGGCCAGCCGGTTAGCCTGCCAGCGCTCCAAGTCGGTAGAGACTTGATCGCGCCGGTTGACCACCTCGCTCTGGCGTAGTTGTCGTTCGGCTTGCCACTGGTCATAAAGTGCTGTCACAGAACTGCTCTCCCTTGGTGCAAATGAGACGGAGTGAAGAAATTGAGGTTAGTTAGGGTGGTAATGGAGAAGGGAACAGCGCAGAAAATTGATGAATGGTAGACTCTAAGAAACTGATATTTCAGCATCTTAAACGAAACACAAAGCGCTGTCCTTGGGCTTGCCAATGGCAGACTTGCCTTAAAGGACAATCAAGGCAGCATTAGCTCTAACTACCTGATTAAATTCAGGCTTTGAAGCTAAAACTGCAGTGGAAAATGATGTTCTATTGGGTTTAGATCGAGATTATGGGGCAGGTCAGCAGCAGATGACCTGCCCTAACTGCCCCAATATCGCGAAGAGGAGAGATGCTTTTCTAAGCAGCAGGTACAGCAGCTTGAGCGGTCAGGCCAACGGCTTCGGCGTACTTCAGGTAGGTGTCTACGGAGGCGATTACAATGCGGGCTTCAATGGCAAGCAGTTCAATACCTACGAGAGAAACACGAACCCAAGCATCCACAACGATGCCTTTGTCTAGAATGCGGTCAACAACTTCAGCCAAGCTGGAGGAAGAGTTTACTTTTTCAACAGCCATGATTTTGAACCCCTAAACGATTTAGTGTGTGTAATTAAACTGCAAGGAGACTATCCTTCGGTGCCTCCGACTGCCACTGCAATGAAGCGGTAGAAACAGTCTCGGTACGTTGGGCTTATCCCTTGCACCTTTGTAGTTTGCCCATTCGCTTAGAACAGCTCACAATTTCGAATAAATGAATTTATTTATTGTTACTTGTGGTAAGTCTGATGATGCCTTGAAGGGGCTGTGGGCTTGACTTGCAGCCATTTTAGACCGAATGCCTGATAATAGATGCGCAGGTCTGAGGCTTAAGTATAGTCATGATGGATGACTCGACCCTAGAGGTGCTGCTGCAAAGCTTAAAGCAGGAAGATGAATATCAGCGGGAGTTAGCCACGGCTGCCCTATGGCAAAGCTGGTTTTATCAAAAGGGTGATGTAGGCCACCAACGGTTGCAACAGGCTCAAGCCCTGATCGATGAAGGGAGCCTAGATATGGCTGAGGATCTGCTGACGACCTTGGTGACTGAGCTATCCGATTTTGCTGAAGCCTGGAACCGCCGGGCTGTACTCTACTTTTTACAGCATCGTTACCAGGAGGCTATGGCTGACTGTCAGCAGGTAGTTGCTCTGGTGCCCTATCATTTTGGGGCGCTCCATGGGCTGGGGCTTTGCCATGCCGCGATCGGTCAGCATCGTCAGGCAATTGAGGCATTTCGACGAGCATTGGCTGTGCAACCCTACGCCTTGGTGAATCAGCGGCTAATTTTAGAATGTACGGCGCAGCTTGAGTGAGATTCGGAAAGGTTTGCCTATGGGCGCGAGTGATGGCTATGGGACATGTCTGAGGGATATATACTCTGTTCGGGTGACCAAATGTCATCGGAGGCTGCAGATTTCCTGATGATGGCAACTTGAGCCGTTGGGTAACTAACTGTGTGGTGGGTTTAGATCACGTTACTCTCAGAGATGCCTATGCCGGAGATAGCCATGCCAGATCATGCCGCCACTCTTCAAGCTTGGCTAGAAGAGCGAGATGTTCGCTTTATGCGAGTGGTGTGGTGTGATAATGGCAATATGATTCGCGGCAAGGCGATGCATATTGATGCCTTGACCCGCCAATTGCATCAAGACTTCACCTGCTGTGGTGTAGGGCTATCGGCGGCACAGCAAGCAATTTCGGTAGTGGCCGATGTGGTTGCCCCAGGCAGTGGGCTAGGCCCAGTGGGTGAGGTCTGGTTGGTACCGGTTTGGGAAACTGTGCAAATGTTGCCCTATGCTCCTGGTCAGGCGCGGGTGATGGGGGAAATGGTAAAAGATGGGCAACCCTGGCCCTGGTGTGGGCGACAGTTTTTGCGTCGCATGGTGCAGCGGGCGGCAGACCGTGGCTTAGTGATAAAGGCTGCTTTTGAACCTGAGTTTTATCTGCTGCGGCGAGACGATGATCTGATTCAGCCCGCTGATACGAGCCCGTTTGCGGCCACTCTGGCGATGGATATACATCAGGGGGTGGTGATGGCGATCGCCGATGCCTTGAGTGCCCAGGGTCTTGCCGTTGAGCAGTACTACCCGGAGTCGGGGCCGGGGCAGCAGGAAATTTCGGTACGCTACACCGATGCCCTGGCAGCGGCTGACCAGCATATTGTTTATCGTGAAACGGTCAAAGCTGTGGCCTACCAGCATGGTCTGGTAGCCTCTTTTGTGCCGAAGCTATTTGAGGCCCACGCGGGTAGCGGCTGCCATCTGCATTTGAGCGTGTGGCAGGGCGATGGGCCAGGCCAGGCCCCAGCGGGTCAACGCAATCTCATGCCTGGGGAGAATGGAGGACTCTCGGCGATCGCCCAGTCGTTTACCGCTGGGTTATTGCACCATTTGCCGGGGCTGATGGCGATCACAACCCCCAGCCCCAATTCCTACCGTCGCTTACAGCCCCACTGCTGGAGTGGAGCCTATCGAGTTTGGGGCATGGACAATCGGGAGGCGGCCCTGCGGGTGCCCAGCAACTTGAACTTCCCAAGCCCCACCCACTTAGAGCTGAAAACCGTAGATGGGGCGGCTAACCCCTATTTAGCCCTGGGAGGCGCGATCGCAGCAGGGCTAGACGGCATTGCCCTAAGCACCCCCCTCCCCGACCCGGTACAGCAAGACCCGGGTAGTTTGTCAGAGGCAGAGCGCCGCGATCGCGCCATTGACCTGTTGCCTCAGTCTCTAGATGAGGCGATCGCAGCTTTAGAAAACGATGCTATTTTGCTAGACGCGCTGGGCAAACCCCTGGCCCAGACTCACCTGGCTGTGCGGCGGGCAGAGCTAGCCGCCATGCAGGGGATGACTCTCGAAGCAGAATCAAAGCTATTGCTAGATCGATATTAAGCGGTCAGGTATCCCCCACGAAACCCAGATCCCGAGCCCGATGAAGGAGGCTAGTACTCTGGGGTGGAAATAGACCTACTATCCAAGAGTAGAGCCAAAGAAATTGAGCTGCCATGGCAAGACTCGCTGCTGCCCCCATCACGCTAACCGCAGAAGACTAGAGCATCGGTACAGGATGGCTAAAAACCCGGTTTCTTTGTCACTGCCCTAACGGCATGACTGGCATTCTGGCTGAAAAACCGGGTTTCTGTACCGGTGTTCTAGGTGTTGGGACCGTATTCTCCCTGCTCGACCCAGGTACTTACCTGGTCGCCCAAGCGCACATCGTTGAGGCGATCGATCTCGCGGATGCCGGTGGGGCTGGTGACATTGACCTCGGTGAGGTAGCCGCCAATGATATCGATGCCGACAAAATAGAGGCCATCGCGCTGGAGGGTGGGGGCGAGCTGGCGGCAGATATCGAGTTCGCGATCGGTAATGTCGGCCTTGGCGATGCGGCCACCCACCGCCATGTTGCCGCGAAACTCGCTGCCGGTGGGGATGCGGTTGACCGCGCCGATAGGCTCGCCGTCGAGCAAAATGATCCGCTTGTCGCCGTCTTTGGCGGCGGGCAGGTAGGTCTGCACCATCACGGGCTCCTGGCCCTGGCGGGTGCTGATTTCGACCATGGAGTTGAGGTTGCGATCGCCCGCCTGCAAAAATAAAATACCCTCTCCGGCTTTGCCCCCCAGGGGCTTGAGCACCGCCGACCCCCACCGCTCTACGGTGGCGCGAATCACCGCCTTGCTCTGGCTGACAATGGTTTCGGGAATCGCCTCGGTAAACTGGAGGGCATACATTTTTTCGTTAGCGGCCCGCAGCCCCTGGGGGGCATTGATTACGCGAGTCTTAGCTGGATTCACGTAGTCAAGAATGTAGGTGGCGTAGAGGTAGGGCACGGTGACCGGCGGGTCGGTGCGCATAAATACCGCATCCATCTCTTCGAGGGGGCGCTGCACCAGGTCACCCAGCTCAAACCAGGGGGAGGGGGCTTGCCACAGGCCGTCCACCAGCTCTACCGGGGTGAGCTGCACCCGCTGTATCAGCGCCAGGGCCTTAGCCTCTACCACGCTGAGGGCGTTCGCCGCTGTAATCCAAACCTCATGGCCCCGGGCCTGGGCGGCTTCCATCATGGCGACACTGGTATCGTGGCCGGGGTCGAGGCGGTGGATGGGGTCGATGATGAAGGCGAATTTCACAGGGGTTGCTCATTACTCCAGATAGAGTTCTAGCATCCCACACCCGGCTTGGAAATGAGGCGCGGCTGAGGAAGTGGGGACGGACAATTGTGATCGGATTTTTAACCGTTTGTGCGTACTCTAAAGAACAAGGATTGGCGAATAACCGTCCCCCTGTTTCATCCTTCGGTGAGGTAACCCATGAGCGACTATGCGATCGCAGATCTGCAAACCCTGGTCAAAGCCCCCATGATGACCGGGCTTTCGGTAGCTATGGTCGATATGGGCATTGTGTCCACGGCCATCGAAGCGGCGGCCATGGCCAAGCACATTGCTGGGGCGGCTGAGAAATACCCCCAAAATTCCATCATTCAGGCCGCCTTTTCTGAAGAGGCCCTCAAGCAAAAACAGGTCAAACTCGACAAGCCCGAGATCAAGCCCGAAGACGTCGAGTCAGGGGCCATGATCGACCATGCGATCGCCGATATCAATGCTGCTCTGGCAGTGGTAGCGGGTCAGGCCAGCGAAGCCGAAGTTGCCGAGTACAAACAGTTTATCTACGACTGCGGTGTGGCCGTAGCCGAGGCGGCGGGTCAGGGGCTATTTGGCTCTGGCCGCAATAAGGTCAGCGAGGCGGAGGCCGCAGCCCTGGAGAAGTTCAAAGTGGCCCTGGGGCTTTAATCTGCACTGAGACAGATGGCGACCTAATGCCTGGAGTCTAAGCTTAGAACACTCCGGTAAATCTTGCCCCTAACGCTTTTCGTTAAAAGATAATGCCGGCTTACAGAAGCGTCAGGTTTCTGTGGCAGGGTCAAAGGTAGTTCCCAGGGATAGCCGGGTGTTATCTGTGGCTATTCCATTTTTTTGCTTGTGTAAGGAGAGTGGTTATGAGTTTTACCCGCTGGTTACGGCGGCTGGCGCCCCTCATGGTGTGCTTGCTGCTGCTAGTTACGGCCTGTACGTCGGCCCCATCTAAATACGACCAGGTGCAAGAAGATACCACCGGGTTTGGTTCACCCGCAGCGGTCGATAAAAAAGCTGAGAAGGGCGGTACCTTCAACCAGTTTTTCCCCGACAGCCAGGAGGGCTACACCGTTACGCCCTACCAGGAGAAGAAAGGGTTTGCCGAGTACAAGCTTGAGCAGAGCGGCAAGACCCTGGCCATGCTTACCATTAGCGACACTACCAGCTTGCCTGCCGCCGCCGAGAAATATACCTCAGCCACCGAGTCGATCGACGGCTTTCCGGCGGTAGACCAGGGCACTACCGGCACTGGGTTGTTGGTTAACGGTCGCTACCAGGTCAAGGTGCTTTCCCGCGATCCAGCCTTTGCTAAAGCAGATCGGGTTGCCTGGCTACAAAAGTTTGACCTCAAAGGACTGGCTGAGCTCAAAGGAGCTATTACCCCGGCGGGCAAGGCGGCGGCCCTATCTAGGCCTCCGGCTAAGCCCGTCGCCAGTGCCCAAACCAAGGCTCCTAATACCGCCCTCGTTCCAGCTCAGTCGGCTCCCAGCGCCGCGCCTAAGGCTCCCGATACGGTAGTCACCCCAGCAAAGCCAGCAATTAAGGCGCCTCCAGCGCCGAGCACCGATCCCATCCTTCAGTCGGCTTCCTAATAAATCGGCAGCTCAATCCGCAGTGATCTCAGCAACGGCAAACCATAAGGAGTAAGTTGTGAGCAAAAAAATCTACGAAATTGTCGATAAGCTTCCCACCGGGGGGCTAACGGTACGGGCGCTCAAGACCCTCGACACCGTTGTCCCCGGCCAGTGGAACAACCTGGTGGGCTTTGACCACACCATTAAAACCGTCACCGGCGAAACCGATGAGGCCATGGTGCAGGCCATTGGCGAACGAGCGATCGCCCTCTTTAACGACAAAAAGCAGGGCTATCAGAGTGCCCTTTGGCTCTATGAAACCGTTGACTCGGCCTCGGGGTTGCTGGGGGCTGCCGCCCTGGCCAACCGCATTGGCCAGGACACTTTTCTGGGCTTTCTCAAAAACCTCTCCCCCAAGCCCGAAAAAGCCCAAACCATCGACCTAGTGGTCAAGCTAGTGGCCGAAGTCGTCGCCTTCTGCAAAATTAGCGGTATACCCGGCGATAGCCTGGGCGACTTTCTCGCCGCCCTGGGCGACTACAGCAGTGAGTCGCTGATTCGCATGGCGGCTCTGGTCAGCTTCGATGGCATCATCCCCCTTGGGGCCGATTTTTCGCTTAAGGCACTCAACGCTATCAAGGGTATGGGGCCCGGCGATCTGGACGGCAACCAGACCTTCAAGGGCATTAAACAAGAGATACCGGGCAACAACGACAAGGCCAAATTGTCGTTTATGACCGAGGCCTTTGAGTCGACCCAGGGCTGGATGGATCGCTTCGTCAGCGACAACAATATCACCCAGAGCAAGCTAGTCGATAACCTGGCCGGGTTTATCGAAGGCTCCCAGGGCAAGCTCGATTACCTGGGCGCGTTTCTGGATATGTCGGTGAAATACTACGAGCACACTGGCACCCAAACCCTGGCCCGCCGCCTGATCGAGCGCGCGGTGGCGGAGATCTAGTAGGGACATGGCACTGCAATGCCCCTATAGAGGTCAGGGTATGGCGTCGAGGTAATTACCCTTGGATCGGCTATCCAATCAGGAATCCAGGGGTGCAGCCTCGGTGCCAAAGGCCTGGGCGGGGGGCAGCTGAAGCAGACTGAGCAAGCCATCGAGCATGTACTGCACCGCCAGGGCTGCCAACAGCACGCCCAAAACACGGGTGACCACGTTGATGCCAATCTGACCCAGCAGCTTGGCCAGGGGCCGCGATAGCAGCAAAAACAGGTAGCACAACAGCAGCACCGCCCCGGCGGCGGCCAGCACGACGCTCAGCCCCAGGTAGTAGTTGGTCGATTCCCGCGACAGCACCAGAATGCTGGCCAGACTGCCCGGCCCGGCAATTAGGGGAATGGCCAAGGGAAACACGCTCACATCGTCTCGGTTGGAAGCTTCTTTAGCTTCGGCTTCAGTTTCGCGTTCTTGCTGTACAAAAATCATGTCGATCGCAATTTTGAACAGCAAAAACCCCGCCGCAATTTGAAAGGCTTGCAGGCTAATGCCCAGGTTGTGCAGCACGTAGGCCCCAGTGAGCCCAAAGACGAGGAGAATGGCGGCAGACACCAAGACGGCCCGAGTGGCGATTTGAGTTTGCTCGTCTTCGGAGCGATCGCGCACCAGCGCCAGATACAGAGGCGCTAGCCCGACCGGGTCGATCACCACAAACATCGTAAACAAGGATTTGGCAAACAGAGCGAGAACAACGGGCATAAACCAGGTCGCAGGAACGAATCTCTCAAATTTAGCGCTGTTTGCCTGATACTATTGTTCGCCAGTGCGGTTTGGATGGCCTAATCGATTGCGGCGTGGGTTGGATGACTATGGCAAACCTCTATTCGGTTAGGGCAGGTTCGCCGTAGGGACATTGCATGCAATGCCCCTACCAGAGGATTCCGCCAGCCAAAGTGTCCTAGCTAAATTAACTGTGGCAATATTTTTGGATTGGTCAGGGCCAGGTGTCCTGAACCGCTGCTGCCCTGATTTCCGATCGCATAGTGGCGGGCTTCGATAGCTGGCTCATCACACAATGATGCAATCTGCTATATCAAGTAGCGTCAACACCGAATAGTCGCCGCACATCGGAACGAGTTCTGTGCCGAAGTAGCGAAATGGAACACGCTTAGCCCAATTCTCGATAGCGAAAGCAGGCGGTGGTGTGATCGTTGACCATGCCCGCCGCCTGCATGTAGGCGTAGCAAATGGTAGAGCCGACAAATTTAAAGCCGCGCTGCTTGAGGTCTTTGCTCATGGCGTCAGATATATCAGTGCGGGCGGGCACCTCGGCCATGGTGGCCCAGGCATTCTGCATGGTTTTGCCATCGACAAACTGCCAGATGTAGCGATCGAAGCTGCCGAAGGTTTCTTGCACCTCAAGGAACGCCTGGGCGTTGCGGGTGGCCGCTGCAACCTTGAGGCGATTGCGCACAATGCCGGCATTGTGCAACAGCTCCTGCTGCTTGGCGTCGTCGTAGCGGGCCACAACCTCCGGGTCAAAGTCATCGAAGGCTGCCCGAAAATTTTCGCGCTTGCGCAGAATGGTGATCCAGCTCAGCCCGGCCTGGAAGCCGTCGAGAATAATGAACTCGAAGTGTTTGCGATCGCAGTGCAGCGGCACCCCCCACTCAGTGTCGTGGTAGGCCACCTCAAGCGGGTCATCGTGCACCCAGCCACAGCGAGTGGGGCAAGCAGGGGGAGAAGCCATCAGTCAGGAAGAATTGAAATCAATGCAATTGTACTAGAGAGCCGGTGCGCTGGTGACAGGCTGGGTCTCTGGGGCAAGCTCAACCGCCCATCCCTTAAACAATCTCACGCTTAACAGTCACAGCCCCAGATTGATCGCTAGTATGGGGAATGTCCTGTATCTGCTGAGCACCCATGTCTACCGCTGCGCCTCCCATCCAGCCCCAGGCTATGGATGACACCAAACACGGTCTGCCCGTCACCATCATTACCGGCTTTTTGGGCAGCGGCAAAACCACCCTGCTCAACCATATTCTGGCCAACCAGGAGGGGTTGAAAACCGCCGTGCTGGTCAACGAGTTTGGTGAAATTGGTATCGACAACGACCTGCTGATCGCCACCGAAAACAGCGACGACACCATGGTCGAACTCAGCAACGGCTGCATCTGCTGCACCATCAACAACGACCTGATGGAAGCGGTGTACAAAGTGCTCGAACGCCAGGACAAGATTGACTACCTGGTGGTTGAAACCACTGGCCTAGCCGACCCCCTGCCCATTGCCCTCACCTTTTTGGGCACCGAGCTGCGCGACATGACCCGGCTCGACTCAATTGTGACCGTGGTCGATGCCGAAAACTACAGCCTGGATCTCTTCAATAGCCAGGCGGCCCACAACCAGATTGCCTACGGCGACATTATTTTGCTGAATAAGGCTGATCTGGTCGATGATGCCGATCTCGACCTGTTGGAGGTCAAGATTCGCGATGTGAAAGAGGGAGCGCGGATTTTGCGCACCACCAAGTCGGCGGTACCCCTGCCGCTGATTCTGAGCGTGGGGCTGTTTGAGTCTGACCAGTACTTTGGCAGCGACAGCAGCGCTGATGCCCACGACCACGATCATCACGGACACGACCACCCCGGGCACGACCACCCCGGGCACGACCACCCCGGGCACGACCATGAGGCCCATGACCATGGAGCTCATGACCACAGCAACTGCGATCATGACCATGGCCACTGTGAGCATGACCACGGCCACGAGCATGCCCACGAGCATGGGCCTCACCACTCTGACCACCTCGCTATCGATGGGTTTACGTCGCTCTCCTTCGCCAGCGATCGCCCCTTTGCCATTCGCAAGTTTCAGCACTTTCTCGACAACCAACTCCCCGAGGCGGTATTTCGCGCTAAAGGCATTCTCTGGTTCGACGAAAGCCCTAAGCGCCATATCTTTCACCTCAGCGGCAAGCGCTTTTCCCTCGACGATGACCAGTGGAAGGGGGAACCCAAAAACCAGCTGGTGCTGATTGGCCAGGGCCTCGACCACGATGCTCTGAGAGAACAGCTGAATGCCTGCCTGTGCCTGCCCTCGCCCAAGCGGGGCCAGGGATTTGGTAAATAGATTTGGCAAACAAAGCAGAGCCAGCACTACTAAGCGCCAGCACTACTAAAGGAAGCGTAACGATGAAGCGTCGGGAATTTAATTTACTGGGCCTAGGGCTGTTGGCCAGCTCGCTGCCGCTTGCGATCGCCGCCTGCCAATCTGACTCAGAGCCTGCCGCAGACGCTGGCGGTGGCGAGTTTGTTGCCCTGGGCAGCATGGCTGACCTCGATGCCCAGGGCAGTCTGACCAGCGACGACTTCCAAGGCGAAAAATTGGCGGTCATCCGTGACCCTGGTGGGTCAGGGGAGCTACTAGCGGTGAGCACAGTGTGCACCCACGCGGGCTGCACCGTGGATTGGGATAGCGCTCAGGGCAAGTTTGTTTGCCCTTGCCACGGGGGTAGCTACAACCCCGACGGTACCGTCAGCGGTGGCCCCCCGCCCCAGCCCCTCACCACCTTTGCCGCTAAGATTGAGGGTGACCAGGTCATGATTCAGGTGTAGGGCCAACTGTAGGGCCAGAACTACCTGTCGCTTTCATATCGGTATTTGCTTCCCCCCATGACCGATAACGGAACCCTACCCCAGCTCCACCCTGACTGTTTGGCCTGCCAGATTTTGGCGGGTCAGCAGTCAGTCCCCGGTGGCACTATTGCCGAAAATCCCTGGTGGGTAGCCGACCACTGCATTGGCCCCTACGGCCTCGGCTCGGTGGTAATTAAGCCCCGCAACCACCGCGAGAACCTGTGGGATCTATCGATGGCAGAGGCGGCGTCCCTGGGGCCATTTTTGCAGCAGATGTCGGCGGCGATCGCCTTGGCGATGGCGGCTGAGCGCGTCTACGTCAGCCTCTGGGTTGACCAGCCGCCCTACCATGTCCACTTTGTGCTCCAGCCCCGCTATCCTGATGGCCACAATCCCCAAGAATTGGGGCTAAAAGGGCTAGAGCTGCAAGTCTTTCGCACCCTCGGCCAACCCCCGACTGAGGCCGAGATGACCCGTGCCGCCGATCGCATTCGCACGGTATGGCAAGAGCAGTTTGTGCCCCCGGCAATATGCGAGTCGTAGTACAACGGGTCACCGCCGCCAGCGTGACCGTCGATGGCACTGTGATTGGGGAGATTGGCCAGGGGTTGACCCTACTGGTGGGCATTGCCCCCACCGATACGGTTGCCGAACTGGCCTGGATGGCGCGCAAGTGCCTAGACCTGCGGTTATTTCCCGAGCCAGGCAGCAGCCGTTGGGATCGCTCCGTTCAAGATATTTGGGGCGGTCTGCTGGTGGTGAGCCAGTTTACCCTCTACGGCGACTGTCGCAAGGGGCGGCGTCCGTCCTTTGATGGCGCGGCGTCCCCGGCCCAGGCAGAAGCTCTGTACGACGAGTTTGTCGCTCTGCTGCGGGCCAGCGGCCAGCGGGTCGAGACGGGGAAATTTGGGGCCATGATGCAGGTCGATATTCACAATGACGGCCCGGTGACCTTAATTTTGGATCGCGAGGCTCCCGGTTAGAAAACTACCTGAGAATGCGTCCGGCATTCAAAATGGCCAGGAGCGCTACGCCCACGTCAGCAAATACCGCTTCCCACAGTGTGGCCACACCGATTGCCCCCAAGGCAATAAAAACAGCCTTTACCCCCAGGGCCAGGATGATGTTTTGCCAGACGATGCCCAGGGTTCTATGGGCAAGGTGAATGGCTTCGGCGACCTTCGCCGGGGAATCGGTCATGATTACCACATCGGCGGTTTCAATGGCGGCATCGGCCCCTAGGCCCCCCATGGCGATGCCCACATCGGCCCTGGCAATCACCGGGGCATCGTTAATGCCGTCGCCGACAAAGGCGACTTTGCCCTTGGTCTGGCGGGCCTGGTGCAAAAATTCCTCTAGCGCCGCTACTTTGTCTTCGGGGAGCAGTTCAGCCCGGTATTGGTCGAGCCCAAGCTGGCTGGCAATACGGTCGGCTACTGACTGACTGTCGCCAGTCAGCATAGCGGTTTGAATCCCCTGGGCGTGGAGGGCGCGAATGGCCTCAGCGGCATCCGGTTTCAGCTCGTCAGCAATCAGGATGTGGCCGCTGTATTCGCCATTGACGGCCAGGTGAGCCACGGTACCCGCCACCACACAGACATCGTGGGGAATGGCTTCGCGGTGCAGCAGGCGATCGTTGCCCGCCAGCACCGTGCGGCCATTCACCTGGGCGCGAATGCCATGGCCTGAGATTTCTTCGTAGCCCTGCACGGTGGAGTGATCGATGGCCCGACCATAGGCCTGCCGAATTGACTGGGCCACGGGGTGGTTTGACTGGGATTCGACGTGAGCCGCTAGCTCTAGCAGTTGGGTTTGGCTTAACCCATTGTGGGTCACCACATTGGTGACCCGAAAGTTGCCCTGGGTGAGGGTGCCCGTCTTGTCGAAGACCACAGTTTTGACCTGGGCGAGGGCATCTAGAAACAGGGCACCTTTGACCAAGATGCCGCGTTTCGCCGCTCCACCCACGCCGCCAAAGTAGCCCAGGGGAATGCTGATCACCAGGCCGCAGGGGCAGGAGATGACGAGCAGCACCAGGGCGCGGTAGACCCACTCAGTCTGGCTAGCTCCAGGGATCAACAGCGGCGGTAGCAACGCCACAGCCAGTGACAGAAACACCACCACCGGGGTGTAGTAGCGGGCAAAGCGGGTGATGAATTTTTCGGTGTCGGCTTTTTTGCTGCTGGCGTTTTCGACCAGGTCTAAAATTTTGGCAATGGACGATTCGCCAAAGGGTTTGGTAACGCGCAGGGTGAGGGCACCCGCCTGGTTGATCATGCCAGCCAGGGCGGTGTCGCCTGGGGCCACCGGGCGCGGCACCGATTCGCCTGTGAGAGCAGAGGTGTCTAGCTGCGATTTGCCCTCTACCACCTCCCCGTCGAGGGGTATCTTTTCGCCAGGGCGCACCAAGATCACGTCCCCGACGTTGACGGTGGCGGGGGAAACCTGGCGAAGGCCACCCTCTACCCTCAGGTTGGCGCTGTCGGGCCGAATTTCGAGCAGGGCTTTGATCGAGCGGCGCGATCGCCCCACCGAGTAGCCCTGAAATAGCTCGCCTACCTGGAAAAACAGCATCACCGCCACGGCTTCGGGGATCTCGTGAATGGCGATCGCCCCCAGGGTGGCGATGGTCATCAAAAAGTTTTCGTCAAAGAATTGCCCCCGCAAACTGTTGCGGCCCGCCGTCGTCAGCACGCCCCAGCCGCTGATCAGGTAGGCGGGCAGCAGCACGGCATACTCTGCGATGGCAAAGGGCGTGTTGTGCAGAGTGTCGTTAAACACCAGGCCCATGAGGAAGAGCACAGTGGCGATGGCGATGGGCCGTAGCTCTCGACGCAGATCAAAGTCTTCGCTGCCGTGGCTGTGATCGTGACTGCAACAGTGGTCGTGGGCCTGGGACACTGCGAGATCAGTGGAGGGGGCGTGACCATGGCGGGGGGCATGATTATCTGCCATTGGGGCACCGGGGAGAAAGTATGCTGAACATCTGAAAGGTTATTCAGATAATACACAATATTCTGACAGCCGAGATGTCTTTATGTATAGGTCTAGCCCCTGGGGTGAGCAGGGCTAGACCTGGGTTCACAGCTTTGTCAGTTGACCAGGGTGACAAGGTGATTTTACTCGTCGAGGTGCTCGGCCACTTCGCGGTAGAGGGCGGTAATGTGGCCGTCGGCCAGGCGGTAATACACGTTGCGACCCTGGCGACGGTAGGTGACTAAACGCTGCGATCGCAGCACCCGCAGCTGATGCGACACCGCCGACTCGCCCATTTTGACCGCCGCTGCCAAGTCGCAGACACAGAGTTCTCGCTGGGCCAGGGCCGACAACAGCTTCAGCCGGTGAGGGTCAGAGAGCACGCTAAAAAACTCCGCCATCCGCTGGGCCTTGTCGGTTTCGAGTATCTCAGGCTGTACCTGACGCACGCTATCTAGATGCACCAGTGGCGCATCACAGCCCGGCGCTTCAGCCGGTGGTGAGGTCTTAGCAGAGGGGGCTTGGGTCATGCCACTCATCGGTCACTCTCCCCTCCATGATACGGAGAATCGTGACGCCTGAAGATCTGTTCAGATGATTAAACCCTGGGAGGAATGCCTCCAGAACAGCCCGCTGCCCTACTGCACCTGCTGCAAAAAGTAGAGGGTTTGCTGATAGCTGGGTTGGTCGCCCTGGGCTTGAAACAGGTCAGCCGCCTGCTGTAAGTCAGCCTGGGCTGCGGGGGTGTTGCCCAGTTGGTACTGCAGAATGCCGCGATTGCCGTAGGCTTCGGCCAGCTCCGGGTTGAGTTGAATCGCTCGATCAAAGTCTGCGATCGCGGCGTCAGCCTGACCCAGTTCGGTGTAGACCTTGCCGCGATTGTAGTGGGCATTGGCGCTATCGGGGGCTAGGGCGATCACCTGGTCGAGGTCATTTAACGCCTGGGGAAAATCGCCCAGGGAGGCAAAGATAATGCCGCGATCTAGGTAGGGCCGGGCAAAGTCAGGCGCTAGGGCGATTGCCTGGGTAAAGTCGCTCATGGCCGCTGTGACATCGGCGAGGTGGGTATAGGCCTCTCCCCGGTAGTAAAGGGTTTCGGCATGGTTAGGACGAATACCCAGAGCGGCGGTAAAGTCGTCGATGGCCTGGTCGTAATCCCCCAGGTCGTGATGGGCGATCCCGCGATGAAAGTAGGCGGCAGCAGGGTTCGTATCGGCGGCAATGGCAGCGGTGAAGGTGGCAATGGCGGTCTCTAACTGCCCCTGCTCCGCCTGCTGGCGGCCCTGGTCAACCAGGCTGGTTTGGCCTGCGGCAGTCTCCACCGACTGAGCGGATAGAGCAGACATGGAGCCGCCCCCCGCTGCGATCGCAACTACCATCAACCCGACCGCAACCTGTTGGCGACAATGCATTGTTAACCTCTCAAATTGTCAAACTAGAGCATCTCAGCGATGCAAGGCCGATACCAACCTAGGTTAGGGCGCAGCGGCCGGCTTTAACTCCAGAGGTGTGCCGCTTTCTTCAGTCGATTGGGTATGGCCCAGCCAGCATGGCAGCCGTTCAGTGCTGCGGGGCACGTGAGCAATCCATTCCCCTGGCTCCCTTGCCCCCCGGCCATTGGCATAGGCACCACCGCCTACTCTCTATACCCCTGGGTGAGTTGGTCGAGTTGGGCTTGTTCATCTTCCGTGAGTTCCCACCCTAGGGCCCCGGCATTCTGGCTGGCCTGACGGGCGTTTTTGGCTCCAGGAATGGGCATCACATTGCCCTGGGCAATCAGCCAGTTGAGGGCTACCTGGGCGGGGGTGCGATCGCGCTTTTCACCTATCTCCTGCAGCGCTCGGATCACAGGCATGAGCTGGGTAAGGCCTTTCTGGCTGAAGCGAGGGTCGAGCCAGCGGGCGCCGGCGGGCTTGAGGTTTGCCTCGGGGGTATATTTGCCCGTCAGCAATCCCTGGGCCAGGGGGCTGTAGGCGAGAATCGTCACCCCCAATGCTTGGGCCGTGGCCATGACGCCACTGGTTTCGATTTTGCGATTGAGCAGCGAATATTGCACCTGGTTGACCGCCAAAGGCACCCCCTGATCGGCCAGATATCGGTGGGCCTGCCGCATTTGCTGGGCCGAGTAGTTGCTCACCCCCACCGCGCCGATGCGGCCCTGCTGCACTTCTTTAGCCAGGGCCTGCATGAGGTCTGGCTGGCTGAGCAAAAAATCCAGCGGCCAGTGGACCTGGTAGAGGGCCACCGAGGCGACCTGGAGACGAGCGAGGCTGGCGGTCAGGGCATCGGCTACGGACTGGGGCGAGAACCGCCAGGGCAGGGGGAAGTATTTGGTGGCCACAATGGCCTGCTCGGGCCGGGCCTGCATAAACTGTCCGATCAACCGTTCTGACTGCCCAAAGCCGTAGATCTCGGCGGTGTCGAATAGGGTCAGCCCTGCGTCGAGGCAGGCCTCGAAGGCGGCCTGTAGGTCGCCTTCACCATAGGCTTTGCCGTAATCCCAAAACAGTGAGTCGCCCCAGGCCCAGGTGCCTACACCCAGGGCAGGTACGGTCAGCCCCGCAGGGCCAAGGGTAATAGTTTGAGGTGAAGCAATAGTCATGGGCAATAACCTGGGGGGTGACGGGGGTCTGATCGGTTCACTGCAATATTGTAAACTTTAGTAAATAGGTTTCAGGATGTTTCGACTGCTGACCTGAAGCCAGCGCCTTTTCTAGGCCAAATGCCCATTGCCGATTTGCTAGCAGGATTGACTCTCTATGAACCGCCGTCGTTTGCTTCGGGCTGCCCTCGCTGTTTGTTTAGCCTGGCTTAGCTGGGTCGTCGCTCCGGCTGAGGCTGAGGCTTTGGGCGGGGCGCAGATTCCTTTGGGGGATCTGGCCCCTGAGTTCACGCTGCCCACCAACTCGGGAAATGGGGAGGTGGCTCTGGCCGACTTTCGCAATCAGTGGGTGGTGCTGTATTTTTACCCCCGTGACTTTACCTCGGGCTGCACCGTCGAGGCCCAGCGGTTTCAGCGCGATATAGCCGAGTACCAGGCCCGCAACGCTCAGGTGATTGGCATCAGCGCCGACAGCGTAGAGTCTCACGCTGAGTTTTGCGATGCTGAGGGGTTAGAGTTTCCGCTGCTGTCTGACCCGAAGGGAGCGGTGAGTAAGGCCTATCGATCGTGGCTGGGGGCAATGTCGTTGCGCCACACCTACATTGTTGGCCCCGACGGCACGATTCAGGCCCGCTTTTTGGGGGTGCAGCCGGTGATCCACAGCCGAGAGGTACTGGCGACGCTGGACGAGTTACAGGCCAGTTCCTAGGAGACTAAATTACGCTTTAGTCTCCTAGGAACTGGTGTCCTGGGGAGCCTCCAGGGTGAGAATATATAGCTGAGGGTGTAGAGCCGTGGTGCGGTGGGCATAAGTTGATCAATAATGGTTAGTAACAATCGGTTTCAATCGTTAATTAGGATCAAGAGATATGACACCGTCTTTAACTAACTTCTTGCTGAGCCTTCTGGCCGGTGCTGTAATTATTGTTGTCCCAGCTACCGTTTTCCTGGTGTTTGTGAGCCAGCGCGACAAAATCCAGCGTCAGTAGTCTGAAGTTCTGCCCTTGAGGCCGAGGTCTGAGGGCAAAGCTCTGGTAGCGTTGTTGTCGGGAACCCGCTGGGCGTTCCCGATTTTTTCGTTAAGTCAGCTAGAATTAACGTGTTTAGTCGGCAGTGGCGATCGCCTAAGAGGAATTTACCGTGAATTTTGGTACCCCCGTCCCCCTGCTGCTGGGCATTTTTATGGTGATCTGCGCCGTAGCGCTGTTCTTTTTAGAGCGGCTGAAGCCCGGCTACGAGCGCGACTCCGACAAAGTCTATGCCATTCTTTTCCTGATCTCAGGGGTGTTTTTGCTCGGCAACCTGACGATGGATCTGATTCCCTCTTTTCAGCAGATGCTGATGGTGGGCATGTTGGTAGCGCTGATGATTCAGAACATTGGTTCCAGAACACCCCACACGGCCCGTTCTGGCCCCCAGGGTAACGATGGTGACTACGGTGGCTATCGTCCGCCTAGCCGCGGAGGCCGCCCGCCCGCCTACGCTCCCGACAACCGGGCTAACCTGCGGGCAGAGTTAGACCGACGCGACTATGGCCCCGACGATCGCTACAGTCGGCCCCGGCCGATGTTAGGGGGGCGTGAAGAGCCCATTGATCGCCCTCCCTATACCCCTGATGTCTATGGTGACGGCCGCCCTATGCGCCCTAATGACGGCCCGGTAGACCGCCCCATCGACAATCGCCCGCCCTATGGCGATCGCCCTGTTGATGGCCCCGTTGATCGCTCTGACGGCCCCCCTTACTACGGCGGTAGCCCTCGCCCCGGCGACGATCGCGTGCGTCGCCGTCGTCCTCCTAAGAACCGTAGCGAGTACAACGATCGCTACCGCAACGACCCTGGTTCACCGCCGCCTCGGTCCGACTATCGCCCCGATCGCGATTTGCTCTAGGCGAACTATAGTCTTGCCAATATCTTGAGCTAGCGCCCTGGTTTAACCCTGGTGACTGTTTTGCCTAACCTGTCTGCTGTTGTCGATACGGCCACTGTTGCCGGTACTGCCCTATGGGCGATCGCCTTGTATTGGGGTTTTTCTCCGGTAGCCGATCGCGTGATTGCCCGGTGCGAGCGCTGGCTGGGGGAGGAGTCGCCAGCGGCGTCATTGCTGGGCATGGTGCCATTTTTGGCGGTGGGCGGGGTAACCCATTATGGGCTGACGCTGACGCTGGGCGGCAGCTGGGCGGTGAGCCTGGGCGTGATTGCGGCTATGGGCTGCGGCGTCTATGAGTTAGGGCGACGCGACGGTCAGACCTCTGAGTAGGTCGAGAATCCTGCATTATTTTCTATGGCTCAAAATCCCCTCCAACTTACAGCCTTATTCATGTTGCTTAAGTACAGGCCAAAGGGAACAGAGAGTAGGTGGCAGGGAACAGAGTGTACTTGTTTCACTTGCACAACGCTATATCTCCCTGATTCCCAGCGCTACTGAGAGTATCTGTAGCTTGGGGCTGGGAAAGTATAAGGCTTTCAGCTATCTATCGCCTGTTAGCAGACCAGTGCTCTCACCCAAACTTAAGTCTGCGGCACGTCCTCCACATAGCCTTCTACCAATAGATCATCCCCTACTCGATGCCACGTGGTGCGCTCCAGTGCGATCGCCCTGTCCATCCGCCGAATCCCCAACTCCCCCACCGGGGTCGGTGCGGCTGGCCCGCCCACCAGCTTAGGTGCAACAAACGCCCACACCTTATCAATCACACCGTCGCTTAAGGCCAGCGCCGCCAGCTGCCCCCCACATTCCCACAGCACCGCCGCACACCCCCGCTCGTAGAGAGATTGGCTCACCGCCTGGGGGGTTAAGGTCGGCAGCACTATCACCTCCACCCCCTGATCGACCAGAGCCTGGTGGCGCACCGGGTCAGCCACTGGGGTGGTAAACACCAGGGTCGGGGCCGCCTCCGTAGCCCAGAGGTGCGCCTGGGCCGGCAGGTCGAGGTGGCGACTCATTACCACCCGCCGAGGGTTGTGGGGGCTGTGGCCATGGCTGGTGAGGCGGGGGTTATCTTGGCGCACCGTGTTGCCGCCGACGACAACGGCATCGCAGGTCGCCCGCAACTGATGCACAGCGGCCCGGGCCGGGGGGCCGGTCACCCAGGTGCTGTGCCCCCCGGTGGCAGCAATTTTGCCATCGAGGGTCATGGCGTATTTCAGCAAACCCAGGGGCCGTTGGTGGGTCACCCGGTGCACAAACGCCTCGTTGAGGCGCTGGCAGGCAGCTTCTTCGACCCCCACTTCAACCTCAATATCGGCCTGGCGCAGGCGCTGAATGCCGCTGCCTGAGACCCGTGGGTCTGGGTCAACCATGCCCACCACCACCCGCGCGACTCCGGCTCGAATCACGGCTTCGGTGCAGGGGGGCGTGCGGCCAGTGTGGTTACAGGGCTCAAGGTTGACATACAGGGTCGCGCCCCGAGCCGCTGCCCCGGCCTGGGCCAGGGCAAATACCTCGGCATGGGGCTGCCCCGCTCCTGGGTGAAACCCTTCCCCAACGACGACGCCCCCCTGAATGACCACGCACCCCACTAAGGGGTTGGGGGCGGTGCAGCCTCGGGCCATCTGCGCCAGCTCTAGACACCGCCCCATCCAGCGAGCAGCGGGCTGACGGTCGTGGCTTTGGGGCGGGCTGCCACAGGGCAGGGTAGAAAAGTCGGTCACAGGGCAGTACTGGCAGACGGCTAGACTTAAAATTATCCCATTGGGCTAGCTGCCCAGGGGCGATCGCCCCTGGGCCGATATCGGCCTCGATGCAGCCATAGGGTGGGGTAAACTAAGACCATCCACTAGGTGAGTGTGAGCGAGTGAGTGTAATTCCCCCAGTTGATCTAACGGAGCAGTTTCAAACGATTCAAGCCGAGGTGAATGCTGCCGTTGCTGACGTCCTAGCCTCTGGGCAATACATTAACGGGCCAGTGGTTGAAACCTTTGCCCAGGCCTTTGGCGACTACGTGGGCACTGAGCACTGTATTGTCTGTAACTCGGGTACCGATGCGCTTTATCTGGCGCTGCGATCGCTCAAAATTGGCCCTGGGGACGAGGTGATTACTTCGCCGTTTACGTTTATTGCGACCGCCGAGGCGATTAGCGCGGTGGGCGCCACCCCGGTCTTTGTAGATATTGATCTCGCCACCTTTAACCTAGATGTGACCAAGCTGGAGGCGGCGATCAGCGATCGCACCCGCGCGATTATGCCCGTCCATTTGTTTGGCCGCCCCGTCGATATGGGGCCCGTGATGGAGTTGGCTACCCGCCACGACCTGGCGGTGATTGAAGACTGTGCCCAGGCTACCGGGGCTGAGTGGATGGGGCAGGCGGTGGGCCGCATTGGTCACGGGGGCTGTTTTAGCTTTTTCCCAACTAAAAACCTAGGCGGATGCGGCGATGGTGGTGCGTTCACGACCCACGATGCCGACCTGGCTGATACCGCTCGGATGCTGCGAGAGCACGGCAGCCGAGTCAAATATCACCATGAGGCCATTGGCGTCAACAGCCGGCTTGATTCGGTGCAGGCCACTATTTTGGCGATTAAGCTCCGCCATCTAGAGACCTGGAACCACCAGCGGGCCCAGGTTGCAGAGCGCTATAGCAGCTTGCTAGCTGCCGTATCTGAGGTCATTTGCCCTCAGGATGCCACCTTTGGTCGGTCGGTGTGGAACCAATACACCCTGCGTCTCACCCAGGCCACGGCGGCTGGTCAAGAGCGCGATCGCGTCCAGCAGGCAATGCGAGAAGCGGGCGTGATTGCCATGGTCTACTACCCCATACCGCTGCATCTACAGCCCGTCTATCGTCACCTGGGGTATCAGCCCGGCGATCTGCCCCAGGCCGAAGCGGCGGCCCAGCAGGTGTTGTCACTGCCGATGTTTCCTGAGTTAGACGAAGCTCGGCAGCTTCAGGTCGTGCAAACCCTCAAGGCGGCCTTAGCGCAGGTCGGGCTCAAGGCCGCCCAGTACTGCTAAGCCCTCGCTTGAGAACCGGGCGATTGATCGTTAAAGTGTTTGTAGTTTTCTATACTATATTTAAGGTGAGTTAACCGCTTAGGGGTCTGCGGTGGTTTTGGGTTGTTTGGCCGCTGCCAACAGGGAGGGCATTAGCCTCTGCCTGGCCGACCCTACCGTTAGGCACCAAACCGTGACGTAAGGGGCACTTAGCGCAGTGGCAGCGATAGATCCGGCCTTGATGGGTACCTATGACGCAGCAGCGATCGCCCGCTATTTTCGCTGGCGAATTGTCACCTTGGGTTGGCGGGTGGCTCAAATTCTCTGGTGGCTAGGCACCTTTGTACTGGGCCTACAGGTGGATCAGTGGCTGAACCGGGAAGAGCAAAATCGCCCCCGCCGGGCCGTGCAGCTGCGCCAAGTCTTGACTAATTTGGGTCCCACCTTTATCAAAGTTGGTCAGGCGCTCTCGACTCGGCCCGACTTGGTAAGACAAGATTTTTTGGATGAACTGACCAAATTACAAGATCAGCTGCCTCCCTTTCCGACGGTGGAGGCCATGGCCATTCTAGAGGCAGAGCTAGATCATAGCCCCGAGGAAATTTTCAGCCACCTATCTCCGCTGCCAGTGGCCGCCGCTAGCCTGGGGCAGGTCTACCGAGGACGGCTATTTTCGGGTGAAGAAGTAGCGGTTAAAATCCAGCGACCTCACCTCCGCCCGGTGCTCTGCCGCGATTTATACCTGATGCGCTGGGCAGCGGGCTGGCTAGGGCATTTTCTGCCTCTCAACCTCGGCCACGACCTGACCCTGATTGTGGACGAGTTTGGCACCAAGCTCTTTGAAGAAATTGACTACCTCAATGAAGGGCAAAACGCCGAACGGTTTGCCACCAACTTCAAAGACGATGCCACGGTCAAGGTGCCGGTGATTTATTGGCCCTACTGCAGTCGACGAGTGCTAACCCTGGAGTGGATTGACGGCTGCAAGCTGACTGACATGGCTTCCCTTGAGCAGGGAAATCTCGACCCCGACCAGCTCATTGAGATTGGGGTTACTGCCGGTCTGCGCCAGCTCCTAGAGTTTGGTTTCTTTCACGCCGACCCTCACCCTGGCAATCTGTTTGCCCTAGCCGATGGCCGCATGGCCTACATCGACTTTGGTATGATGGATCAGCTCAACCAGCTGACTAAAGAAACCCTGGTAGATGCCGTGGTGCATCTGATCAACCAAGACTTTGACAGCCTAGGTAAAGACTTTGTCAGGCTGGGATTTTTAACCCCAGAGACTGATTTGGGCCCGATTGTACCCGCCCTCAAGCGAGTTCTAGGCAGTGCCCTAGGCTCTAAAGTGAGTGACTTCAACTTCAAAACCATTACCGATCAATTCTCGGAATTGATGTACGAATATCCCTTTCGGATACCGGCTAAATTTGCCCTCATTATCCGCTCTTTGGTCACCCAGGAAGGGCTGGCCCTGAGTCTTAACCCCGACTTCAAAATTGTCAATGTCGCCTACCCCTACGTGGCTCGTCGGCTGCTGCTGGGCGAGACCCCGGCCCTGCGCCAGCGCCTGCTAGAGGTCGTCTTTCAGGATGGCCAGCTGCAGTGGCAGCGGCTGGAAAATATGCTGGCGATCGCCCGCAGTGACTCGGGATTTGATCTGTTACCGACGGCGGGCGTTGGGCTCAATTTCTTAATGTCTGAGGAAGGCACCTACCTGCGCCAGATGCTGGTGCTAGCGCTGACAGAAGACGACCGACTCCATACCCAAGAAGTGCAGCGGTTGTGGGCCTTGGTAAAAGACGACATCACCTTGGATAAGGTGCTTGGGGTGGCCTGGGGGGCGTTGGCCAACTATTCCCTGGAGCGGGCCGAAGAATTGGTGCCCGTCGTGGGTGAACTGCGCCAGGTTTTGCAAACCTAGGCAGCAGGGTTGAGGTCGAACAGCTGAGCCCTGGGGCGACTCTCCTCTATAATCAAGAACAATAAACTATTGTTTCGCTTCCCTAACGCCCGTGTATCCACAACCGCCCTATATTTTGTTTTTTGCTGGCTTCTTGGCCGCAGTGACTTCGGGCTATGCCTTTAGCACGTCGCTTCAGCAGTCGGTCAACGAGTGGAATAGCAAACGGTCTACCCGTATTTTAGCCACCTTGCGCGGCCCTAAATTGCAAATTCCCTTCTTTGGCATCTGTGCTGGGGTTTGCGTATTCTTAGCCTCTGGGATTCAGCTGTTTGGTTTCTCAGCGCGGGCGGCCTACGCCATGGGCGTACCAATGACCCTGCTGAGCGGTCTGCTGATTTGGTCGCAGCTGGGGAAAATTTTGACGTTGATTGAGCAGGGTGGCTCTAAAGCGTTGGATCTGGACGCGTTTTAAGCTCAGGTTTGGTCTCCTCCGATGGGGTGTGCGCCCTCAATGATCCAATCCCTACACCGCCACCGCATCAATGCTAAGACTGCTGTGGCCGAGCTACGACGGGAAAGCTAATTGTTACGGTTGTGCCCTCCTCTCGGGAGGATGTAATCGCTAGCTTGCCCTGGTGGGCTTCGACAATACGCTGGGTAATGGCTAAGCCCAGGCCATTTCCCGAAGATTTAGTTGTGAAGAAGGG
The DNA here is from genome assembly GCF_015207395.1 of Nodosilinea sp. LEGE 07088. Taxonomy (GTDB): domain Bacteria; phylum Cyanobacteriota; class Cyanobacteriia; order Phormidesmidales; family Phormidesmidaceae; genus Nodosilinea. The sequence goes on from NZ_JADEWX010000002.1 coordinate 124,124, forward strand.
GCGGGTCAGCAGCGGCAGCACCTCGGGGGGAATGGGGTCGCCGCTATTGTGAATGCTGACGGTGACTTGATTGGCCCCAGGGGGATGCAATACCCACGTCACTACGCCGTCGGCGGGGCAAGCCTCTTGGGCATTGCTGATGAGATTGATGAAGACCTGCTTGAGTTTGTCGCGATCGCCCTGAATGGTGACCGGGGTCGGCAGCGTGGTCACGACTAGCTGGGGCGCAGCGCCAGGGTTATCCCTATTCGGATGGTGATCGAGGGTGACCGCTAGGGATTGAATCAGGGTATTGAGATCGATGGCTTCAGCCTCTAGGGCGGGGTCACGAGAGTACATCAGAATTTCGTTGAGCAGCTTTTGTAGCCGCTCTGACTCTTCGAGGGCCAGGTCGAGGCGGGTTTGAAATCGCTCGGGCAGCTCGAGACTGCGAAAGGATTCGAGCCCTAGCATCACCGTGGTCAGGGGGCTGCGCACCTCGTGGACAATCATGGCGGCCAGTTCACCAATTTCCGCCAGCCGGGCCTGGGCCGCTTCGGAAACCTTGCGATCGCTAATATCCCGCACCAGGGCCAGACAATAGCAATCGCCGTTGGTGTCGAGCCGCCCCAAGCGCGCTTCTACCGGAAATTCGGTGCCGTCTTTTCGCCGATTTAACCCCTCGCGAGTCTGGGGTATCCCCGGCTTCATCTGCTGCCAGAGTGCTTCAAAGTCGGCCTGACTATCGGTGATTTGCACATCGATCACCGATAGCTGTAGCAGTTCCTCCCGGCTATAGCCCAGGCTGTCGCAGGCATTCTGGTTGACATCCACAATCTGACCGGCGGCATCGATCACAAAAAACGCGTCCACGGCCTGCTCGACCAGGGTGCGAAATCGGGTCTCACTCTGCTTACGGGTCGCCACCGCGCTCGTGATCTGCCCAAACATCTGCTCAAACGCCGTAATCACGTCCCCCAGCTCGTCGGGGCGAGCATAGGACAGGGAGGCAAAGGCCAAGCCGTGGGTGTCTTGATCGGTGCCAATGGCGCGGCCTGCCGCGAGCAGGTCTTGCCGCAGCAGCATAATGGGTTTAATCAGCAGGCGGCGCAACACCACCAGCGTGGCCCCGGTAACAAATATTGAGATAATGACAACTAGCCCGACAATGCGGCCAATAAACGCAAAGAATTCTTGCTGCACCCAGGTGGCGTCGTGGCGCACCACCAACACATAGCGATCGCGCAGGGGCGGCATATCCCAAGTGGCGTCGTAGCGATTTTGGCGGCGATAGTAGCGATCGGCCATCCAGCCCATCTCACCCTGGCCCAAGGTCAGCTGAGGCACCTCCCCAAAGCTGCCGACTCGAGTCCCGTCAATGTCGTAAATAGCCCCCCCTAAAATCAACTGGTTAGTCTGAATGCCCTGCAGGTACTCGACCAACCCTTCATCTTGAAGATTGCCCAAGGTAGCCGCATCTAGCCGTCCCAGAGCTTGGGCTGTAGAGATTGACCTCAGATAGCTCAGCAACTCCTGCTCCCGCCGCAGCACTGAGGGTACCAAGATCACCGCCTCGATCATGACGATGCTTAAAAACACCCAGTAGGCAATGCGCTTAGACAGCCTAGCGCTCAGAAATTCACCGATGGATTGCAGCTTTAGGCTCATCCTAGCCATCTTATTAAATCTGGCTCTACTAGAGATCTTTTTCAGATTTTTGAGCACAATACTAGCAATCGTAACGCCAAGAGCGGTCTAGACGACTATCATTTGCTTGCCTAGCCCGTGCCCTGAGATATGGCACGATGAACGCATCTCTAGAGTATAGAAACCCATGGGGCCTGCAGACTACCAACCCGATTCTCACCCAGTACCTGCCCATGCTCCAACCGATCCAAGCGCGGCTGAAGCAATTTTGCAGGCCCTGGGCCAAGACTTAGAGGCTCTGCGCGACCAGGTCTCTGGCCAATTGTCAGCGGATATTGCCCATTTGCAAGCTAAAAAACAGCGGCTGATGGACGACGTTGAAGCACTCGAAGGCGATCTTCAAACCCTTCAGGCCGAGCGTCAGCAACTTCAAAGTAGCTACGCTGAGGCCCTCAGCCAGCAGCAAATTAGCCAGCAACAGGCCTGGGCTAAGCGTTTGGCTGTGGCTTTGGCGACGCACCTGCAGGGACGGCTCGAGGCCGCGATGATGGCCACTAACGCCAACGCCCTTCAGGCAGGCAGGTTCTACCCCGACACCCTGGCCCTCAATACAGCCAGTCAGGGGCTGGCGGCTTTGGATACGACCCTACAGAGCACCCTGGCATCGCTTCAGCAGGATCTCACCAGCTACCACAGTACCCTGGCCCAACAGATTGGCCGTATGCAGACCCTAGAACAGCAGGGAGAGGCGCTGCTCGATGCCCTTGTCGCCCGCCTTAGCAATCAATTGCAAACCCAGCTGGTGCCGCCCTCCGCAACCGGCCATGTCTATGGTGTTGCCGCCCAGGGGCCCAGCTCGGTCGCGGGTCTGCCCCCAGAAACAGGGCCCGTACTGCCTATGGGCAGCTATCGAGGCCCACAGTCGGCGGCCGCCTACGCCAGCCCAGGCACTCTACCATCCCCCTCGGGCGCAGCTCACCCCCTCCAGACACCGCCAGGCCAGGCCCCTAGCCCCGCCCATTCTCTGCGGCCCCCAGACCCCATCGAACGGGCCGGTTTCCAGGCCAGTGAGCCTCGTCTGACCCCGGGCCAGCTCCAGATGGGGTTCATCCTGGTCATGCTCTCGACCCTGGCGCTGTCTCTACACAATGTGATCGTGGGGGTGATTGGCTATGGCGGTCAACTGTTAGGCCGCATCCCCCTGGAGGCGGTGTTGCCCTTAAACATTCCCAACTCGCTGTTGCTGCTGTGGCTGCGGATGGTGGTGGTGGTGCCGCTCCTAGCGCTAGTCGCCCCCCGGCTATATCCCCCGGTAGGCAACGATCTTCGCCAGCTATTTCAAAGTACTGACAAACGGCCTCTGATGCAGGTGATTGCCAGTGGGGCTTTCTTATTTTTGTCCCAGGTGCTGATCTATAAAGCGATCGCCGATATTGGCCCAGGGGTAGCGGTCACCCTGCTGTTTATGTATCCGCTGATTACGGTGCCCCTGGCCTGGTTTTTGTTTGGCGATCGCCCGACGCCGCTGCGTCTGGTAGTTATGTTTGCCATTAGCATGGGCATTGTGTTTACGGCCTTGCCCCGCATCTACTCCGATCTCAGCGGCGATAGCCTTTCGCTGTGGGGAGTCGGGGCTGCTCTCTTGGCCAGCATCGCCTTCGCCTTATTTTTGGTGTCGATGCAGCTGAGCTTTAGGCGATTGCACCCGGTATCGGTGAGTTTGCTGCAGTTTTCAACCATTTTTATTCTCACCAGCCTAATTTTGATTGTGGGGTCATTCTTGGGGCTCAACCCTGGCGAACCCAGCCAGCCCTTTAGCCTCTACCTGGGCGCAGGGATCTTGGGCCTGCTAACCCTGCTGGGGTACCTGTTCAATAACTATGGCGTCAAGCTACTAGGGGCCTCTCAGGCCTCTATCGTGGCCGCCAGCGGGCCAGTCGTCACCGCTATCTTGGCCTACCTGCTCACTCCCGGCGACAAGTCTGCCCTGCTCTTTATTCAGTGGATGGGAGTGATTTTGGTAACCCTGGGGGTGATTTCTCTGAGCTTAGAGCGCTTGGCCCACCAGCGACGGCAAGCCCGTCGCCAGATTGCTGTGCCAGCTAATACGGGCCAATGGCACTGATACTCTGCACCGTCGGGCAGGTGCCAGGCACGTCAGCCATGGCCTAAACCTGTCATCAAGATTTTAAAGACGGAGAGAGAGGGATTCGAACCCTCGTTAGAGTCACCCCTAAACAGCATTTCCAGTGCTGCGCCTTCAACCGCTCGGCCATCTCTCCTGGAGGCGGTATCACACCGCTGAGTCGCTATCGTAGCAAACAATGGAGCGGGTTAACAGAGGCCCAATCAGATTTAGGCGTAGGCGATCGCGATTTGCCGGTGGGGAATTTTTCGTGAGAGCATGGTAACTAGGCGATAGCGCCGTTTAAAGATTCGCTGCCCTACTGCCTGAGTTTATGCCACTTACCGACTCTACCGCCCGCACCCACACTGTCACGGTTCACCATCGTCAAACCGGACGCATCTACACCGCAGAAATCCCCGCAGACCGCTACATTTTGCAGGCTGCAGAAAGCCAAGGGATAGAGTTACCCTTCGCCTGTCGGAATGGTGCCTGCACCACCTGCGCGGTTCGCCTAATTGAAGGAGAAGTCGATCAGCCCGAGGCGATGGGGCTATCGCCCGACCTGCGTCGCCAGGGCTATGCTCTACTCTGTGTCAGCTATCCCAGAAGCGCCATTCGGGCCGAAACCCAGGACGAAGACGAGGTATACGAGCTTCAGTTTGGCCGCTACTTTGGCAAAGGCAAAGTCCGCAGGGGTCTCCCCCTAGAAGAGGATTAGTTTATGCACTGACCTCGTACTGCTCCCTAGCTCCCCCGCTCCCTAGCTGTTAGCCATATTACGCCGCAGTCTACCAGGCTAGGTTATCGCTCTCCCTCCCTGTTCCCAATCTTGCTGACTATGTCCCTGCCCCCTGAGTCTGACCTACAGCGCTGGCTAGACATTGCCACCGAAGCCGCCCTAGCCGCTGGGGCCGTGCTCCAACACCACTGGGGCAACCTGACAAATATTGCCGAAAAAGGTCGCCCAGGTGACCTGGTCACCGAAGCTGATCGAGAAGCCGAGGCCGCTGTTATGGCTGTTCTCAACCGACATTTGCCGGCTGACCACGGCATCTTGGCCGAAGAGTCAGGCGTCCAAGGCAACCCAGATGCAGCGCTTCTGTGGGCGATCGACCCCCTCGACGGCACCACCAACTACACCCATCAATATCCCTTCTGTTCAGTCTCCATTGGCCTGCTAGCGGAGGGCGTGCCGATCCTAGGAGTCGTGTATAACCCTATGCTTCAAGAGCTATTTCGTGCGGCCACTGGCCTGGGGGCCACCCTTAACCGCCGCCCCATTCACGTATCGACCACTGCTCAGTTGGCCCAGAGCCTGTTAGTGACCGGGTTTGCCTACGATCGCCGCACAACCCCCGACAACAACTACGCCGAATTTTGCCACCTCACCCACCTCACCCAGGGCGTGCGTCGGGGTGGATCTGCCGCCATTGACCTGGCCTACGTCGCCTGCGGTCGCCTCGATGGTTACTGGGAACGGGGGCTGTCTCCCTGGGATATTGCCGCCGGTATTGCCCTCGTTCGAGAGGCCGGGGGGCGCGTCACCGCCTACGATGGTACTCCCATCGATATTCAGACAGGACGACTATTAGCTACTAATGGCCCTATTCATCAGGCTATGAGCCAAACCCTAGGACAAATTAAACCCTTAGTGGTGCCACCGCTGATCTAGCCAAGGCGTCGCTCACCTCAAAACTTGTTGCCAAGCTCGGTCAAAAAAATCGCGGCTGGTTAAACTGGGGGTGTTCGAATAGAGTTAGCGGTATTTTATTCAGTGTTTTAATATTTCCTGAGCCACCCCTCGGATAAGCGACCATGAAACCAGATCAAGGGCTGTTTCAACTTGGCTTTGACGATCATCACGCGGTGCTGGGCATACCCATTACCGCCGATGCCAAAGCGGTGCGGAAACGCTATCTGACTATTGCCCGCAAGCTCCATCCTGACAGTTTATCTGGGGCAGCTGCAGCTGATGCCCAGCGAGCTAGCGAGATCCTTTCTAAGCTGGTCAACCCGGCCTATGAAACCCTCAGCCAAGAGAAATCGAGCACTGAACATACGATTGTGCTGAAGCTTAAGGGGCAGTCTTTACGGCGGTCAGACACAGCGCCAGTGGTGACGTCGGCCGCCGCCCAAGAGCTGCTCAAAGCTCCCCAGGCCGAACTGGCCTATCGCCAGTCAATCAGGGCTTTAGTCGAGCGCCAGTTTGACCAGCTGGAGGCTATTTCTGAGGTTATTGGCGAACTGAGCGAGTTAAACCTGGTTTACCTATACCGGACTACGGATGGCGAGGCTACCCCAAGCCGTCAATCGGCTCAACCAGCGAAGACGCCCACTAGCTCTCCGGCCGCCCCTGGGGATGCGCCTCCGCCGCCACCCCGCCGCAGCCAGGCTACCATCGTAGAGAGCTACATCAACCGGGCCAGGGAGTACGAAACCGATAAAGACTACAGCCACGCCATTCTGGAACTGAGAGAGGCGGTCAAAGTCTACCCCAACTCCAGCATTTGCCATAGCTATCTATCTTCGTTGTACCTCAAGGCTGGCCAAGGTACCATGGCCCGTGTCCATGCCAAGCGAGCGTTAGCTATTGATCCCGCTGACGAACGGGCGGGTGCGGTGCAAGCCCGAGTTAATAAGGCAGGCGGATCTCCGGCCGGTAAAGGCAATACTAAGGCCAAATCTGGGGATAAGGGGGGTGGATTTTTCGGCCTGTTTGGAGGCAAGAAGAAGTAATGACCTACCACCCACCGGCCGGGGCTCGCGATCTGTTGCCCCTCGATGTGGCCCAAAAGCACTGGATTGAAACCCGACTCGAACAGGTATTTCAGCGCTGGGGTTACCACCGGATTATCACCTCTACCATTGAACGCATGGAAACCCTGATGGCCGGTGGGGCCATTGATCAAGCCGCCGTCATTGAGTTGCATCCCTCTGGGGGCAAACATCTTGGGCTCCGGCCTGAGCTGACGGCCTCGATTGCTCGCACGGCGGTAGCCCGCCTAGCCCGGGTCACCTACCCGCAGCGACTTTACTACCATGCCAATGTGTTTCGCCAGGGCAGCTATGGTAGTCAGCAAGAGTTTTATCAGGCCGGGGTAGAGCTTTTGGGAGCAGGAGCCACTGCCGCCGATGCAGAAATTGTGCTGCTGCTGCTGGACTGTCTCAACAACCTCAATCTCAGGGGTTGGCGTCTGATTCTAGGGGATGCTCAGCTCACCCACGCTCTGCTGGTTCCCTTTCCTCCCGATCAACGCCAGGCTGTGCGTCAAGCCTTGGCCAGTCTTGACCGGGTAGCGTTAGAAGCGCTAGACCTATCGCCGCCACTACGCCAACAAGCTCTAGATTTGCTCGATCTGCGGGGCCACCCTGAGGATGTACTCCAGGCGTTAGCCCAACTGCCTTTGGAGGCCGATACCCAAGCCGTAGTGGAGCGGCTCAAGTCTTTGGTGGCGCTTATCCGAGACGTGATGACGGGCGATGGCCCGCCTGGGCCGGTCTTTGACCATCGCACAGCCCTTACCCTGGATCTCAGCCTAATTCAGCCCTTTGACTACTACACCGGCCTGGTGTTTGAGGTGGTCAGCAGCCCTGACCAGGGCTGCCAGGTGCTGGGCCAGGGGGGCCGCTACGACCACCTGCTGGGGGTCTTTCAGGGTCAGGGTCAGGGGTTTCCGGGGATTGGTTTTGTCCTAAACATTGAGGCCCTGCACCAGGTGCTACTGCCCACGGGGCATCTGCCCCAGGATACCCCCCCCAGCGATTGGCTGGTGGTGCCCACCGTGCCCCAGGCGGCGGCAGCGGCCTTTACCTATGCCCACACCCTGCGTACCTCCGCTAGCCTGGTACGGGCCGAGGTGCATCTAGCCCAGGGCGAATCATCTGAGGCCATTCGCGATCGGGCCCGGCAGCGCCACATTAGCCGCATCGCCTGGATTGGGCCCAGCGGGTTGCCAGATATTGAAGCCCTGAACTAACGTGAGGGATGATCGATGACTCCTGGTCGCGAAGACCTCCCTTGCCTGAATAGAGCAGAGGACAATCGGCCAGAGATACCATCTGTATATATGTCAGTGAGGAATATATGTCAGTGAGGAGAGCCTGTGGCCCACACCATTGTGACTAACGTTTGTGAAGGGGTAGCCGATTGCGTCGACGCCTGTCCGGTAGCCTGCATCCATGAGGGGCCGGGCAAAAATACCAAGGGTACTGACTGGTACTGGATTGATTTCTCGATCTGCATTGACTGCGGCATTTGTCTCCAGGTTTGCCCCGTAGAGGGCGCTATTTTGCCTGAGGAACAACCCGGTCTGCAAAATACCCCGGCCTAGCCTAGGAATTTGATCTGCCCGTCTCTAGTATGACGAGAAGTATGACGAGACAGTCGTGAGGCTTTGCTTCCTAACCTCCCTTACCATGCGTCATCGTTACCCAACCGATGCCACCGTCCCCTCGACTCAGCCTTAGGTTTTGCCATGGCCAAAGTTAGCCTGCGTAGTCGACTCTTTTTTTCTCACCTGGCGGTGATGGGGATTGGCATTTTGACCCTGGCTGTTTTTGGCCGCCTTTACACCCCACGGCTGTTTGTCGTCTCCCTGGAGCGCTATGAGAATGGGGTGCTCAGCGTGCAGCGTCGGACCCAATTGGTCAAGGGCTTTGAGGCGGCCTGGAGCCGCGGTATGCTGTGGGCGATCTTAGTCGGTGGGGGAACGGCGGGCGGGCTGAGCTATTGGGTGTCGCGCCGCATTATTCGACCCCTCGATCAGATGACAGAGGTGACGCGATCGTTTGCAGCGGGTCATTTAGACGAGCGGGTACCCCCCTCAGAGATTCTCGAAATTCAGCGGTTGGCCAGCAGCTTTAACCGGATGGCGGCAGACCTAGAGGGGGTGGAAGAGCATCGCCGGGAGCTAATTGGCGACCTCACCCACGAACTGCGCACTCCGCTGACGATTATTCATGGCTATTTGGAGGGCTTGGCTGACGGGACTGTAATTCCAGAATCTGAGCTCTACCAGCGGCTAGCGGGGGAAACAACGCGGCTACAACGGCTGGTCAATGACCTGCAAGAGCTCTCAAAATTGGAGGCAGGCTATCTGCCCATTCAGGCTCAAGACGTGGCCCTATGCCCATTGCTGACGGCGCTGGTGCGTCCGTTTGCCGACCAGTTTGTCAGTACCGATCGCGTGGTGATTACGCTTCAGTGCCCGCCAGAGTTACCGTCGGTCTATGCTGACCCCAGCCGCATCGAGCAAATTGTGATCAACCTGTTGGGCAACGCCCTGCGCTACACCGAGAAGGGGGCCGTGACGGTCAATGCCTGGGCGCAGCCGGGCCGGGTGTATGTCAGCGTAGCGGATACGGGTATTGGCATTGCCGAGGAAGATCTGCCCTACGTGTTTGAGCGATTTTGGCGGGCCGATCGCTCCCGCAACCGCAGTTCTGGGGGTACGGGCCTGGGGTTGACGATTTGCCGCCGTCTGGTGGAGGTGCAGGGGGGTGAAATTGAGGTCAAGAGCATCGTCGGCCAGGGCAGTGAGTTTCTCTTTTGGCTACCCCAGGGAAAGGGGAGCTAGGGGCGAGAAGCCTTGGGTGAAGTGGATAGAGCAGGCAGTTCATTCGATCGGCGGTGGGGTGAGGAGCTGTTGGCGGTAGGTGTGGGATTGTTTGCGATCGCAGCTCACCTCCAGCAGCCGCACCCCATGGTGGGGCAAGCTGCTAAGGCACGCTTCTAGATCTCTCCAGGTTTGGACTCGCTCATAGTTGACCCCGTAGGCGGCACAGAGATGGTTGAGGTTGACGGTTTGGGGGGTGGCAAAGAAGGCTTCAAACCAGGTTTCGTCGGGGGCGGCAGCGGTAGCTATGGGCAACCGTTCAAAAATGCCACCGCCGTGGTTATTGACCACCACCACCGTGAGGTGACCGCGCAGATGCGGCAGGCTCAGCCAACCATTGGTGTCGTGGAGCAGGGCCAGATCGCCGGTCAACAGCACCGTCGGGGGGCCACCGTGGGCAATGCCTAGGGCAGTCGATAGGGTGCCGTCGATGCCGTTGGCTCCGCGGTTGCAGTAGGGGCGAATACCGCGATCGCCCGGCGGCCAAAACCACTCCACATCGCGAATTGGCATGCTGTTGGCCACTACCAAGGGGGTGTTGGCTGGCAGGCAGCGGGCCAGCAGCCAGGGCACCTTGCTCTCGAAGATGTCATCCCTAGCTGCCAGGGTAGCGTCGAGGTGCTGGCGCAGCCGCTGCTCTAGGGCAAGCCATTGCGCCCGGTAGTGGGAGCTAGATGGGCTTGCACCCTGGGGTAAGGCCTTGGCCAGGGCGGTCAGAGACAGGGGAACCGACACCACTGGGCCGTGGAGGGGGTCGAGATTGGTACCGCCCGGGTCTAGCACCCAGCGACGGGGCTGGGTCGCTTGCAGCCACTGGCGCAGCCGCTTGCTGGTGGGCAGCGGGCCCAGCTGAAGGATCCGGTCGGGCACCAGGGTTTGGGCCTGGTCGGGCAGCCTCAGCACCAGATCGTAGGTGGTGACCAAATGGAGATTTAGGGCGGCGGCATTGCGCAGGGGCGACAGCCCCTCGGCCAGGACTGGCCACCCCAAATACCGAGCTAGGGCGGCGACGGCCTGGCAGTAGCCGAGGGCATCGACGGGTTGGGCCGGGCCAGCGATGATCAGACCGCGATCGCCAGCTGGGGTCGGGCCGAGCCCATCGTCTCCACGCCAGGCCTCGAGCCAGGGCAACACCGCACCGGTAGACCCAACCGTCACGGGGGCAGACTCTCCCACTGCTGCCAAAAAGGTGGCATCTAGAGCCGCTTTGAGGTGCACCACCGAGTCGTCGGCAATGGGGGCCAGGGGGTCACGAAAGGGGCAGTTGAGATGCACCGGCCCCGCCACCGGATGCTGCGATCGCCCCCAGGCCTGCACCAGGGTTTGCCGCAAGTAGCAAAGTAGCCCGATATCGGCCCCCGGCACCGCCAGCTCGGCATACCAGACGGGAAAGGCGCCAAACAGTTTTTGTTGATCAATTGTCTGGCCCGAGGCACAGTCGCGTAGCTCTGGCGGGCGATCGGCGGTGAACATCAGCAGCGGCAGGCAGCTCTCGCGGGCCTCAATCAGCGCCGGGTAATAGTTGGCCCCAGCGGTGCCGGAGGTACAGACTAGCGCCACTGGCCGCCCCGTGCGCCGCGCCACCCCGAGGGCAAAAAAGGCCGCCGATCGCTCATCGAGCACCGGCACGGCCTCAATCTCAGGCTGGTTGGCCAGGGCCACCGTTAGCGGGGTTGAGCGCGACCCCGGCGAAATCACCGCCGTCGTCAGCCCCAGCCGCGCCAGCGTAGCCGCCAGTACCGAGGCCCAGAGGGTGTTGGTATTGCGAAAATCAAAGGTCATGGATCAGCCGACTACACCAGTGATTCCCCCAGAGCCCGCAGTTTGAGCTTAATCTCAGCCCATTCGCGATCGGGGTCAGACCCGGCTACAATACCAGCCCCGGCGTATAGCCGCACCCAGGTGTCAGCCACCAGGGCCGAGCGAATGCCCACAATGAACTCACTGTCGCCATTGGCCCCCACCCACCCCAGCGGTGCGGCATATAGCCCCCGGTCAAAGTCTTCGAAGCGCAAAATTTGATTGCAGGCCTCGCGGGTGGGCACTCCAGCAACGGCAGGGGTGGGGTGCAGCGCCTCGACAATGTGCAGGGGATGCACCTGACGGGGCACCCTGGCCCCCATCGGCGTGTGCAAATGCTGAATATTTGACAGTCGCCGTACCCGGGGCTGGGGCTGATAGTGGGGCCGCAGCCCAATGCCCTGCAGCTGCCGCGCCAAAAACTCCACCACCAGTTGGTGCTCCCCCCGTTCCTTAGGATTGTACAGCAGCCCTTCGGCCAGGCGCTGATCCTGTGACGTCGTGATGCCCCGGGGGGCCGACCCCGCCAGCGCATCGGTAATTAGCTGCCCCTGGGTCAGGCTCAACAATCGCTCTGGGCTCGCGCCCATAAAGGTGGCCCCGTTGCCCTGCCCCAGAGAAAAGACATGGCAGTCGGGGTAGCACCGCCGCAGTCGCCCCAGGGCCGCCAAGGGCTGAAAGGGTTCGACGCTGCCCCAGTCGAGGGCATGGGCCAGCACAATTTTTTGGATTGGGTGGCGGGTCATATGGCCCAGGGCCCGCTCAACGGCAGCTCTAAATCGCTGGCCCGCTTCCGAATCTGGCTGTACTGGTGGCACCACCCCATGCAGCGGCTCTCGCCAAGACAGTGCCCTCAGACGTTCTACCGCCCGTAGCTGAGCCGTTAGCGCGGCGATGAGCGCCTCGATATCGGTTGTGGCCGTTACCAGATGGTTGAGCGTTAGCACTCCCTGGTGCCCCTGACGCACCAGCTGCCACTGGGGCAGCACCACCGTGGCAGCTGAAAACCCCGCTGTATCACCCTGGGGCTCGGCAAAGAAGGTAAACGCACAAAAAAATCGGGACCAGTCGGCCCCACTCAGCGCAACGGTCTCCCCGGCTGCGCGGTAGCAGTGGGTTTTGCTGCGCCACTGCTCAATAAAGCGCCGCGCCTGGGCAAAGCGGTCTATCCCAGCGGTTTCATAGACCAGCGCCGCGCCAAAGCCCACTACTGAGGTCTGGGTTCTAGGGTTCTCAACATACAGGTGGCGATCGCAGCTGGGCGCTAGCTTTGCCAGCACTAGCAGCGGGTCTACGGGCGCAATATCAAAGCTCAGGGTCACGAGCTGGGGCCGATGACTCTGCTGAGCCTGGTGCAGCCAGTGGTCGAGAAATTGGTAGACCGACTGTAGGGTCTGGTCGCGATCGGAGCAGTGAGAAACAACGGGCATAAACCTTGGGTATTAAAGCGGTTTAGTCAACGTCATGGAGCGGTGGTAGCGCCAGTTGGCCAGAGCACCCTAGCCGCCCAGGCGACAGGCCCCAACGCCAGGATCCGCTTTACGCTCACCCTAGGGCCTGCATCCGGGTCGGTGGAGGGGCTGAAAAGTGCTCCAGTCAAGCCACTCAGCCCGTTAGGCAGTATCCTTACTGGTAGCATATTCGGTCATGGCGTAGCCAGTTCAGGGCCAGTCGTTCACGCAGCTTAATAGTGGGTGCCGGTTCTGCGATGGTGAACAGCGGTTTTATCGTCACCGTTGAGCACCCGTCCGGCTTCCACCGTGGCGTAAACCAGCCAGTGATCGCCACACTCCATGCGCTGATTCACAGAGCACTCTAGGTAGGCGACGGCCTCGGCCAAAATCGGCGCGCCATTTTCTGCCGTCTCAGTCTCAATATCGGCAAACCGGTCTTCGCCGGGGGCAAAGGGTTTGAGAAAATGCTTCATCGGCCCCAGGTGCCGCCCCTCTGCCAGAATGTTGAGCACAAACGAGCTGCCCGGATACAGCAGCGACTCGATCGCGCGATCTTTGGCCACCGCCACCGTAAACCCCGGCGGCGCAAAGGAGGCCTGAGACACCCAGGAAGCCAGCATGGCACTTGAGACCTCACCCTGGCGGGCGGTGACAATGCAGAGCGACCCGACAATGCGCCCCACCGCTTGCTCCACCGAGGATGCGGGTGTGCGGGGCTGCTTGGCCCGCTTCGCCTTTTTCAGCGACTGGGCAAAATCGGTGCCCACTTCTTCGCAGTATTTGAGGGTGACATCGGTGGGTTTAAACTTGACCCGAATGGGCTCAAAGGCCAGGGAGTAGCCCCCATCCTTGAGCTTGCCTTCGAGCAGGTCAATGGCCTCACCGCTCCAGCCAAAGGAGCCAAACACTCCGGCAGGCTGGGCCTTAGATGCGGTTGAAAGCACAATGCCCAGAGCCGTTTGCATTTGGGTTGGGGCATGGCCCCCCAGGGTGGGGGACCCCATGAGAAACCCGGCAGAGCCCTCCACAGCCGTTTTAATCTCCTCGGGGCTAGCCTGCTCGGCATTGATCGCCTCCACCGCCACCCCCGACTTGGTAATACCCCGGGCCAGAGCCTGGGCAATGGTGGCCGTATTGCCGTAGGCCGAGGCGTAGATCAGCGCTACCGAGAGGTCTTGGGAAGTCTGGGCCTGGCCCCAGTCGCGATAGCTCTGAAACAGCTCTCGGGCGCTGTAGCGCACCACTGGCCCATGGCCCGGCGCAATAGTTTGAAAGGAGTGCTGGGCCATTTTGCCCAGGGCTACCATGACCTGCCGGGTGCTGGCGGCAAACAGGCAGTCGAAGTAGTAGCGGCGGTCTTCGAGCAGATCTTCCCAGCTGAGGTCAAAAACGGCATCGTCGCAGCGGTGCGCGCCAAAAAACTTGTCGGTATATAGTACCCCGGAGTAGGGGTCAAAGGTGGCCAGCCCGCCAGGGTAGCGGGGGGTCGGTATCAACTCAAACTCCAGATGGTGGCCCTGGCCCAGATCGAGGCGGTCTTCGCCCGTGCGAATGACGCGAATGCGCGGCGAGACATCGGGCAAGAGGTCTTTGAGCGCCAGGGCGGCAGGGTTAGAGCAGACTACCGTCACCTCGGGTAGACGCTTGAGCAAGAGTTCTAAGGTCTTGGCCCGGTTGGGGTTAATGTGCCCCAAAATGATGTAGCTCAGCTGGTAGAGGTCGATGTGGCGCTCTAGGGCTGCTAAAAAGGCCTCGTTGAACGACTCTCCCGGCGGGTCGATGAGTGCGGTGCGATCGCCCTGAATCAGGTAGCTGTTGGCGGTGGTGCCCCGCTCTAGGGCGTATTCAATCTCAAAGCGCAGGCGGTTCCAACTGCGACAGCGCAGCACGGTTGTGCCAGCGGCCATAGCGTAGATCTGAACATCGCGAGGAAGGGGAGTCATGGCAACGGTGACTGAAGGGTTAGCGCGTCCCAGCCTAAGTCTGGGCCAAAGCCTGGGCAACGTTGAACAGGGCATAGCGCCCCTCTGCTGCAATTCTAGAGGATTGCGGTCGGCATCTTGTGGCTCGGCCAGGCCATCCCCTGCCCAGGCCGAGATCGATCGCCCCCGCCTCGATCGCCC
>NZ_JADEWX010000245.1 GCF_015207395.1 Nodosilinea sp. LEGE 07088
ATTGCGGGCCAGATGTTTGATAATGAATATGACTTAGCCATGACCGTCATTGACGGCATGGAAGCCCGCAGTAAAGCCGGTGATTATCCGCTGGAACGTTTTATATTTAATTGCGCCTAGCTACTTACTGCCCTCCCCTTACGGGTTGAACATTCCGAGGCGGACATCTGCTTGAACACTAGCAGGGAAAGGATTTTGGAGTCCTTTCCAACTCCCCCGAACGACTTTCGAGTCGCGCACCTAACGTGCCCATCATCCGCCGCAGATAGCCTTGGCCTCATACCGATCCCCTCTAGACGGTCGGTGTGCATGGGCGTTGTTAGGCTTTGCCCTGGGCGAACTGACAAGTCAGCGCTTGCGCTATCGTCATTATATTTGCTGAGAAATCAATGGCGCGGATGTGCTTTGCATGAGAACGAAGGATCGCAGTCGAACCCATACCGCAGGCAATTTTCAATACTTCCATATCATGACGAAAGTAGTCGCGGGTAACTACGGTATCCGGGAGCCAAAGCTCTCTACACCGTATCTATCAAAGCTCAAGTTCCAGGCTGATCAATAGCACTGACGTGAGAACTGCGAAGATAGTCCTGATAGAGTTCCATTGAATCCAACGCGGTTCAAAATTCACTCGGGCTTCTCGTAATGCAAGGTCAGTCATCGTATCAAGCTTCTGCATTTGTAGCTGATTGTTCAGCGGCACATTAATGGTGAATGTGGGCAATTGGACGCCGATCAAATAAATAGCTGCAGCCATACCAATGAGAAAGCGATTGATGCCATCGAACTGAATAATGCCAACCAATGCTGCCGTTACCAACCCCAAAATTGATCCCAGCCAGACCAAACTAAAGATCGGTTGATTATTTTGAATGACGCGATCGATCGCTTTGAACGCTTGAAGAAAATCGTGGTCGTTCAGGTTTCTAATGCCTGGCATCACAACAATGGCGAAAGCCAGCACAAAACCTGCAACCAGAGAACACAGTAATGTTGTCAGTGTTAATGCAATTTGAAGCAGATCCATGACTTATCCTCCTAGTAATGTGTGGTTCGGTTAGTTAATGCTTCCGGATGGTTAGGGTACGGGCAGCGCGTTCGCGAAGCGTTGCTGAAAGCAAATCACGAAAGCAGATCGCACTGCCCTGAAGTCGATTAGTTCGGTTTGAGACGCAACAGGGAGACGACACATACCCCGCCGATGACCAGTTCTACAGCCGTCGCTCCCATCAGCGGGGCAGACGGCAACCCGTCCAGCACCATGCTGAGCAGCCGCGAGAGACCGAACGAACCATAGACGATCGCATTCAGCATCAGTGGGGCTTGGGTGATCATCTGCCGGCAGGTACCCAGCAAGATAGCGATCGCACATCCGATCAGCAGACCACCCGGAGCCCTGATCTCTGACAATAAACCGGGGTCGTTTCCTAACTTGATGCCCTCTGTGGCAAAGAAAGCATAAGGTTGCAACAACGTCGCAGTTCCGACTAGGAGCAGAATCACTCCAGAAACGGCCAGCAAAATCCGATTTATCATGAGACAGTTAGGGCAACCTCCCTCCATAGACCTGTGGCAGCAACCGCTTTGGCATACTCAGCAAAACCTTTGGGTGGGCGGCCCAAGGCGCGCTGAATACCATCGGTGAGGTGGGCGTTGCGGCCATCCAGCACCGTGTTGAACAGGTAGTCCAACATCCAAACCACTTCCTTGGGCGCACCGGATTCTTTTACGCCAGCCACAAAGGCGTCGTGGGGAACGGAAATATAGGTGATCTCACGGCCAGTGGCCTGTGACAGTTCAGCAGCAATGTCCGCAAAGGTCATCAGGCGAGGGCCAGTGACTTCGTAGACTTCTCCGGCATGCCCCGGCTCTGTAAGCGCAGCGACGGCGACCTCAGCGATGTCGTCCACATCGACAAAGGGTTCAGGAATGTCCCCTGCCGGGAGCGTGATTTGACCGGCCATGACCATTTCTAGAAACGCGCCCTCTGAGAAGTTTTGGTTGAACCAGCTAGCCCGAACAATCGTCCATGCCACACCGCTCTCCTGCACGATCCGCTCACAGGCTTGGGCTTCGGCTTCGCCCCGGCCAGACAAGAGTACCAGCCGCTTGACACCATGGTGGTTAGCACGATCGACAAGGGCCTGAATCGCATCCGTTGCGCCTGGCATGGCCAGGTCTGGCGCGTAGTTGATGTAGACAGCCTCAACATCTTGCAGGCAAGCATCCCATCCGGCTTCATGGTGCCAATCAAAAGCTGGAGTAGCTGAGCGCGAACCGATCCGAGTCGGTACGCCCTTTGACTGTAAGGCAGCGGCGATCCGTCGGCCCGTCTTGCCAGTGCCGCCGAGAACGAGGGTTACTCCGCTTAAATTTTGAGTTTGATCTTGAATTGTGTTCATCGCTTGCTTCCCTTCGCGGGTTAACTGCAAGCTCACTATAGGAAGTCTGACCCAGGCATTTCTTGACAGCCGCTGCCGAAATTTTGACCTGACGCGCCAAGGTCAATTCAATCCGGTTTGGCGGGGGGACTCAGGCGAAACGATCGCGGCGTTTGCCCTGCCCAGCGCTTGAATGCCCGCGTGAAGGCACTTTGCTCAGAAAAACCCGTCATGAAAGCCACTTCCGCCAGGGAATAGTTGGTCTGCTGCAAAAGCCGTTCGGCTAACTGACGCCGTGACGCATCTACCAGCGTTTGATAGGAGTAGCCCAGCTCCGATAGTCGGCGTTGTAATGTGCGCCCGCTCATGCTGAAGTGCCCCGCGACATCAGAGATCGTGGGTACGCCCTCACTCAAGCATCGAGAAACGTGAATACGAACCCGATGTTCGAGGGCATTGGGGTCTGCCAGCTTAGAAAGCTCAGCCTCAAGATGGGTATCAAAAAACTGGGAAATGCTTTCGTCGCCGAGTTGGTTAGGGGTTTGTAGCGATGCATGGGAAACCAACACCGCATCTCTATCTGAGTCAAAGTGAATCGGACAGCCAAAATAGGCTTCGTGCCCCTCAAGGTCTTTGGGTGCTGGATGCTTGAAGTAAATAGCCAGCGGTGTGAACGGCTGGGTGGAAACTTGTTGACTGATGGAGACGATGCTGGCGATCGTGGCCTCATTGGAAATCCGCATCCCCAGGCGGCGATCGCCCCCTCGATGCAGGTGCATGAACGCACCCTGCTCTGCCCGCTCCACCTCATAGGTTGAAACGCTCGTCAGCACACGGGCATAGCGTTCAGCACGCTCATAAGAACCTCGCAGATTCGTTGCTGATTTCCACGCTAAGCCAAAAGCGCCGTAATCATCGCAGCGCATCGCTGCCCCCGCTCTGAGTGGCAGCGTCGTGCCGTTGGTTTCGGCTACCGCAATCTTTTCCAGAAAGGCGTAGTAGTCTGTATCAGACACCATCTGTGAAGGATCAACGGGGCTGTTAGGCTCAATGCCGAGCGATCTCAGCAGGGCATCCTTGTCGAGATCAGCTTCGACTTCTCCAACCACTTTCCTAACGAACAATGAGGTAATTTGTCCCATTTAACGAAAGTATCTCTTTTGCTGTTATCCGTAGGCAATGACTTTTCAATTTTAATCAGAACTTTCTATTCAACAGAGGCGACCAGATAATTTCAGAATTAGTGACAAATCTGAACAAACAGCAATGATAAGTTTTTTGCGTTAAGTCAGACTTTGATAATGGGCGATGCATGACATCTGCACCAAAAGACGGAGATGCCTAACGGCACAGGTCAGCGGCGGTTAGAAAACTTGAACTCCTGCCCATAACTTTTATTCCGTCCGCTGCACCATAGTGTTGGGCTGCTGGCGTTGAGCAATCTGCATTAGAAGGCGTAATGCTTCGTTCACTGCTGCATCATTAGGAAAGGCTTGAGCAACATCGGGGTCTAGAAGCACTAAATTTGTCCCTGAACGGTATCGCTCAACATACTTACCCCTAACACCTCCCTGCATTTGAGCAAAGTCGTACTCAGGACGTAATTCATCTTCCATTTCGTTCTCAATTTCCTTCTTCATAGAACCTCCTTTCCTGCCGGATTGCTTTTCGGGCACTTATGATTCGTACTTTTTCTCCTCGGTCAGTATGTGCAACAACTAAAAGTTGCCCAAATCGAGATATACCAATGATAACGTAGCGGTTTTCTCCAATGGAATGATCAGGATCAGGGAAGGTTACGGATAGAGAGTCATTAAATACGGTTGCAGCCTCCTGGAAGGAAACACCATGCTTTTCAAGATTTAGTTTTGCTTTGTCCGGGTTCCATTCAAATTCCATTTAGGATAGTCTCTGCCTTTTTTCATATTCTAAAGTTTATTTTCTTGGATACCTTTTATAATGCCCTCTTACAGGAGTTCCATCTTTTCGCCTATAAGCTGGAACATAATAATAATCATTCTGATTGGCTATTCTTGCATAATCCTCAGCTGAAATTGTACTTTTGGTCGCTATTGGCTTAGTAGACTGCTGTGGAGGAACATAAGATTGTGAGCGATTAACCTGAGAAAGTTGCGCTTTTAAGTCAGCTATTTCAGTCTGTTGCTGCTGATAGTATTGATATAATGTTCGATATTGTTTCTCCAACTCAGATTTTTGAGTGCTTAACTGAGATTTGTCATTTTGTAATTCTTCAAGCTCAGATAGCTTTTTTTGAGCGAAAGTAGAGAGATCTTGAACTCTCTTCTGTAGATCTGATTTTTGCTGACTTAATTGAGATAGTTGAGCCTGTAGATTATCAATGCGGTTTTGCTTTTCAAGGTCAAGTTCAGTTGCACCTTGAATATCTCTTCTTAAGTCAGAAATTGAATTTTTTAGACTAGTTATCTGACTCTGTTTATCTTGAATTGTTTTCGTCAGATCTTGAATATTTCTTTGTAAGGCTACCATGTCTGCATCACGATTAGAGATTTCTTTATGCAGATCAGAAATATTTCTTGAAAGACTAGAAATTTCTTGTACACGCTTATCTAGCTCATCTTTATCCTCTTGCTTGGCTCTAAGTAAATTATTGAACTCTCTAGATAGAAGATTTAGGCGAGAACGCAACTCACTAATTATTGATTGGTAGTTACCATCGGTTCTAGAGTCATTAGAACTTAAAATTAGTTTTGTCGATAAAACCTTCATCAACTCATCGAGTCTATAAGCAAGACGGAGACGATAAGGGCTAATCTGATTAGTACTTTGTGCTATTTCCGTAGCCAATTTATCGATAACTTCTGAAAGAACAATTTGTGAAGGTTGGCGACTTCTTGTAAAAACAACTAAATTAGTTACAATTTTTTGAAGTTGTTCATAGTCTTTCTCGGCTTGACTAGCCAAAAAAGCGCGAGTAGAATCCTGTAATCCCGCTAGAACTTGATAGCTACGAGGTCTTCGAGGCTCTAACTCTTGTAGAATTTCACTTCTTTTATATTCTAATGCCTCAAGCGTTCTTGCAATTTTTTCATGATTGGCAGAAGGATCTGCACCAAGGCGCTCTAAAATTCCCTCATATAACCAGGCTTGAGACTCTAGGTTATTTAGTTTTTGAACTTGTTTTTCATTATCTGGTTGAAAAACTATATCTGTTCTTTGTAATTGTTGTTGGAAGCTATTGATCCTTGCTGAGATAGTTCCCTTAAAGCAAGCAAACATTAGCTCTAGAGCTTGACCAAAAGGAAAGGAATAATCAGCTAGCCAACCAAATAAAAACCAGAAAATCAGAGCACATACCAAAAAACCAACTACTTTAATGTAGTTGAACAATCTTCTGACGAAGCTACTATTAGATTCTAAATCTGAGCTTTTTAGGTCGAGAAAGAGTTGGTTAACGAAAAAACTGTTGACCTATTTGCTGTCCAATCACCGTACCTGGATTATTTCCAACATTAACGTTTACACCTGATTGAGTATTTTGAGAAACAGAGTTATTTTGTATTTGTTGATACTGATTCACCAACTTTTCGAGGCTGTTCCGAAACTCTCCATCCCACTCCGCTTCACTTAAAATCGCAGCTTCCAAAAGCTCTGGTTTAGTACCTCTAACTTGAAGCTTGCCTTGAAATCTTTTTGTCAAAAACTCTAGAACATCTGCTCCAGCCTTCTCTAAGGCTCCACCAGAAACCTTGTCAATTGCCCAGAGTGCAATATTAGCGGCTTGCAAAGCTAGTACAGATAATTCCATGTTGGTAGTGTTCCTGTTGATTACAAATCCTTGTCAATTTATAACACATACACTCTAGCGACCTTCAAAGACTTCTTTACAGATGGCATCGGTGCTGAGTTTGAAACGTGCCAACAGTCTGTAAGGACGCTCCCCACTAAGAGATGAAGCAGTCGGGTAAAGGAGAAGGTTTTAGATATGGCCCCCTCCCTCCCCTCAGAACCGTACGTACAACTTTCACTGTATACGGCTCAAGCAATCTCAATCGCTCATCGATGCAGTTGAGAGTGGCAGACCAAATGGACGGCCACCAAATTGGAGCTGTGGTTGGTTCCTCCCTGACTGCGCGGTGTTTTGTGGTGGATGTGGACATCCTCTCCATTGAACAGAGATTGGCCACAGTTGGGACATGTCGCGGATTGCTGACGGATGACCCGTT
>NZ_JADEWX010000246.1 GCF_015207395.1 Nodosilinea sp. LEGE 07088
AGTTATGGACCGACTGGGCACTCCAACTGATAGCGCTCAAACCCCATAAACATCGCTATTTTCAGCGTGGTCTCTATGCTCTATCCCTGATGCAGCAAGCTCTTTAGGTACGTTGTCACCCGTTAAGGCCGCCGGCAAGGTGCAGTTGGCTTGGTACGGCGGTAAGTCGTACATTGAAGCGGCCAAGCGGGCTGATGCGGAAGTATTCGCTCGGGTGATCAACGAAGATGGCACTAAGGGCTACTACTCTCACCTGATTACCAACGTCAACAACCCAATCGTCCAAGAGATTGATCTCGAGGCTGGGAACGGTGACCAGTACATTTTAGAGAATGGCCAAGACTTAACCTTTGCCTTTAACGACCCCAACTCGACCTCTGGGTTTCTGGTTCCCAATTACTATGTCTTTGCCAAAAACAGCGTCGACCCAAGGACAGCCTTCTCAGAGGAGCCTATCTTTGCCGGCAGCCATGAAGCGACCCTACAAGCTGTAATCAATAACCAGGTCGATGTGGCCACCAATAACAGTGAACAGCTCATCAACCTTGAGAAGAATAACCCTGAGGATCTGAAGCAGGTACAGGTGATTTGGACCTCCCCTGAGATTCCCAGCGACCCCATTGCCTACCGCAAAGACATGCCCGACTGTCTGAAGGCATCGATTAAGGATTTCGTCTACAACTACGACGATCTAGCCATCCTCAATCCGCTGGGCTGGGCTGGCTTTGAGGCCGCTAAAGACGCCGACTGGAACCCCATTCGCGAACTCAATATCGGCACCCAAATCGCTGAGATTGAAGCGGATGAGACCATGTCTGCCGACAGCAAAAAGGAGCAGATTGACGCTCTGAAAAAAGAGCTGGCAGCGCTCTAAGTACTCTAGAGTCTACCCAATTAGGTAAACCCAAAGCGTATCGAATGTGGGGGCGCACGGGTCGTGCGCCCTAGATTGCCTTCGCTATTCAGACAGCACTAATAAAAATAAAGCCGTGACTAAACTTTCTATGCCGACCGATCCTATGCCGACCGATCGCGCCACCATGGCCAAAAAACTGGATGCTTCTCCAGACGTTCAAGCGATGCTGGCGCAGGAGCGTCCCCTGATTACCGTAAAACGAGTGGTCTATGGGATGATCGCGATCGCAATTTTGATGGGTGCCGCTTACCAGAGCGAAATTAGCCTGGGAGAGCTGATTCAAGGCTCAGGGCGGATGGCTAAATCCATTTCCCGCTACTTCCCACCCGATTTTTCTAACGCGGGGTTTCCCAAACTGGGCACCGATCTCTGTCCCCGGCAGGCGCTGCTGCTGCCGCTGGGCTTTAATACCCTCTGCATTCCCCTAGAGGGCTATATTCCCGAGATTATTGAAACCATCGGTATGGCTATCTGGGGCACGTTACTGTCTGCGATTCTGGCTGTGCCCCTATCAGTTGTCGCCGCTGAAAACGTCGCTCCCTACTGGCTGGTGTTTATTGTGCGGCGCTTTTTAGACGCCATGCGGGCGATCAACGAGATTGTCTTTGCGCTGATATTTGTGGTGGCGGTGGGTCTGGGCCCCTTTGCTGGAGTGCTGGCGTTGTTTGTTCACACCACAGGCATTCTCGGCAAGCTGTTTTCAGAGGCGATCGAGTCCATTGAGCCCGGCCCGGTAGAGGGCATTCGCTCCACTGGAGCCTCTAAGGTACAGGAGGTAGCCTTCGGCATTATTCCTCAGGTGATGCCCCTGTGGACCTCGTTTACGCTATATCGCTTTGAGTCCAATGTGCGATCGGCTTCGGTGCTGGGGTTTGTGGGCGCGGGCGGGATTGGCTTTTCCCTATTCCAAAGCATCAAAGGGTTTAGGGAGCCCCAGGTCTGTGCCATTTTGATTTTGCTGGTGGCTTCCGTGGGCATTATTGATACCCTGTCGTCTAAGCTGCGCCAGCGGTTGGTCTGAGGTTATTTCTAAGCCCAGCAGGAGTACCGGTTGTGGTTGAAGCATTCTCATTTTGGTTGCTGGGGTTCACGGTGGGTACCATCAGCGGCCTAATTGGCATTGGGGCGGCGTTTTAATTACCCCGGCCCTGATCTTTACCACAGTCTATAAATTGTTTTTGGACAAAAGGAGATGTCATAGCTGTGAGAAGACTGCCATAGTCCAGATCGAACTTTACTTCATCTCCAACCTTTAAATTGTGGTTGTTGCTATCGATGATCATATGATCGCTACTAGAGCCTAGTATTTCTAGCCTGTCATCTACTTTCAAGCCGGATACCAAAATATCCTGTTTTCCCAAGGCAATAATTGCTCTCTGGCGGGTGCCTCTATCTTGAAAGACAGGGATATTCCCAAAAGCATCTTGACAAATATCTCCAAACGGCAAGGATGGCTTTTTCTTAGACTCAATCACTTCGGCAACAAGCTTAAATGCCTGAGTGTATAAACCCGGAATTGCCTTTCGGTTAACGGTTTCACAACCCAGAAGAATTGACTCGCCCAAGCGGAGATTATTAATTCTTCCGACATCTTGAGCAGCTTTATACCACTCATAGTTGGCTGAGTTTCCGCCCGATACGATTTCCAAATCAATCTGAAATTCTTTTTCAATGAAGTCAACTCGCTCAGAAAGCTCTTGCATATTCTTACTATCTGGCTTCACGCCACCGTAGCAAGCTAAATTACAGCCAATCCCCACAATTTTTACATGAGGCAAGATCAGGCTTGCTCTGACAAATTGAGCCAGATCGCAAGGAAGAATTCCTTCCCGCAGATCACCCAACTCTACCATGAGAATTATCTGATGAATTTTATTATCTGCGTTTGCATAATAAGAAAGCTTCTTCAAAATTTCAATTTCGGAATTAAGACTGATATCTGCAATCTTAACAACAGCTTCTGCCTGACTTAAAGGAGTGCGCAGAAGAACAAAACGAGATGATATGCCAGCAGCCTTCATCCTTTGAATATTTTCAAGGCGAGAGTCGGCAATATATTTGACCCCGCCTTGAACCATAGCTTCGATAACGGCAGGCTCTCCCAGTACGGCCTTAGAAACCCCCATTATAGAAATGCCGTTTTGCCCATAAAGCTTAGACAGCATCCGAGCATTAGCTTGTATTTCAGATAGATTAATTTCTATCCTTGGCATAGAGGATTGCATTTATTTTGCGGGATAGGTATAACTATCTCGCCACTAAAACAGGTCTTTTATTTGGTTTACCTTGCTCTATCTTCTGATTTATCCTTGGAAAATTAGCGCCTAGGGCTTGAACTATTTTTTGACATCCATAGCTCAATACATCAGTTACAGGAAGCTGAAATTGCTCCTCATAATTTTCTATAATGCCCAAAATTTCTGTGGGCAATAGATTCTCATGGCTCAATGTAATTGCTACTACCTTAGCGTTTGAGATCGTTTCAATTAGTTCGATTTCATTCTCCAGGGTTGGCATCAACAAACTGGGGAAATCACATCGATACTTTCGAGCGGGTGGATGTTGCAGGATAACGCCATCAGGCATACTTCCTTTCAAGATGCCTAATGAACTCATGAAAGCAGGGTGACTCAAGGCACTTTGACCCTCGACCAAAATAATATCGGGATTTTCGTGCTCAAAGGCTTGCATAATAGAATGTTCTATTTCACCAATGACAAACTGAGAAATTAGAGCATCGATCGATACGCCATACATGGCCCCCTGCATCAAACTCGTTTGCCCGGTGGCGATTAATACCGACTTAATGCCGAGATGATTGAGAGCTTTGTTGAGTTCTACGGCGGTGGTCATTTTTCCGCAGGCACAATCAGTCCCTAATATAGCGATTACAGGAACGTTAACTTCAGATATCCTTCCCGTAAAGACATGTAAGTCTTTTAATTCTGGAGATTTTCTAACGTCTTTAATGTGGACATTATTTTGAGCTGCGACATCGGCAAATTCTCGATCTTCGGAGAAAAACTGATGCAGACCATTAATAATATCCATGCCATGCCCCATGGCTTCTAGGATTAAAAGTCTTTCTTCGCTGGCTATGCAAGCCTCTAAAGGAGCTTTGCCATAAATATAACAGTGAGGAGTCTCTGGAAGACGATCTAAAGCATCATTTAAATTAGCAAAGATGGGAATATTGCTTCTTGGTTCCCCTAGTACTTCGCCAGCATCACTGCCAGCTAAACAGCTATCAATAACCCCAACAATAGTGTAGATTTCGGAGTGCCGAACCAAGGCAGCAGCAGTTTTCCCGTCTACCAAGCCAAATTGACTTTGGCAGTAAATCAAAGCCGTCTTTTTGATTTTCATTAAGTTGATGTTTGGTTAAATGGCCTCAATTGCTCGCGGAGAGTGCTCTTAGAGTTGCCAATTTCTCTAAGAATGAAGAATTTTTCATAGGAAAAGACTACGTCAGAAAACGTACTGTTTTCTCGCGCTAACCGGAAACCTATGTAATAGATTCTGCGAAACCTGGCAAACGCTTAAAGCAACTAAACGATGCGTTTTGTGTGGCGAGACTCTCAAACCTTAGTTGAGATTGTAGATTCAAATACTCATGTGCATTTTATGGTAACACAGATTACTTTTTAAAGTTATTCGGGGATGTTTACCTGCTATGAAATAAATGTTGTGGGCCCAGCTTCTGGGCTAGTTAACTGACAAAACTTGTGAGCAGAATCCTCGAAAGCCCTCTCCCGAGGGGAGAGGGAACCGGAAAAGTGGATTGGCTCCCCTTCTCCTTCGGAGACGCTCCACGAACGCCCTCTGGGCGAGGGGTTGGGGGTGAGGGGCGGATAACTTTTGTCAGTCAACCAGGCTTCTGGGTTAGGCTAAGTTGGCTTAACAGTAGCGTAGGACTCGATCGCTCACCCGCAACCCTGAGTAGCTGCTCTGATGACGCGCGCAAGCTATCGCCGTCCAGTCAGATTTGTCGTTAGGCGTGTGGGTTGGGCGGATGAAACCGGGGATGGAGGCGATCGCGCACTAGCTCCCCGCCTTGCAAATGCTGCTCCACAATCCTCGGCACATCCGCAGCGGTAACCCGGCAGTACCAGGTATTGCCGGGCATCACCTGCACCGTAGGCCCAGCACTACACTGGCCCATGCATTCACTCTCAGTCACCAAAATCGTTGAGCTCTGGTGCTGCCTAAAGGCCGCCAGCACCTGCTCCGAACCACCACGATCGCACGATCGATGCCGACATACCTGCACTAGCCAGCGCTGCGGTCGCTGAGAAAACGAAGCCATTGCCATCAAGCCTGTGCCTACTGCTATCTATCAGCCTGGCACAGATTTGGTGTCGGCGTGGCATTTCACAATTCATCGGGTCAGTGAGAGGCGCGATCGCAGGTAGCCAGCAACTGATCAATCCACACGGCATCAACCGCTCCACGCAGTCGCTGCTGCTGCTGTTTCAGGTGCTCATCGCTGAGGCTGGGCTGGAGCCGCGCTACCATTACATCGGCTTCTTCCAGCAAGAAGTTGAGGAGTGGCTCGGTCTCAGCCCGGCGCAAAATTTCTCCCATGCGCTCGGCTGCCCCCGAGTCGAGGGTAGGCTGCAGGGCAAGTTGGCAATATTCATACACCGTAGGGCGGTAGACCAGGGCGCTACCGAACCAGTTGTCACGGTCTGGCATGGGAATCTCCTACCGCCATCAACCGGGGAGTACATGGGCCCAGTCGAGAGCTCAATTTATAACACAGCAACGGGTCGCCCGCATGGGCAACACGACGACTCAAGAACTACCCACCCAGACGCAGATTGCACTGGAGGAGGTTCCTTACTTGAGGGTTAAGTGTACCCAGATGATCGAGCGTGACACAGGTACTAGGTGAAGACTATGCGCAATCACCACATTTGCTTAAAGCCTTGACAAAGCTTTTTCTCAAGCTGCTACCAGTGCCCCCAGCAAGCTTTGAAACAGAGCTAGCCCATCCGTACCCCCCAGTACCGCATCGGCGGCGCGCTCAGGGTGCGGCATGAGGCCCAAGACGTTGCCGGCTGGGTTGCAGATGCCAGCAATATTATTCAGTGAGCCGTTGGGGTTGTCATTGTCCGCCACAGTGCCCTCGGCGCTACTGTAGCGAAAGACAATTTGGTTATTGGCTTCAAGCTCGGCCAGGGTAGCCTCGTCAGCGTAGTAGCAGCCTTCACCGTGGGCGATGGGCAGCGTAATCGCCTGGTTTTTGCTGTAGCCCGCAGTCCACAGCAGATCGGTACGCTCTACGCGCAGGGGCACGCGATCGCAGATAAAGCGCATATCTCGATTGCGCACCAGCGCCCCCGACAACAGCCCCACCTCGGTCAAAATTTGAAAGCCATTGCAAATGCCCAGCACCAGCTTACCGGCGTTGGCGTGCTCAACCGTGGCCTGCATGGCGGGCGAAAAGCGGGCGATCGCCCCACAGCGTAGATAGTCGCCGTAGCTAAAGCCCCCGGGCACCACCACCACATCTAGGTCGCCTAGATCGCTGTCTTCGTGCCAGACCATACGGGTGGGCTGCCCGAGAATGTCGCGGGTAACGTAGGCGACGTCGCGATCGCAGTTGGCTCCAGGGAAGACGATAATGCCGAATTTCATGGGGAAAGTGGGGAGGGTGAGGGG
>NZ_JADEWX010000247.1 GCF_015207395.1 Nodosilinea sp. LEGE 07088
AATATTGCCAAACGATGGACAAGGCCCATCAAAAACTGGAGAGCTGCGCTTTCACATTTTGCTATCCTGTTCCCAGAACGCTTCAAAATCTAAAATTCAAGGCTTACACAAAAACTTGAACACTCTCCCATTAGCATATTCTTCAAAGATGCGAGCCTTTTCCTGAACTTGCTCATCAGCACTACTCAAAATGTTGGGGTTTTGAGTTTCAGCAAGAGCGATTAGATCCATAAGACTACGATTCTTAAATTGATCACCTGGTATTGGGTTTGGATCACGCCTTGATGCTTGCTCAAATGGTACACGGTTTTTCTTGCTAAATCCGAAAGCTGCCGCAAAAGTCACAACATCTGCATAAGTCTGAAATGGCCCGGTCGATCCCTCTCCAGCCCTCAGCGCCTTCACCAGCTTCGCCTTATCCTTCGCCACCTTAATTCGTATATCCGCCATTTTTTTAGAGAGTGTAAACCACTAAATATATTCCCAAATACGCCACTTCTTAAAGCAACACCTGCCTTGTAAACTCCTCTGGTGTCAGACATTGAAAATCTTTGGTCTTAACTACCGCAGAGCGAATCAGCTCGTGATTAGATGAAATAAAGCAATCTATCCTGCCCTGCTTCGCCGTTAAATAAATATCAACATCCTCACGCGGTATAAAAGCCCTTACTTCTTCTCTTAAAACACTATCTTCTTCAACCAATACATAGGTGATATTGAATTTTTGCCAGATTCGAGAAATTAGGCTGCCAGCCCAATCTTTGCCTCTCAACCGTTTAGCAACTCTCAAAATTTGCTTAACTAGCTCTTGAGAAAGTACCACCTCTGCGGCATCTTCTCTTTCCTCTTCAAAACCTAACCATAGTAAAATCTTGCCCTCAGCAGTATTTAGATCTGCCGCACCGACGATGTAAGCATTAGTGTCTAGAAAGATGCGCCCATAGCGATTGTCTGGTGGCATCTTTAGCTAGCTTTCGCTTCCCGCTCGTCGGCCATTTCACGCTTCACCTCACGTACCAATTCAACAATCGATTCTTTACTACTGTACCCACTCTCAACCAGCGCCTGCCTAAGCTCCTGCTGAAGCTGAGCCAATGGGGCCAAAGGCTTTTGCCAAGCTGTAGTTCCATCAAACACCCCAGCTAATTGAGCGTCACCTAAAGCCACAGTCGATTCTCCCTCCGTAGAAATGATACGAATAGTTTTTGAACGCTGCTGCTTTAGCTTCAAATAGTGTAAAAAGTCTAATACCTCTTCCAAAATAGAGTCAGGAGTATGATCAAGCTCTTGCATAATTAAGTCTCTTGGTGTCATAGCAACCTCTTTAACGTTTTGTTTAGGCTCAGCATCTTACGCAAGTTTCATTGAGAGTTTGTCGGTCTTGGTCGAGACCATCTAGCCTTCCTAGGTGTCACGGCCAAACAGCTCCAGCAGCCAGCGCGTGATGGTTGCATCATCCTCATGCTGCGATCGCTCCAGTGCTGTCTCCAGCGTCGTCATCGCCAAGCCTGGCAACACCCGAGACTCATCAACTTGCCCACTGCGGCGATCGGCAATCTCAAAGGCAATCACCTGGGCAGCTTGCACATCCACCACCCAATACTCGGCGCTGCCCAGCCGCTCATACAGCAGCCGCTTTTTGCCTAGATCGTCATTTAGCGTGGTCGAGGCAATTTCTATCACCAGCTGAGGCGCACCGTGCGTCAACACATCAATCGGTTGATTGTCGCGCGGCGGCAGGTCAAACCCCTGGCCCACATAAAAAGCAATATCAGGCTGGGCATCTTGCAGACCCGTTTTGCGAAACGTGGTGTTGGTCAGCTCCACCATGCGCAGGCCCTTCAGCGTGGCATACAGCACCACCAGCGTCGAAATAATCGAGTTTTCCCGTCCGTGAAGCGCACCCAGGGGTGACATTTCTACCCTCATCCAATCGGCATCAAAATAGCAGCGGGCATCTTGCGGCACCACAGACTCTAGCAGCGCCACATACTCTGTCCACGAGGCGGGTACCCATTCATCGGTAACGATGGGTTGTGGTGCCGTGCCAACCATAGCGTTCCCCATTGTCATCAGCGGTTTTCCCCATTGTACCTACCCCATCCCCCCCACTACCTCTCCACCCTCACCACCTCCGTCCAGGTAAACTCATTCGGGCTGCGCTTCACCAGCGGGTAGCTGCGCCCATACCGTTCCATCTCCTCCAGCTCAGCATCGTCCTTAGCGGTGTAGTAAACCAGCACATACTCCGCCCCCACCGAGGGCTCCATCTCTCGCTCCACCTCATTTAGCCACTGGGTCTTGCTCACCAGCACCACCAGCTGATCCGCCAGGGTGGTAATCGCCTGGGCAATGTTGCTGCGGTTCACCGAGTCCAGGCTGCCAAAGGGCGAATCCATCACAATCGGAAAGCCGCCGCCATCGAGCCCAATCGCTGAGTGCTTTTTACTCCAGTAGCGCACCCGCTCGATCACGCTGCCAATAAAGGCCAGACTGAGAATTTGGTTTTGCCCCGTCGAAGCCGCCACCGTCGTCTCGCCGTCCAGGTTGGGATCGACTAGCCGCAGCTCATAGTTCTCCGTTAGCTTCGGCAGGTAGGGCGTAAACGAAATCTGGCGAAAAATTTCCCGCACCTTTAGTTCCAGCACCGCCCGAAACTTGAGATCGACCCGGTGCTTCACCTCATTCAGCCGAGCCACCGCATCTTGCGCTGCTTCGATCTGCCGCTTCACGCGTGCCTGCTCCTTATCTTTAGCCTTGTGGGCCTTGATCTGCTTATCGACCTCGGCGATCGCATCATCCAGCCGCTTGATTTCATCCTTGAGCACCGCATCTTCCCGGTGGCGGGCGGTGATGGCTTTCTCGGTTTCTTCCAGCCGCCGTTCAATGCCCTGTACATTCACATCTTCGTTGCCCTTGAGCTGGTCGCGAATGCCGCTGATCTGGTCTTGCAGGCGGGCAATGCGCTGACGCAGGTTCTCAATGCTGGCCTGCTCCTGGTCAATCTCGGCCCAAAACTCAGGGATCTGGCGCTCCAGGCTTTCTACCTCGCCGCTCATTTTAATCACGGCCTCTTCCACATCCTGCAAGCCCCCTTTCCCCAGCCAGGTTTCGACTTTCCGGCGGTTGGGGGTGCCAGAGATGAGCTGGGCACCGCAAATACAAGCTTCTTGGTCGAGCAAATCTTGCACAAACTGGCGCTTGATGCCCGCAGGCAACTCGCCCTTGCGCCGCAGGTCAGCCGCTAGCTCCTTAAATTGAGTAATGGTATCGCCCAAAAACACCATATAGCCCCGCGACGAAATGGTGCGCCGCAGGCGGTCTTCACTGCGGGCGAGCTGCTGCTCCAGGTCTTCCATTTGGCTTTGCAGGGTGTCGCGCCGCTGCTGAATTTCCTTAACCTTATCCAGGTCGCGCAGTTGAGCGCTATACCGCTGTTTCAAGTCTTCTTGATCCAGCAAATCTTGCACGATCGCCTCGCGGCGGGTTTCCTTCTGAGTTTTTTCGGCTTCCAGGCTGGCTTTTTCAGTCATCAGCCGTTTGGTTTCGGTGTCGCCAATGTCTCTAAGCTCTTTTTCCAGTTGTTTGCGGGCATAGTCGAGGTGATTGATGCCCCGCTCCAGCATTTCTACGCTCAGCAGGGTTTTGATAGCGGTAGCCATATCGGCCCGGTTTTCGGTTTTGACTATCTGCTCAATACGCTCCCCGTCAAAGAAGAAGTAGCGGTGCAGGCTCTTGGGCAGCACGCTGCCGATCGCATCTTCAATATCGTCTTTTCCAGCAATCAGCTTGCCGTTGATTTTGAGCTGCAACACGCTCGGCTCTTCCAGAATTTGCCCCGCTGCGTCCTTTTGGGCCACACAGGAGCGCCGCGCCTGATATTCTCTGCCGTTGTGCTCAAACAGCACCTCGGCCCAGCACTCCACCAGGCTGCCCACCGGCACCTCCCCCAAAGCGCGATTGTTGACCAGCGGGCCAGGGGCAAAGGCAGGGCTGCGCTGGTCGTAGAGCACCCAGGTAAACCCATTCAGCAGCGTCGTCTTGCCCGCGCCGTTGTTGCCGTGAATGACGGTGACGCTGTGCCCCTGCTGGTGAGCCAGATCGAGCGTTACCTCGCCCCAGAACTGCCGAAAGTTAAACAGCTTCAGCGATAACAGCTTCATTTGATCTGGTCCTTGATGATCTTGAGCACGTCAGATCGAATGCGGGGGCGATCGCTCGATAAATTCGCCTTCTCCAGCCGAATCACCTCGCGGATAATCCGCTCCACCTCCGGGGGAGCCGTGGTAATGGGTTCTTCAATGTCTTCCTGGCTAGGGTTTTGGGACATGGGACGGGTTTGGAATGGATGGGTCGGGGTGGCCGAGACCGTTGGGGAATGGGTTGGTTAGGGCTGAGACCTTCAAGAAATGTGTTGGTTGGGGGGCTGAGACCGCCAGGGAATAGAATTCCCTGGCTGATTGCAAAAGTCCTCTAAAGAGGACTAAAACCACCTCATACAGTCCACTTTAGTTGTGGGCCTCATCCCCAATGATCATCGCCAACTGGGGCAAAAACGCCAGCTGCGATTGTAAGGATTCCTGCCGCAATGTGGCATTGGTCGTAATGATGCTGACAAAGGGCTGCCGTTCTCCCAGTACCGCTAGAAGCTGGGTCTGGAGTTCACGCTGCCAGGTGTGGGCACGGTCAAAGGCCAGCACGGGGTCAAGGTTAAACTTGCGGCTCTCCTCCGCCCATTGGGTAACCAGGTGGCGGTAGGGGCAAATAATCAGTAAGGCTTTCAGCGGTTTATTTTGGGCTTGGCACTTTTTGTAGAGTTCAGCTGCGATCGCCAGCGCCGTAATTGTTTTGCCGCTGCCTGTGGCCATCTTCAGCGTGCCGTGTCCTTTATTGACAAACCAGTTGGCGATCGCCTGCTGCTGATAGTCTCTCAGCACTAGCGAGTTAGGTGCGATCGGCACGCCAGGAATCGTGTGGTATCGCTCAGTCGGGTTAGCCACTTGAATAGAGGCTTCAATTTCCTGAACGAAGTCAGGAGGATCATGGGGACACTTCTCTAGTAGTTTGCGACGGGCTGCTTCAGGAAACTCCAGCACGTCCAGATCAGGAGTGTGATTTTGCCATAGTTCCTCAAAATTTTGAAGCTTTTCGATAATGCGATCGCTATCCCCCGTTCGCCAGGAGCAAAATACATCGATACATTCAAAGTTGTTGTGGTAAGCCCTAGCGCTTTCGTTGGCAGATCCGCCAAAGGCAACTCGATTATCCTCTGAGTCAGTAAAGATCCCCAGTTTTTCGTGGTAAATGCCGTAGTTTTGAAGATCTCTAACGACTGCAATTTTAATCTCAAGGATATTGTGGGCTAAAAGCCAGGACAAGCAGGCAATGCGATTACCTATAAACCCTGAAAACTCTGGTACTAGCTCGCGCGCCAGTGCATCAGCAATTACGTCTTCTCGCTGGCGCAGACCTAACTGAATAGCCTCAATATCCTCCTGAGAGAGATGGGGCGATGCGACCAAACGCATTTGTCCGCCATTATGGACAAATGCGTTTAGGCCTTGAGCCGCTAACGACAGAGAGCTGCTAGAAAAAAAGCCTACGGCGCGATCGTATGTCACCGCTTGCTTCAGACAGGGAACATAAAAATCCTTCAACAAACTTTGACGATTGCTGCGGTATTGAATGTGAAGAGATAAATCTGACAGGCTCACGTAGCCCTCATCGTCTGGAGTTGGATGGGCATTGGTTTGAGGTGACCCAGAGCAATGATATCTGTCAACTCAGAATGCCCATCCTGAAATTTCTACCGTCTATTCCACCGTCACGCTCTTAGCCAGGTTCCTCGGCTGATCCACATCCAAACCGCGCCGGGCCGCAATATGGTACGCCAGCAATTGCAGCGGTATCACCGCCACAATCGGCGACAGCAGCTCATCGACTACGGGCACCGGCAGCAGGCGATCGAAGGTCTCGGCGGCATCGTCGTTGCCCATGGGCACCACGCCAATCAGCTGGGCGTCGCGGGCCTTGGCCTCCTGGGCATTGGAGAGCACCTTTTCGTAGACACTGCCGGGCATGGCGATCGCCACTACCGGCACCTTGGCATCGAGCAGAGCGATCGGCCCGTGCTTCATCTCGCCTGCCGGGTAGCCCTCGGCGTGGATGTAGCTGATCTCCTTCAGCTTCAGCGCCCCCTCCAGGGCAATGGGAAAATTCACGCCCCGACCCAAAAAGATGAAGTCCTGGGTCTCATTAAACTCGTGGGCCAGCTCTTCGATGTAGCGCTCCTGGCTTTCGAGCACCTGCTCGATGTGGGCGGGCAGCTGGTGCAGTTGACCAATGATGGTTTCAATCCGCTCAGGGGGCAGGGTTTGGCGACGGTAGGCCAGATCCAGCGCCAAAAAGTAAAAGGCCATTACCTGGGCGGTGAAGGTCTTGGTAGCGGCGACACCGATTTCGATGCCCGCGTGGGTGTCGATGATGTGGGGCACCAACCGCGAGAGCGAGCTTTCGGGCCGGTTGGTAATGCCCACCAGGCGGGGGGCAAAGCGGGGGTCGGCGTGGGC
>NZ_JADEWX010000029.1 GCF_015207395.1 Nodosilinea sp. LEGE 07088
CCGGACTGCCGACCGATACCGTGGCCAGCCTGCTGCACGCTCCAGCATCTGATAGGGGCTCAGCACCGGAACAGCGGGAAATCTGGGTAATTGACGAGGCCGGGCTGCTCTCCGCCAAAGATGCCCACGGTCTGCTAAGCCTGGCCGTGGAGCGACAGGCTCGCGTCATCCTGGTGGGCGATACCCGCCAGCTCTCGGCGGTGGAGGCGGGCAACCCGTTCAAGAGCTTGCAGGCCGGAGGCATTCAAACCGCCTTCCTCGATGAGTCTCGACGACAGAAGACAGCGGCCCTCAAACAGGCCGTTAACCTGCTGGCCACCGACCAGACGGAAGCCGCCTTTCAAACCCTAGTCGGGGCGGGCTCGATTCAAACAATCAAATCACCAGAGACACGCCTCCAGCAGGTGGCCACCGACTATCTAGCCCAGGGCGAAGAAGAGCGCGACCAAACGCTGCTACTCGCCGGAACCAACCAAGAGCGCCTGGCCCTCACCGCCCTGATTCGCACAGGGCTTCAGGCTCAGGGCCAGCTAAGCACCGACGGCTTTACCCTGACTTCCCTGCGGCGCAAAGACCTGACCCAAGCCCAGGCAGGCTATGCCGCCCACTACGCCAGCGGCGACATCGTTACCCTCAACCAGCAGTACAAACGCCAGGGCCTGGTGAAGCAGCAGCCCTACCAGGTCGTCCAAGTCGATGCCCGCCGCAACCGGCTGACCCTGGCCAACGCAGCCGGTCAAACCGTCGAAATTGACCCAACAGCCTGCCCCAACAAGACGGTCTACACCCGCCAGGCGATCCCCGTTGCCGTAGGCGATCGCCTGCGCTGGACACGCA
This sequence comes from Nodosilinea sp. LEGE 07088, assembly GCF_015207395.1. Classification (GTDB taxonomy): domain Bacteria; phylum Cyanobacteriota; class Cyanobacteriia; order Phormidesmidales; family Phormidesmidaceae; genus Nodosilinea. The sequence goes on from NZ_JADEWX010000029.1 coordinate 838, forward strand.
ACGACCGGGCACAAAACCTGCGCAATGGGCAGGCCTTTACCCTGTCCGCCATTGATGCCCAAGGCCAGGCCGAGATCCGCTACCCCGATGGTCGCTGTGACGCCGTTGATCTAACCGGCTTGCAGTATGTCGATTACGGCCTGGTGAGCACCACCTACAGCGCCCAGGGCAAAACCGCCGACCGAGTGATGGCGCTGATGGATGCCACCACTAGCCAGGAGTCGTTTTATGTGGCCGTGTCGCGGGCCAAATACCACCTCTCGCTCTATACCGCCGACCCAGATGAGCTGCTGCGCCAGGCGCAGCGCTCCTCAGCCAAGGAGAACGTCAGCGACTATATCCCACTCTTTAATTTGGTGAACACCCATGCCCAGACCCCGGAAAGTACCCCCGCCGCCGCCCCCTCAGCAGTGGGCGATCGAGATGCCGCCAGGGATCTTGGCCGATGCGCTGGTGAGCGCGTTGCAGCAGGCCTTGCTACCGCTCCAGCAGCAGATTGCGGGACTCCAGCAGGACAACGCCCAGCTGCGATCTCAGATCGAGGACTTGGTGAACCACCAGGCCCAATCGGAGCAGGTGCTGAGGCAGATGACCACCGAACACAGCCACCTCCAGCAGAGCTTGAACGCATTGCTAAAGGGGCTAGAGACTGGCAGCAGCAGCGACAGCTCCAGACAATTGCAGGCACTCTTATCGGCCTTAGTGACACAGCTGAACGCGTTAAATCAGCGGGTGAGCAGCAATCTCGATGGACAGGAGCGATCGCTCGCCTTGCTCATGACCTCGCTCGCGGCCTTGAACGACGACGCCAGCAGCGGGAGCAACAACGGGAGCGGATCAGCGCCGAGCAGATGATGTGGGCTGAACGCTTAGTGCCGGTGGTGACCAACATCATGCTGCTAGCCAGGCAGGCTGGCGAGACCGAGCAAACCGGGCCTGAGACTTGGGCTCTAAAGGGACGTCACTACTCGCTGTCGTTTTGCAAAGCGACTCATACGCTCTCCCTGGTCGCCCAGGATGGTCGCGGCGAGCTGCTCCGACTTCAGTGGCACCAGGAAGCCTGGCAACCGCAGCTAGCCCAGGGCATCACGGTGACGGATGTTGGCCAGATCCAAAAGGCTCATCGGCTTCTCCATCAGGCGATGCAGCCACCCCAGCGCTCTCGTCAGGTTGAGATGGAACGCTAAGGCGAAGCTCGTAACCCATCGTCTGGCTGTCCCCTCTTTCCCAAAAAACGCGATTCTGATGGGGTGATCCAAATAGCTGGGAGGAAGGGTTTCAAACGGCTATTCTGAGGTGCCTTGAGGGTGATCCAAATCAGGCGGGATTAGCAGTTCAAACGGGTTCACGGTCAAAGGCCAGGCTGGGATCGGGGCTATGCACCCTAAGCAAATGTGCTCGGTGACAGTGGCCATCGTGAGTGGACTAAATGTCCCTATTTGGCTTGTGCCAGTTCTCCAAAGTCCTGATAGCTTCGTTCAGTCCTCTCTCTACCTCAAACCCTAGTCAAGGGAGCCGAATTCGAGACGGGGCAAGAGTTTGAAGGTTAAGGCATAGCTTGCGAGGTTATGTGTGGGCAACAATCAGCGTTACTTTTGAAGCCCTATTGGATAGAAGCAAATTTTCTAGCTAAACTTTCAGTATCTCAATCATTTGGAGGTGAGACAGTGAGTATTGATATGGGCAAGTCAACTAATAAAGGGACTGCCATGATGAAGTTCGCTCATCAATTTCAACCTAATGTGATTTTGCAAGATGAATATGTCAGTTGGTTTTTTGACGATTCTACAGCAAAGTCTTTACAGGAAAATTCCCTCAATCTTAATGTAGAACCTGTCGATGATTCTCAGAGATTTCAGCAGATCTCGTATTGGTATACAATTTTGAGAGAAAAGTATTGTGATGAAGTAATTGTAGATGCTCTCGCTTCTGAATGCAGACAACTTCTTCTACTTGGATCGGGCTACGATACGAGGTTTTTTCGAATTTCTGCTGTGCGAGAGAGAGCTACTGCCACATTTGAAGTTGATTTGCCAGAGACAATTAATAATAAGAAAAAGTACTTATCCGATAAGCTGGGACATATTCCTGAAGGGCTAACACTTATCCCTCTTGACTTTAATCATGGCGATCTCAACAGTCTTGATCGCTATGGATTTGATAACACTCTTCCAACAGCTTATGTTTGGCAAGGAGTCAGCTATTATCTGCCCAGAGAGAGCGTATCCCAAGTTTTAGACTATATTAAATCGCAAATGACACCTGATTCAGTGCTGGTCTTTGATTGCTGCTCACCCCTGATGACTTACAAGAATGACCAAGTTCCAGGTATAGCATCTAGTATTGATCAGCTTTCTAAAATTGGTGAGCCATATTTGTTTGGTATGTATAGTGATGAGATGAAAAATTGGCTAGAGGAAAAAGGATTTCAAAATATTGAGATTCTGCAACAGGATGACCTAGAGGATAGAGTCTTACACAAGCGTACACTGCCAAGCAATATGTGGTATGTGGTGTCAGCTAAAGTGTAATGGATTCCGTCCCGCTAACAACTTCAATTCAGTGGGTGAACAAAAGCTGTTGTTACTAAATTTGAGAGCTATCTGCCATCGCTGGTTGAGAACGTTGGCGTGCGGTGCGCAAAGTGATAGATATTAAATAACTTCCATGTTTAGAAAATGAGCATTTACATTAGTGATGGTAACAGTTTAGAAGTGGGCGGGTGGGTGTCTGAAGGTTAAAGGCTAGGTGTTTGGCAATGGGCATCTGTTCTCTCAGATCGGTGGAAGGCGGCGCTGGTGGAGTGGATAGGCCAGTATCCGCAGCTTTCGGTGCTCGATGGCGACTTACCTCCATACCTGTGGGGGTAGCTTGCGGCGATTAGTTGAGTTCAAGAGTCGATTCACAGTGGGTTATGGGCAACGTTAGACAATCGCGCAGTTTGGCCACAAATGCTTAAAAACTATGATCATGAAAGCAGTTGTATATCTGATGTGTGGATTGCCAGGCTCTGGTAAGACAACACTCGCAAAACGACTCGAATCTGAAAGCAGAGCTATGCGATTTTCTATAGATGAATGGATGCTCAATTTTTATGGTGAAATAATGTCACGTGCAGAGTTTGACGAGCGTTCTGAGCGGTGTGAGAAAATGATTTGGAACATTGCTGAACGTTTGCTTCTGCTAGGATTCTCCGTCATTTTAGATTTTGGCTTTTGGAAGAGAGAGAAAAGAAGAGAATATCAAACCCGTATCAATAAAGCAGGAGCACATATGGTCTTGTATTATGTGCAGACTCCTTACGAAGTGTTACAACGTCGACTTGAAACACGGAACAAAAAATTACCTGATGGTGCATTTTATATTTCTGCGGAGATGTTACAGGTTTTTGTGGCCCAATTTGAATATCCAACTGAGGCGGAGGGATTCGAGATGGTAGAAGTGCGGTCTTGATATGTATTAACAACGACTTGAAAAGGTACTGTATCTGACCGCCTACAAGCAACCTACTTCCTGAAATATCGACTTTGAATGGCAGAATGGCACTGTGGGGAGGTAGCTGAGGTGATTATCGATCAAGCCGAGTGCTCAATGGCATTAACCTCCTGAAGGCTTGTGGGTTGAGTAGTTGCCTGCTCGCACAACCTGTTCTGGCTTGCCCCGCTCCTGTACCCACAGGAGCGGGGCATAGCTGCATGGTAATTTGTCCAGCGCAGTGCTGGACAAATTGTGGAACGTTTCACGAAAGAGGTGCCGAGAGGGATTGTGATGCTGCTTTGAGGGGCGGGCAACTCCTGGGCCATTATGCAGCCTAATCGGGTATGTACTATAGCTAAAATATTGGAAGACTTTCCGTAGTTATCCACCCAGATCCGGATAACATGCGGAAAGTTTTCAGCGATCTTGCGGATTAAGGCAGATATACGGAAACTTTCTGCCTATTCACCCTGATAGGGGCAATATGTGGAAACTATCTCTCTGACAAGATTGTTGTGCTGCTGCGTGTGGCTTAGTTGTATATCACAATAGTTCATATGTCTTCAACTTCTATTATTAGGCTCGCCAGCAAGAGTGACGCTGCTCAAGTTCAGGACATCTATGCACCGTTCGTTCGTGACACGCCTATCTCGTTTGAAGCTGAGCCGCCTTCAGTTAAGGAGATGCAGCAACGTATCGAAGATACTCTTCGCCAGTTCCCTTGGCTGATTTGTGAACATCAAGCCGAGGTTGTTGGTTACGTCTATGCCAATTCGCACCGTGCCAGAGCCGCTTATTTGTGGTCGGTTGACGTGTCAGTTTATATTCATCAACGCTATCATCGCTCAGGTGTGGGCAAGGCTTTATATTTATCGTTGTTCGAGATTCTGAGACTGCAAGGGTTCTGCAATGCTTATGCAGGCGCGACCTTGCCCAACCCGGCCAGCGTTGGTTTGCACGAAGCTCTTGGGTTTCAGCCGGTTGGTGTTTATGAAGCTGTTGGTTATAAGTTTAGGGCATGGCATAGCGTTATATGGTGGCAGTTAGCGTTGCAGGAACGTTCCGTAACGCCTGCCCTTCCACTTCCTATTGGGGAGGTTAAAGAGCGTGCTGAGTGGCAGGCAGCTTTAAATACTGGCTTGCCGTTCCTCAAGTTGTAGGTGCAACCGATCAACCTCAGCACAACAAGGCGCTGCACTCGACCACCCATAGCCTGCGCTTTGGTCGTTCCTCCCGTCGCTCCGGCTTCTGACGGCGGGGGATCTTGGTCGTTAGGGGCTTAAGTTTTCGGTGGGGACGGCACTTTGAGACTTCTCATTGGGTGTAAGGCCGACTGATTGTGCTAATCCGTTAATCTGCAATCAAAAGCTCAGAATTTAGTTAGCAAACGATGTTAGATTCTTAGGCACAGTTTTTTATAAGGAAAGAATCATGGCGTTCTTTTCAGCTTGGATCACTGTTTTTGCTGTTAGCTTGGTAGCAGTTGTTACTCCTGGCCCTGATTTTGCCCTGACTTTGCGTAACAGCTTGGCGTACTCTCGACGGGCAGGACTATACACAGCAGTTGGTGTTGGTGCTGGTAATCTTGTTCATGCAACTTATTCACTAATTGGCATCGGTGCAGTTATCTCTAAATCAATCTTACTGTTCAATATTTTGAAATGGGTTGGTGCTGCTTATCTTATTTACATCGGCATCAAATCTCTGAAAACCAGAAAAATGGCGATTTCGGCAGAAAATTATGAACAACAAAGAGATATCAAACGATGGATAGCTTTTCGTGTTGGCTTTCTAGGCAATCTACTGAATCCTAAGGCGACACTGTTTTTCCTGGCATTATTTACACAGATCGTACAACCGTCAACACCAATGTTTGTACAAGCAGTTTATGGAATGACAGTTGCTGTAGTAGCGTTATTTTGGTTTGCCATAGTAGCAGTAGTTATCTCACAACAAGCTTTCAAACGTCAAATTCTATCTTTTTCGCATTGGTTAGAGCGTTTGACTGGTGCCGCTCTTATAGCATTGGGTTTACGCCTAGCTGTAGCGGAGGTAAGTGATTAATCCGCCCCCTAACACTTCACGGTAGGGAACAGTTGAAAGCCGCTGGTGCTGAGTTTAGGGTTATCTACCGCCGCTACGTTTTGCCGTTAGCTCCCATAGACCTATGTGCCGTAAGCACTGCTGAACGCAACCTTTAGCCTGTGAGTATCTCACCGTGACAAGCCTATACGAAATGCGCGATCGGATCCGTATCGCAGTGGCTAAGGCGCTTCGGCCTAGCCCGGATGTGCTCGCTGGATGGGAGGGGGGTAGCGCCGCCTTTGGAATTGTCGACGCCTATTCGGACATCGACCTCTCCTTTCTCGTCACCGATGCCGCTTCGTTAGACGCCTTGTACGCGATCTCGGAAGAAGCGCTGCGCGAAATATCTCCGATATTGGCTAGCCATAACGCCCCGCCTGGACGCTACTACAAGCTCAGAGATGCTGGGGATTTTCTCCTGCTAGACCTTTGTTTTTTTCGGGTAAGTGACTCCGACTACCAGCTTGATGTCGACCGCCATGGTCAAGCGGTACCTCTTTTCGACAAGGCTGACTGGTTACACGCATCGGGCACGAGCGACCCCGCCAAGGCGACTGCGCGACAGCACCGGTATGCTGAGTTGCAGGGATGGTTCCTGATAAGCCAAGACTTTGTTCGAAAGGAGTTGTTGCGGGGCCGATCTGCTGACGCCATGGCGGCTTTCTGGGGCTATACACTCCGACCTCTTGCTGAACTGTTGCGCATGCGCTACTGCCCGGCCCGTTGGGATTTTGGAATGAGATACCTCGACCTCGACCTGCCTCCATCGGTGCATGCGCAGTTCTGCGAATTGCTCTTCGTTCGAGACCTTAAGGACTTGGAGTACCGATTCGCCGCAGCCCAGGCCTGGGGCACCGAGCTGCTCAACGAATTGGCTGAGCGAGTGGGCTCCGAAAGCAGTGAGCCGAATGGCGGTTAACACTGCGCTGCAACGGACGGAATAAAGTTCTCGGTTATGATGCAAAAGTTGTCTGCCGCTGTTGAGCTTCACCGTTGGGCTGCTTAAGCTATCAGTCGAGGTAGTTCTTGGAAGCTATCTCTTTAGATGCTGATTGGTTACTATTCATTCGAAGATGGAGGTTGAGTTGACACACGTTCCACCCAACGCAGTCCTCATTATCATTGATGTGCAAAAGGCGATTGATCATCCTAGTTGGGGACGACGCAACAATGAGCAAGCTGAAGCAAATATTGTGCAGTTACTGAATGCTTGGCGTGAAACCCAACGTCCAGTTGTTCATGTTCGCCATCTTTCAACTGAACCAGACTCAACTTATCGTCCAGGACAAGAAGGATGTGATTTTAAGGACGCTGTTCTGCCCAATGCAGGTGAGAAAATTGTTGATAAACAAGTGCATTGTGCTTTTATTGGCACTGATTTGGAGCAGTGGTTGAGAAGAAATGACTATCAGACCTTGGTTGTGACAGGTGTGATAACGAATAACTCTGTCGAGGCAACGGTTAGAGTAGCGGGCAATCTTGGTTTTGATACCTATGTTGTTGCAGATGCTACGGCGACGTTTGACAAGATAGATTTAGATCAGCAATTACATCCAGCAGAGCAGGTTCATGCCCTTTCCTTAGCTAATATCCATAAAGAGTATGCAACAGTGATCGATACACAGGCTCTGCTACAAGGTTTGTAGTTGTTACAACCCAACAACCACAATGCACCGGAACTTTGAAGTATGCTGTTTGTCAACAGGTGTTATCCGTGTCCGGTGATTGCGATCGCTAGCAGCTTATGGAGTCTAGATGCTAAGAGGAGTAAACATTGCCATTCGGCCGGTCAAGGAAGCTGATCTTGACCAACTTATTAGCGCTATAAATGAGCTTGATTCAGTTGGTGCGTTCTTGCCTAATGTTTGGCAATCCGAACCAGGTTTCCGCTCGGAATTTGAGGGCACAGGATTTTTGACTCCCTCCTTCTCGCGCTTTTCTATAGTTAATCCTTCGGATCAAGTAATAGGTTTGACTTGGTCATTCAAATCAGTGCCATATTTTGACGCCTTTGAAATTGGCTACAGAATATTCGATCAGGAAGATACAGGTAAGGGCTATGCTTCTGAGGCTCTCAAGTTGCTTTGTAAATACCTATTCGAGGCCTTTCAAGTCAACCGCCTTGAGGTTAGGGTCGCCGCTGGAAATGATGGGTCTGAGAAAGTAGCACAAAAATGCGGATTCAATCTCGAAGGCACACATCGAGAGGCGGCGTATTCCAAGGGGAAGCTGTATGACATGCACTGCTATGCGCTTCTTCGGAGAGAGTGGGCTGCTAACAAACAAATGCAGCCGACCGCTGAAAGCGTCGGCTGATTTGGGCGTTAGACTTCCCGCAGTCAACCGGTTTCCTGAAACATCGACTTTGAATGGGCAGAATGGCACCGTGGGGAGGTAGCTGAGGTGACTATCGATTAATCAAAGTGCTCAATAACCTTAACCTGCTGGATGCTTGTGGGTTGAGTAGTTGCCTGCGCGCGCAATTAGCCAATCTAGCTTACCCCACGCCTGTACTCACGAAAGACCTGCCAAGAGAGGCTGTGATGCTGCTTTGTGGCGCGGGGCAACTACTCCAACTTTCGGTTCAACAGCGTAGATAGGTAGGAAGACTGCGCTACTGATTGCCAAACTCCCCACCTTCATTTAAGCCAAACGCCTCAACGAATACGATGGGGTTGAAATACTCCCGAAATAGCACAATTTTGCCGTCCACGACTCGAAAAAGCCCACCATAGCGCTGGTCGTAGATACGCCCCGTGGGAATGATTTCGACCATCCCATGCCATTCAGCAAACACCATTGTTGGGTCTTCCATGGGGTAAAACACCAGTTCATTAGTAAAATTCGCCTCGCCACTAACCTCCGGCCACGCTCCATAGTGCTGGATCAGATTGTCTCGACCTTCCACTCGACGGGGAAATCCTTCTGGGGCGTAGGGCATATCCTGCACGGCATCTTCTGCCCAAACTGCGGCGAAGGCGTCCATGTCTTTCGTTTCCAGGCTGGTAAGAAAGGCTCGCACCGCCTGTTCGGTTTGCTGCTGCTGAAGATAACTTGAGGGGGTATCGGCAGCAGCAGCGGTGGCTTGCTCCAGCAAAGCACGATCACCTTGTTCATCGCTGAGTTTGAACGTCATGGTTTCAACCTTCCAATGATTGGGTTGACGCACTAACTGATACTCGTATTGCCCGGACACCTGCCAGTAATCGTCGCCGAGGTAGTGACTGGCGGTGACATCGGCAGTTGCGATGGCGCGATCGCCTTTAACGTCAACTTGAATATTCGAGATGGCGTGGTAGGTTTGGTCGAATCCGGGCAGCACCGAGGCCCAGGCAGTCATCAAGCCCTCTGGCGTCTGAGTTTGGATCGCGCCGCCAAACAGTGAGGTGTAATCAACCTGAATCTCGCTAGCAAAGAGGGATTCTAGGGTTTCAAAATCGCCCTGATCAGCTAAATTAGCAACGCTATGAACCATTGTCGCAATGGCTGCCTCGTCAATGGTTTGGATGGGCGAAACGAATTTGACGAATGGTGATGTAGGACTGGATGTTGAGATTTGCGCGATCGCAGGAATCGAAATGCTGATAACCGAAGTAGCGATCGCTGCAGCAAATAAATTTCTCATGTCAAAAGCTCCGACTAATGGTCAAATTGGGGGCTCAAGCAAGTTGACCACCCGTCACATCTAGATCCATGCCGTTGATGGCAGTTGCTTCATCCGAGGCCAAAAACATGACGGCGTTGGCTATTTCCGTCGTCGTCATAATGCGGGGCGTAACGAAGTTAGGAGCCATTTGCTCATAGGTCAGCCCTTGATACTCAAACGAACGGCGTAGCATTGGGGTATCGACGGCTAATGGAGAAATGGAGTTGATGCGAATGTTGCGTTTGGCGTTAGCCGTAGCAGCAGCTTTCGTCAAACCGATCACACCGTGCTTGCTGGCGTTGTAATGAGGAGTATTGGCAAACCCTCGGTGCCCTGCGACGGATGACATATTGATGATAATGCCGCTGTCCTGCTCAATCATGATGGGTAGTTCGTACCGCATGGCATAAAACACCCCGTCTAAATTCGTCGCAATTAGATCGCGATAGTTCTCAAGATCCATGTCTTGAATCTCAACGGGGGTCATAAAAATACCCGCGTTATTAAAAGCGATATCCAAACGACCATATTTTTCAACTGTTGCAGTAACAAACTGCTCAACCTGCTCCGGGTTACGCACATCTGATTGAATGTAAGTTGCCTCGCCGCCAAAAGAGCGAATTTCACTTTCAACTTGCTGTCCTAAGTTGGCACGGCGTCCATTAAAAGCCACCTTCGCACCTTCTCGGGCAAAGGCCTGAGCGGTCGCCTCGCCAATGCCAGACGTTGCACCCGTGATCAGCACAATTTTGCCAGCAAAACGACCTCCTGGGTTGGCTGTAATTTCAGCCTCGCTTTCAGGTGGATTAAGCGTATTGGCGTTAGCTTGGCCGAGTGATACAGCGGCTAAACCTGCCGCAGCGGCACTGCCAATTGTGAGAACTTGTCGACGATTGATAAAGGGCATGATTTTTGAGAAATAGTTGAACGCAGATGAATATGCGGAGTTGGCAACCCTAATGGAGCCAGAAACTTAGGAAATTGCTGCTGTCGAAAATTTCTACTCGTTGCTTGCAGCGACGCCTGCCCCGCTCCCCTGAATCAAAATGGGCTGTCGGTAGGAAGTGGGCTTATCGCCTACCGTTGCACCGCCAGTGATCATGCCTTGCAGGCCGGGCTCGAAGAAGGTGTAGGGGAATCGGCTCTCTGGACGGCTGACCTCATTCAGCTGTTGCTGTAGCTCTGCTGGAATCTCAAAATCCAGAGCACCGAGGTTGTCTTGCAACTGGTGCAGCTTGGTCGCCCCGATGATGACGGAAGCCACAGCAGGACGGTGGGCGACCCAGTTAAGTGCCACCTGAGCCATGGAGCGGTCTAGTTCCTTGGCAACCGCTTCTAGCTCGGCCACAATCGCCCAGTTCTCTTCGGTGAACTTGTTGAAGGCCGGATTGCCGCTATTGGCCAGCATTGCCAATCGACCTGAGCCTTCACCACCGTCCTTAGAGGGGCGGTACTTGCCGGAGAGCAGGCCACTGGCCAGGGGCGACCAGGCCATAATGCTGGTATCCAGTTGCTGGGCCAGGGCGGTGTATTCAAACTCAATGTTGCGCTCCGCCAGGGAATATTCCAGTTGTACGGTGCTAATAGGTTCCCAGTGGCGCTCTTGGGCTAGGGTCTGGGCTTGAGCCACGTACCAGGCGGGAGCATCCGATAACGCGACATACCGAACTTTGCCGGACCGCACCAGATCCTCCAGGGTGCGCATGACCTCTTCAGCTGGGGTGACTTGATCCCAGGTGTGCAACATGTAGACGTCGATGTAGTCGGTGTCCAGGCGTTGCAGAGAGCCTTCGACGGCACGCAGGATGTTCTTGCGTCCGTTGCCGCCAGCATTGGGGTTGCCGGGCTCAGCGTTGTAGCTGAACTTAGTGGTGATGATGACGCGATCGCGCGTCCCACTTTCTTTCACAAACCGGCCCAGCATCCGTTCGCTATTGCCGTTGGTATACAAGTCGGCGGTATCAATAAAGTTGCCGCCTGCTTCTAGGTAGGTGTCAAACAACTGACGGGCATTAGCCTCATCGGCTCCCCAACCCCAGTCATCGCCGAAGGTCATAGTACCGAGTGCTAGGCGGCTGACTTTTAATCCGGTCTTGCCCAAGGTGTAGTAATCCATAGTGAGTCTCCCGTCGCGGCATGAAGGTTAGAAGCCTTGTATTTGGCTTACAATCATCACTATCGAGCAATCCTCAAATGGGCTCTTGCAACGGATTGCTGAGTTTTGGTAGAAAATTGCGCTCGGCTAATTCACTGGGTCAGCCCCATGCAAAGCCAAATCAATTTTGTCGATAGCCATACCCTGACCCCAAAGCCTGACATCACCGCTGGTCAGATTCTTGTTTCCAGTCAAGAGCTTTCCTGGGACGGTATTTACATCGAAAAGGGTGAGAACGAGGAATTTATCCCTGAAGATGTCACCGTGCCCCAGCATTACTTCGCCATGAATACAGGGTCTGCCTTTGAGTGGGAATGGAAGGACGGCAAAACCTTCAAGACCCACCGCTATGAAACTGGGGACTTGTGGGTGAATCCAGCGGGCGTGCCCTTCTCCCATCGCATCAGCGGTCCCAATCAATTTGTGCTACTCACCATTGACCCGCAAAAGGTGGCAGAACTGCTGCCCGACCAACCGCTGCTGGAACGCCAGGTCTTCAGACGACAACACCAGGCCAAGGACAGACACCTGCAGACCTTGATGCAAGCTCTGCTGATTGAAGCCGAAATGGGTGGCCCCAATGGCCGCCTCTATGCCGATACCCTATCTACGGCGTTAGTGGCTCATTTCGTCAATCACTACAGCGTTGATACGCCTATCAACCTTCTCAATTTGCACCCCATTGAACGCCAGCGGTTGGGCGGCGTGATTGACTATATCGAAGCTCATCTCATGGAAGATCTAAGCTTGGCAGATTTAGCGCTAGAAGCAGGCTTGAGCAAATTTCATTTCTCGCGGTTATTTAAGGAAGCCATTGGACTGACACCCCATAAGTATCTGCTCAATCGGCGCATTAAGAGGGCTAGTCAGTTTCTCAAACAGGGAGAAGCCATTGCTCAAGTTGCTTATCTGTTTGGTTTTACCGATCAGTCCCACTTCACCCGAGTATTTAAGCAGGTCAAAGGAATGACACCAAAAACGTTTATCAAGAATCTCTAAGGACTTAGTCCTGTTGCGTCGCGCTCCACTGCTCCACCTTTTTTGACTAGTTGCCTGCGCGCACAGCTAGTCGTTCTGGCCACCCCATCCCTATACCAACAGGTCGCCCTGCTTCCCTCCAGATGGCTAAAGTCGAGCTTAGGCTTGGGCCGCTTGCAGGCTCAAAAATTGCCAAAAAAGCTGGCTCTCTTGGCCGGGGAACTGCATTAAACCCCAGCGTACGTCATTGGGAGCTTGCACAAAGAGCTTTACCATGGCCGCCACCAGTTGAGAGGTAGAGAGTTCATCGGCTAAAAAGCCCGACCATTGGTGTTGGGGGAGGCTAAAGAAGGCATCGAAGAAATGCTTAAGTCGCTGCTCGTCAAAGCGCATCAGCTTTTCTAAGCCGAAGCGGTAGAGGTAGTATTTCCGCAGTCGATCAGCTGGCCACAATCCCTGCCAACCGGCGCGGGCGATTTGCTGGGGCGGACTTTGTGGATCGGCTAGGGCTGAGGCTAAAGCATCGGCCAAACTGGGAGCGCGGCGCAGTAAAGCGCCCATCATATAGCCTGACGCCGGATTTACCATACTGGCGGCTCCACCGAAAGCTACCACCGGCTGCTGTAAGTCTGGCAGGGGCAGAGTCATGGGGAACAGGCAGCGCTCTACCTCGTGGACTTCCGCGATTTCGATACCACGAAACTTGAGACGCTGGTGTAGGCGGCGCTCCAACACATCTAAACCCATCGCCGGAGCCAGAGCTAAGGACGTTTCTTCTATGAGGTAAACATCCTGGCCGAGGTCCATGGCGTAGAGAAAAGTGGGCGGGGTTTGGGCTTTTTCCACGTCGGAGAGGTGATCGCTCCGAAAGTCCTGATGGACGAATCGCCCAGGCTGCACCGGCGGGGCCGAGAAACGTCCCACGATGCCGTAGGCGGCCTGATAGGCCACTGGCCCTTGGTTCTGGCGCTTAGCGAAGACCGGATTGTGACCGCTGGCGTCCACCACCACCCGCGCCTTTAATTCCACATCAACATCAGTAGTGACGATTGAACCCAAGTCTTGATGAGTAATGCCATGGGCTTGGGCCATCTGCCAGCTCACGCCACCTGCCGCGCAGCGATCAAGCAGGTAGCGCTGGAACTTAATCTTGTCGAGCAGGCCGTAGGCGCGATTGTGCTTTACTTCCCCTTTGGCATAGTAAGAAACAGTGTTATCCCAGCGATGACTCAGGAAATCGCTCAACCCCAGAGCCGTTAGCTCGTCTTCCCAAATGCCGTAGGTGTTGGGCCAAGGTTTGTCCACAGGCGTAGCGGTCAAACCGCCCACCTTGAGCCCCCGTTCTGCAAGGCTAGTCGCGATGATGGTGCCCGCTGGCCCCGACCCAATGACTAGAACATCAAAATCGCACATGGCAAAACTTCAAGGAGATTTTTAAATTGTAGCCACCTAACTCCAATCACCCTTTCCCGTTCCTGTGACGAGGTTCCAAGCCTTTTACCCACTTCCGTTAGGCACTCAGGGTCTGGCGTCGTTGGGTGACAAATGGCGATAGCTCCTTGCTATATTCTCACCCCCTAGGCGTCATCAGGCGTCAGATAGCACGGCATTGTGGCTGGCTATGTCCAGGAGGGCTACGCTTCCGAACCGTTCAGACCTTAGTCATTTCTGGCAGGGAAAAACCCTCCTAAACCCCATCCGTCAATCGGTTTAGCGATTTTGCAGGCGGGATAATCTCCAAAGCCCCGTTGGCGGGGTGCGAGGGGTGAGGTAGCGGCGGCAATAACCCAAAATGTCCAGTCAGACTTTGGCCTGGGATTAACGTGTGACCTACGCAATCACTAGACCCAGCTCCAACGGCTAACCAGCGTGTTCTCAACCATTGAGTTAACGGGTAAGCCACCTCTTGACCGTCAAACTGGAGTCACTCATCACACCCTTACCTCCCTTTCATCACCGTTGAGCGTATGCCGCCTTAATTTTTGATGTGACACTTCAAAGGGCGGAATGTGGATCCGTCGTAAGCCATCAGGCCAGCGCTATAGTCCCAGCAGGATCAGTAATGCTCAATGGCAGGTTGTTAGAGGGCGATCAACAGCACAGTGGCTTTGCTGCCCCCAACACTGAATGATCACCTGGCAAATCCTCCTTGTTTATCGTCTAACCGAACGTTATTGGGTTCAAGTACTTATGGGTTATGGCTTCCCATCCTCTTTTTCCCATCGCCAGGGGCCTGGCTTCAAAGTGGCGGCAGTTACTGTGTTGACGGCCCTAGGCACTGCCGCTGTGGTGCATCTACCAGCAGAGTCCGGGATGTCCGACCCGACTCCGAATAGTCAGCCTGGCGGGCCAGCTGCCGATGTCTCGCCGTTTTGTCAGACGCTGGTCGCCCAGTTCAGCCCCTTTGGGAATTCCGATCAGGCGATTCTCAGCGTAGCCCTTGACCAGGGGGGAGACTTGAACCAGCCCTGCCTGCTATATGGTGAGCAGTGGTTGCCGCTGAACTACCTGCTCTCTACCGATGACGCCCTGGCCCAGCAGTTGATCGAGCAGGGCGTCGATGTCAACGCCCAAGACGGTGAGGGTAATACACCTCTCCACTACGTCGGTGCATCCCCGGTCTTGGCTCAAAGCCTACTGTCGCAGGGAGCAAACGTTAATGCCCGCAACCAGAATGGGATTACCCCATTGCACAACGTATTTGGCGAAAAAAATGTGGCCGTGATGGCCCTGCTGATTGAGGCCGGGGCCGAGGTCAACGCTCAAGACAATGGACAACTGACACCACTCCACCTGGTCTCCAACGCAGGGTCGTCCGAGATTGCTGACCTGCTGATTCGCCACGGAGCCGACGTCAACGCCCGCAGTAACCAAAACTTTACGCCTTTGCACTACGCCGCCTGGTCAAACTCAGGGGTGGCAGAACGATTGCTGCAAGCAGGCGCTGATCTGACCCTACAAAACGATGCTGGCGCGGTCATTCATACCCCCTCTTTAAATCCAGCGGTGCTGCTGCTGCTGCTTGACTATGGGGCAGACATTAACCTGGCCAATGCGGCAGGACAAACGCCCCTGCATGTCCATCGATTTAACCCGGAGCTGATCGGCCAGTTGCTGGCCGCCGGAGCCGATGTGAACCGACAGGATAGCCAGGGTAGAACGGCTCTGTTTGATGTCAACCTGGAGGTGGCACAGCAACTCCTGGCCGCCGGGGCTAATCTGATAGTTCAAGACCATCAGGGTAGAACGGCCCTGCACCAGGCCGTGCTGGAAGAACAGAGTTTCTTTGGCCCGGAGTTGGTGGCGCTGTTTTTAAGTCAGGCTCAACCTCAATCTGGCCTGGTTCAGGTTAGAGATCACCAGGGTGAAACGGCCCTTGAACTAGCCCAGCGTCTGGGCAAGACCGAGATGGTCAATCTGTTGCAAACAGTGAGCACCAAAAACGGCCCAAAAGGCATGGGCTGACGGTGGCTGATCAATTTGAGGGCGATCGCACTATCGCACCCCCTCCACGCGATCGCACCTCCCAGCTAAAAGCCCTTGCCGTCTGGTGGTGGTGTCGTTTTGGGCAATGTGACGCCACTTACCGCCATTGCCCGCTTTTGCTCGCCAGAGCCCTCTGCCTCGGCCTTCCTGGACGTCATGGGGCGTTATAGGGCGACACCGAGCGTTAGATGGCGCAGCAGCTTCAGCGGCGAGAGTGGCTACGCCCAGGAGGGCTACGCATCCGAACCGTACAGACACTACGCCATCCCTGGCGGGGTGAAATGCCCCTAAACTCCACCTACCAGGCGTTTTAGCAATTTTTGGGGGAGGGATGATCACAATAGATCCTCTGCCATTGCCCCACCGGCCTTGGCCCCTTTAAGGGGTTGTGAGGGATGGGTAGCGGCGGCAATAACCAACAAAATGCCCCCAGCAATCGCCAGGGGCAGAGGTGAAATTCTATTTACGCTAGACAGCTTACCCCTGCTATCGCCCCCACTGCCAAGGGTCTACTTCTCCAAGTTCTCCTGCCTTAGCCGGTGAAACTTCTCTGCCGCACTGTCGGCATAGCTCTTGATCGACTCATAGCCCGCCTGGGGTCGAGTGTCGTGAGCCAGCTCAGGATTGCCCGAGTACCACTCCGCCGCCACCCGCTTCACCGCCGTATTCATATCGTGGCCCGCCTGGATTTGCCGCTGGAGCGCACTCTCCAGCTTGACCCCCACGATCTGCTGCTGAATCTCGGGACTTTGCAAAAACTCCTGAGGCGACACATCGCGGCCCAATACATCGTAATCCCAGCCGCAGTTGCTCTTCGGCTTGCCGTCCCAGGCGCAATTGAGATTCTGCGGCATCACCTGCCCTAGCCCTAGCGCCCCCGTGTCAGGGTTGACGGCCCTGGGGTCACCGCCCGATTCCTTGGCAACAATCGCCTGGTAGAGGGCAATCGTATCCCCCAGTCGCTCATTGGGCTTGCGACCATTCAATGCCCAGACCAAGTAACCCTTCTGCGGAGCCTGAGCTACGCCCCCTTGGATCTGCTCCCAGTGCAGGTGAGCGCCCGTGCTGCCGCCGGTGTTGCCCGTCTTCGCCACCACTGCCCCGGCCCGATGCTCACCTCCCTTGCAGTGGGACAGATGCGCTGCCCTAAAGGTGATGTCAGGGAACGCCGAACTGGTCATATCCGCCACCGTGCCATAACCCTTGGGGTCGCTCCAGCAGCGCACCGACACCCGATCGCCCGCATAGCCAATGGCATGAATTGACACCCCCTCAGGCGTCGGCAAATCGATACCCGAGTGCATCCGCATCTCCTGATGGATGGGGTGCATCCGCAGACCAAAACCCGAGTTGACCGTGTATCCCGCAATCACATCGCCCTTGCTGATAGAGGCTTTGAAGTCATCGTCGTAGAATCCTGCTACTGCCTCCGCCATAGCGCTCGCCTTGCGGAACCGAGCCCCCCAGGTTTCGTTCGTCTCCTGATCCACCATCACCCAAGTCGATGTGGCGATCGCCCCCACGCAGCCCAGCTTGAGCACCAGCTCGCCCGCCTGCATCGCCGTGCCAATCACGTAACGCCAGGTGGGCGGCAACTCCGACCAGTGGGGCTTGATGTCCTTAACGGTTGAGCTCACTGTGGGCCACCTCCCCCTCTGTTACCGTCACATCGAGGGCCAGGCCGTTGTCCAAGGCCCAGCGGTAGACCCCGTTACCCAGAGCGCAGGCAGGCTGCCCCAGCCACTCCAGAGCGATCACCTCCGACTCCCCCACCAATGCCTTACGCAGCTCCGCCTTGGTGGCATCGAGGGCCACCGGATCAGGAGCCACCGCCACACAGGCTTGCAGACGGGCATCCTCGCCAGATAGACGATGCACCAGCTGCCACGCCGCAGGTTGATGGGTGTTGACCCACGACCTCACCCCATAGATGGGGTTGTAGAACTGCCCCCGGCCCGGCTGCTTCAGGTCTAAAAACGCGGCCCCGACGAACAACGCCGCCAGGGCCAGCAGATACCGGGTTCTGATTCGCCAGAACAGCATTGCTACTCCCCGACCTTGACAGCGCGAGTGTAGGGACGAGTCTCAATCGGTTGACCGACCCGTTCTTCCCCGGTCAAGACCTTGTGAGCGCTGCCCGCAATGCTCTGCGTCGGCACCACCAACATCGCCCCAAAGTTAGTCCCCGCCACCACCGGATTCCAGATGTCGCCCCCGGCTTTGACCGCCGAACCTTGGAGGATATTGAGCCCAGCCGAGAGCACGAATAGCCCGCCCCACACCGAGATAAAAGCCCCACCCATCGTCTGTAGCGGGTGGTTCCGCAAGCAGCTGAGGCCGCTGCGAATCACCGGGAAAATGCTCCAGGGATCGGTAGTGGGCGTGATGACAAAGATGGGCTTGCGCTTGCCGCTGGTGGCATCGAACCAGCCACCATCCTGCACGTTAGAGCGCATGGCATTGCGTGGCGCGAGCTGGACACCGCTGCCCCGACCTGGTGAGCTGAGCTGAGGCGTGATGTCGATGATTTGCCCGTCGATAATCTCAGGGCCATTGTTGCTATTGGCAAGTTGATTGTTCTTAGAGCTAGCCATTAGGAATTTTCCTCAATGATGGATTTGATGCGGTCAAATAAATCACAGCCCTCCTGGTACTTCTTGCCGGTGCAACCCAACACCTCTTTGATGACTTGGGAGCGGGGCATCCCCTGGGCCAACGCGTTGGTTACCGCGATGATCAGGGGCAGATCCGGGGCTAAAGAGGGGTCTGGAAACGTGGAAACTTTCGTTTCACCCAGAGGCGAAAGCCTTACCCCGTCTTCGTTTCCGTCCGTTGCACCTGCCGTTGCAGGGGCGTAACTCGGTTTCGGCACTTCATAGGCCACCATCGGCAGCCATTCCTTGATTTCTGAGTGGTAGAAGACCGCCTGCTTGGGCGAGAACGATCGCTCAAAAATCACCTCATCCTCAATCGGCGGAATGCTGGTGTCAGACTTGCGCAGGCTCTCCAGATGGCTCTGGCTGCTGGGGGTCTGAATCGTGAGCAGGTCAAACGTGGCTCTCATACCACCGCTGACTCCGATATCGCCCACCAGCGACGACTGAGTAATGGCCCATAGAGCGCGATCATCCGTCTCCCCTGACGACAGCTCCATGGTGAGCTGCGACTTAAGGAACCCGTCATACCAGGTCTTGAAGGCGGTCTTCATCATCGCCAGCTCGTCGATGATCAGCACCTTGGGCCGCTGGGGCAGCTGCCGCCAAGCGAAGATAAACCGCTGCATCTGCTCGCAGATGTCGTCGATATCCTCCTTGGACTCCAGAGAATCAGCCATGAACCCGAGCACGTTGTCAGCCTGCTTCCAGTAGCCATGCTCCTTGGGGTGATACTTGGGCTGAATCACCCACACCACCGCGCCCTGTTTCACCTGGGCCTGACGGTAGGCGTGGGCCACCGTTAGCCCCTTGCCGACCCGTGGGTTAGCCGAGATTAAGGTAGGCCGCATACGAGCCGCGAGAATGGCAGCAGGGTTGCCTACCCGGAAAGACTCGGTGGCCCCGGCGAAAGGCACCTGCCCGTTCCAGCCCTGCGGCTCTGGTGTGATCTGGGGGCCTGTAATGGCAACTTTGGGCTGCTCTCCCCCCAACGCCCAGGCCACCCCACAGCCGACGGCCACCGCTCCAAAGGCAATCGCCGCAGGCAGATAGGGATAGGTTTTCTCGTAGCGAATCTGAGCCCCATTGGCGAAGGCTTCCAGGTCAGCAGGGGTGAGGTTGCTGGCAGGCCGTTGCAGACCACAGAACAGCCCCAGGGCAGCCGCTCCAATGGAGCCATAGAGCAAGTAATGCTGCTTCATCGAACGCCCCTCCCGAATCGCAACGCTACGGCTCGAACGGCTGACAGCCCCAGCAGAAACAACCCCCAACCCAGTAGCAGCGCGACCAGAAACTCCGCTAGCCGCGTTAAGACCATAATCAGGACGATGCCGGTTAGAGGGGCGACAATGGCGGTCTGGAGTAGATGCCCAGGCGTCGAGCGCCACAGCAGGAACCAGATAAAGCGGGCGTAGTTAATCGCGTACTTCATGGGCCTGCACCTCTTCAGACAGGGAGTGTTGCCGGTCGTGGTACTGCACCAGGTTTTCAATCGCCACCACCGCCAAGTTGGTCGGCGGGTCTTGGGGCAGAGACGCCATCGAGCGGGCCACCTCCACGGCCTCAACTCGGAAGAGCGCCGCCTGGGCCTGTCGCCAATCGCGATCGCCCTTAGCCGTATCCAACATCACCTGGGCGTCACGCTGATAGCGGTTGAGGGGGCAAATGAGCTGCTGCTGGTAGCACGGGTCAGTAGGCTTCAGAACGTCCTGTTCCGCCTGCTGGCGGTAGCGATAGGCCTCATTGTTGAGCACCGACCGACCGACATCGGCCAACACCAAACGGCTGTCTTCGTAGTTGCCCGAGAGCCGGTCTTGGGCCGCAGCGAGCACGTTCTCGTAGTTAGGAGCGGGCAGTTCGCTCTGATAGGTGCCCTCGTCCCCGGTGCGGCCAGACTGAGCCAAGGCGAAGGCAATGCCGGAGAGGGCAGCCACCGCGATGCCACCGGCTGCCCAGTAACGGCGGTTTTGCCACCAGGGAACGGGAGTTAGGTAGATGTTTTGGATAGGCGATGCACCGCCAACGACCTCGCGACGGTATTCGAGGGGGACGGCAGGGGGAGTGAATTTAGCTTCCATAGCGTTATGACCAGAGTTACGGCGTTAACAGGATGAAAACGGCGGTTATCAGGGCTAAACCCCCTAACCAGCAGCAGCGGTATCGGGCTCGGTGGGCTTTCCCAAAGCTTTCAGCGTTCCAAGGGCATCGGCTAGGGATTTGGTTTCGTCTGTCTGGGCCGCATCAATCTGGCTAGTCTGCAAGAGGTAGAGGCGCTGCTCTAGGGCTAGTTCCTGGGCCTTAGCGGCGATCTTGCTTTGGGCTTGTTTGGTGGCTTGCAGGCGCTGCTCACGGGCGGCGATGTCATCGGCAAGCGCCCCTTGAATCAGATCGGCAGTCTGCAAAAACTGCTCGGCTACGGCTAAGGGGTCATCAATCACCAGCGCTTCAGAGTCCCGAAACTGGGCTAGGTCTACGGTCATGCCTTGGTAATTGGGCAAGTCGATGCTGGTGCAGTGGTTGCCAGCGTGGATTGTTAGCCCCCCAACAGTGGGTTCGGGAGGGGCCGCAGGGGGGCAGAATTGGGCGATCGCAGCCTCTACAGCAGCGGGGCTAAGTCCGTTGCTGGTGCTGTAGCCGTTGTCATTCAACCAGCGGCGCACGGAGGTTTTAGGCAGGTTGCCGTTCTCTTTGCAGAACGAATGAAGGCTTATGGATTCGGTCATAGCTAAAAGTCCTTTAGTCCGTTGCAGGTACGGGTTTGGCGCGGCATGGCACAGCAAACAGTGAGCCAACTAGGCCCCGCCCTGTACCTATGCCGTTTCGCGTCTTGGTGTATCCTAACAAAACTTGTTAGATTAATAACAGCTTTAGTTATAATTTGTTCGAAGTGTGATCTTTCCTGATAGGTGAGTATGATGTTTGCAGACCATAACCCTGATGAAATGGCCAAAGTCACCGTCACAGCGTTTATTGAAGAAGAGCTGAAGGACGACCTAAAGGCGCTGGCCGATAAGGAGCGTCGTTCCATGTCGCAAATGATCGCCGTGCTGATTGAGCGGGCTATAGAGGCAGCTAAGGAAGCAGGAGAAATCCCCTCGGAGACCACCAAATGACTCAGAGCAGCGATCGCCTAGACCGTGTAGAAGCCCTGCTGGCCACTGTGGCGGAGAGCCAAGCCCGCACCCAGATTATTGTTGAGCAGAACGCTGCTGGCCTGCGCGAAACCCGTGCGATCGCCGACAGCAACGCCCGTGCCATTGAAGCCTGGTCAACTCGCATCGAGGATGGCATAGCTGAGGCCGAGGAAGTCAGCAGCTCTATCGCGGCGAACACAAACACCCGTATGGAACAGGCGATCGCTGACACAGTGCAGATGATTGCAAACCTGGGGCAACAGCAGCAGGAAACCGATCAGCGGTTCAACAATCTGCTGGAAGAAGCCAGGGCCGATAGACAGAGGGCAGAGCAGCACAAGGCAGAAGCCGATCAGCGCTTTGAGACTTTTCTGGCTGAGGCCAGGGCCGACCGAGCAGAGATGCGGGCGGCTCGTGAGCAGTGGCAGTTAGAGGCCCAAGCCAATGCTACAGAGCACCGGGCATTCACCCAAAACATTCAGGTGCTTCTGGCCGAGATTGCCCGGCTGTGGCAGCGGGTGGCAGGATGACCACCGGAGACAAGGCCAAACGCACCACGGTGGCGATCGGCCTATTAAATGCAGAGGGGTACCAAATGCCCAACAGTGAGTATCGGATGAGCTTGTCGAGTGCGGCTGACGCAGTTGGGTTAGCCCCTAGAAACGCTTTCGATTTTTTGCGATCAAAGGCAGCTAAACGCTTACTGGGAGAGGGGTTTACGGATTCGATTGCTGAAATTGAGGTGGAACCCAACCCAGAGCAAGCCAGGGGCCAAACTCGGATTCAGGCCATCCCCTTGGCCGTGGTTAGCAAGTACTGGCTGTGGCAAGCCTACCGGGGGAATAAGCAAGCGTTTGCCTTGGTAGATGCCCTGCTAGAGGAATCCCTAGAACGCCGGTTTGATGCTGCCTTTGGGGTGGAGCGTAGCGAGAGCGATCGCGAGGCTGTGCTCACCCAGCGGCTCCAGAGAACCGAGGCCGATTTAGCCGTCTTGGGCGAAGTCTACGCAGAACCCGACGCCCTGCGTGAACAGGTTGCCCGTCTAGAACAGCAGCTCCGCGACGCTGGTCTAGAGCCCTGGCAACTACCGCCAACCGAGCGGTAACCACAGTCTTTTGTTGCACGTTAGGAGGCCGATACCACCCCCAAAAACCCAGTGAAATCAAATATCTAGAGTCTGCTTGCCCGACATAGACACCTGTACTATGATCCGGCAATGATTAACGCTCCGCTGGGCTGACCACCTGGCGATCGCGTGAATCAGTGTTAAGCGTCCTGACCAGACCCTTAATACGCAAAAAGAACCGGCAGCGAATGCCACCGGCTCTTTAAAAAGCGAAAACCCGAGAGGACCAGTTCCCGAGTCACGCGCTAATTGCTTGTGTGGCTATGGTAACACCGGATCTCTCTCGGGGCAATACTCATTGCTCTTTTTTAGGAGAGAGAGGCCCCCATGACCGCATCTATAGGATGGGCCGAGGAGTCGTGTAAGACTCCCCGTTCCGAACCCCTCCCCGCTGACCCCACGGGCCAGCGGCTGTGTGAAATCTTTGGCCATTACCCTTGGAGCTTCATTCGTGCCGATCTGCCGGATGACGCCACCACCAAAGCCGCTTGGACAACCGTTAACACCTATCCGTTGCGGCCTCGGGTGCTGTGGAACCACTGGCAAGACGCCAACCAGCTGATCGGCGTCCGCTTTACCCACGACACCCGCTACGCCCTGCTCGACCTTGATGCCGGTGGCGACTACTGCACCGCCGAAGGCGTCGCCCAGATCCGTGCCGCCCTAGAGACCATCGGCATCACCCGCACCCTGCTGATTCGCTCTAGCTGGAGCGGTGGCCTGCACCTGTACATCCCCTTTGCCGAACTGGTCAACACCTTTAACCTGGCCGTCACCCTCAAAGAATGCCTCCAGGCCCAGGGGTTCCGGCTCCAGGCGGGGCAGCTCGAAATCTTCCCCAACGTCAAAGCTTACGGCGTTCAGACCTTCATCGAATACATGGGCCACCGGCTGCCCCTCCAGCCGGGCAGCGGCTCCTGCCTGCTTGACGATGCCCTCAACCCCATCGGCAGTAGCCTGGCCCGCTTCTTCTGGCTCTGGGATGGTGCAGCTAGCCACCAAGACATGGACGCCCTGCGCCCTGCGATGAAAATAGGCCGCGACAACCACCGCAAACGCCCTAAACGGCGCAGCCACCCCGTCGAGAGCTGGCGACACGACCTCGACCTTGAGATCACCGAAGGTTGGACAGACTACGGTCAGACCAACCACCTGCTCAAAACCATCGCCTGCTATGGCCACGTCTTCGAGAGCATCCAGGGCCAGGCCCTGATCGACTACACCTTGCGCATCGCCCTCACCTGCCCCGGCTACGAGCAGTACTGCCGCCACCAGCACGACATCGAGCGCAAAGTCACCGCCTGGGTCAGAGCTGTCGAAGGCTACTACTGGCCCCTGGGCACCACCCCCAGCCGCGACACCAGCCAACCGAAGAACAACCTGGTGCCCTTCAACCAGCAGCAGGCCGAAGACGCCCAGCACCGCATCTGTACTGCCTATACCGAGCTAGAGCAGGCCGGAGAGCTGCCTGAGCAAATCACGGCGAGAGCCAAGGCGATCGCCCAGTTGGCCAAAGTCAGCCAGCAGACCCTCTACAAGCACCTCAGTCTCTGGCACCCTGCACATCAAGAGGGTGTAATAGCCCAGCTAGCAAGCTTTCTAGCCTCTGAAGAGGTGAATTCCGAAGCCATGCCAGAATCGCTAGAACCCTCAGAAATCAAGGAATTACACCCCTCGGAGAGATATATGAAGGGTGAGGCGCTTTGCGCCGGTGATTTGGGCTCGGATCAAATCTCTTTTTCTCCGGAAAGGGGGGTGCGGGGGGATGAGCCTGCTTTTCCACAGGATGCTGAGCCATCCACTTACAACCCAGCCCTGCATGAGCAGATTCAACAGCAGATCAGGAGCCTGGGGTGGTCTGCGCCGGTGATTGGGCAGTTCATTGCTGACCAATTTGGGGGCAAACGCTGGTCTGAGCTGACGGAGGATGAGCGTTTACTCCTGCTCTATCATCTGCGTGTAGTTGATAGATAAACAGGGTGATGCAAATTAGAGGGTCTAGGTACCTCAAACCCTTACCCATAAGTCTTTTCAGGGTGACCCGAATTAGTATGAAAGAAGGTGGTTACTCGTTGTTAGGCTATCGTGGTCACAGAGGAGAGTTGTCCTGCTCAGCCCCAATTTCCCTGATGGCTGCATCTAGCTCCATCTCCAACTGCTCAGCGGTGGGTAGACATCCCTGTAAGGCTGGCGGCAGTTCTTCACGCAGTTTGTAGGTAGCCACACCAATGGGGTTCTGCACTGCGTCCAAGGCAAATTCAACGGTGGTGCGCTTCTTGGACTTACACAAGATGATGCCAATGGTGGCTTCGTCCCTCTCGTCGCGTAGCAGGTGGTTGACAGCGCTGATGTAGAAATTCATCTTGCCTGCATACTCCGGCTTAAACTCCGTCACCTTGAGGTCTATGACCACGTAACGATGTAGCTTCAGGTGGTAGAACAGTAGGTCAATAAAGTACTCGTAGCCGTCTACCTCAAGCCGGTATTGGCTGCCTACAAAGGCAAAACCTACCCCTAGCTCTAGCAAAAAGTCACGGATGCGCTCTACCAGAGCCCGCTCCAGGTCACGCTCCTGCACCTCATCAGCAAGGGCTAAAAACTCGAAATTGTAGGGATTTTTTAGCAGGTCGCGGCTCAGGTCTGACTGTTCAGGTGGCAGGGTGCGCTCAAAGTTGGTAATAGCACCACCCTGGCGGGTAAACAGATTGGTGTCGATCTGTAGATCTAGGATGTTGCGGCTCCAGCCAAATTCAACGGTTTTGCGGGCATACCACAGACGCTGTTCTGGGCTGTTGAGTTTGTTGAGCAGCGACTGGTTATGCCCCCAAGGAATTTGTGCTATGACCTGTAGCACTATTTGCTCATCGGGGTAGGCCTCGGCCAAAGCCCTCATATATTGCAGGTTTCGAGGAGAGAATCCCTTCATCTCTGGAAACTCGCGGCGGAGGTCTTTGGAGATGCGGTCAATGACCTTGCTGCCCCAACCCTGCGATAGCTGGCGTTCCACAATCTCTTGGCCTATGTGCCAATAAAGCATGATCAGCTCCTGGTTGACAGCCAGGGCAGCCTTGAGTTGCGCTCTACGGATGCGTTGCTTTAGGCCATTAATCAGGGCAAAGTAATTTTCGTCTTCGGGAAAAAGGGCAGGGGGTTGGGGCATAGCGCAACAGTCATTTGGTGGATCAGCGGCCATAAAGAGACGTGACCAGCGCAGAAATTCTGAATCTTGTAACCACTGTTCTACAAGGGCTTCAAGAGATGTGGCCCATTTTCACACGAATCGGTGCAATACCCGAATTTGTGCACCAGCCTGGTGCACAAATCGTTCATCAGGCCAGGCTTCGGCGAAGGCCCAAATATACTTGAGATTGCGTGGTGAAAAGCCCTGTCTGTGGGTTGGAGTAGTAATGGAACAGAAACCTACGCTAAGCACTTCTAATTTCCGTACCAATTGAACCCCTCTGGCAGAAAGGGGCTGAAACCCTGATATACCGTTTTATTTTTCTGTACCAAATAGTGAGCGATCAAAAAATAAAACCATTCATCCAGATGCTTAAACATCTAGATGTTTAGACGTGATCGCAGCTTCGGCCACCATACACCTCCATGCCCTCGCCAAGTCAGGCCCTTTTCAATTGGGATGTAATTCTTGTGTTAGACAAACGGTAGTCCTCTTCTAGTCGCTGCCGCCCTTGCGCTTAGATGTCTAAATGCTTGAAAGTTCAAACATCTGAGCGTTTAAGCGTTCAGATGTTTGAAGGGTTTAGGGGTGAGTGTTCCGGTATCGCCACTCTCAGGCCACTCCAGAATCTAATTACGCCAAAGCAGTCAAGCAGCGAACAAAAGCCAAGCCGTTCATTCTGAATTGAATGTCCAAGCGTCTAAACATTTAGACATCTAAACGTCTGAATGCTCTTCGAGCCATGCCGCGATCGCAGACTCGGCAATGTCACTCATCTCCATTCCCTCGTCAAGGCTGGCCCGCTTTAGTCGACGGTGTAACTCTTGAGTTAGATAAACGGTGGTGCGCTTATAGTCGCTGCTGCTGCTCTTTGCCTTAGATGTCGAGATGTCGGGCTGTTTAGATGCTTGAGTGTCTGGATGCTCAGATGTTTGGACATCTGGCAATGGTTCAAAGGGGACGGGTGTTTCTATTTCGGGCTGCTGCTGGGCTGCTTTAAGCAGGTTGGCGAATCGGTTCTGATCACTCACGGTAATATCTCCTTCCCGATCGCGGTGTAGCAGCTCCAGGCGATACCCGCGTAGCTATCGCCTTTCACGTCCTTCACTAGGCATCCATCAAGTGCAGCCCTCTGAAAAGCGTTCAGCCTGCGAATGCCGCCAGTGAATAGAGGAAGCCCCGCGTCGTTCAAAGATGCCCTAGCTTCTGCTCCGGCTGCATTGGGCTTGGGGGGAATGATGGTGAGCAATACCCGATATTCTGCCTTAAGCCCTTGCAGTGGCTCTACCATCTGGAGCATAGCCCCCATACTCAGGGCATCGGGGCTGCATGGAATGATTAGTAGGTCGCACCCCTGGGCAAGGCTGGCTAGCTCATCAGACGATGGCCGAGCGGCTGTGTCTATAACAACATGCTCAAACTTGCCAGACATGAGCAGCTTGGGTGATCGCTGCTCATCAGCCACGGTAAAGGGGAGGCGATCGCTACCAGCCCACTGGAGAGCAGAGCGGTTGCTGTCGCCATCGACTACCAGCGTTGCCCCCAGACTTTGCAGGTATCCTCCCAGATGAATGGCGGTGGTGGTCTTGCCCACTCCACCCTTAAAGCTGACGACGGTTATGATCACTGCCTCAACTCCTAAATGATGTCGTGAGCATACCAGATGTTTAGGAGTCTGGATGCTTAAACGCTTGAAAGTTTAGATGCTTAAATGTTCAGACATCTAAACGGCTAAACGTCTTGCGTTAATGCATGTAAGACTGACACTGACTCAGTGTTCCCGTCTCATTGCTCTAGTCCTGAGACTGATCAACGCAAAACCAAGGATTTTCCGGTGTCTCAGGTGAGACGTGAAACCACCGCATGACCCAATACCCAGAAAGCCCCTAGACACGTTGATCTCTACTTGCTGTTTTAGCAAAAGAGCATGTAGGGTGAGAGGGCAATCAGAGGTAGGCCATGTTCACAGCGGCAGATTTTGAGCTGGGGGCAATTGAGTTGCCCGAGGCCCGCAAGGTAGATCGGCGCGGCCAGGCGCGAAACCTCACTCCCGAGAATTTGCGCACCATCTTTGCAGAGTTGCCTACCAATAAGTGGAGGGCGGTATTTGCGATCGCCTATTTCACCGGCTCCAGAATTTCCGAGGTGTTGAGCCTCGATGTGGCCGACGTGGCCAACGACCGGATCAGCTTCCGGCGCGAGAATACTAAGACTAAGAAGCCACGGGTGGCGATGGTGGTGGATGTGTTGAGGCCTTTTCTAACGGCTTACGATGCCCCCGGCGCTGGCTACCTATTCCCGGCCCACCACAACGGCCAGGGTGGCCACGTCAGCAGGCAGGCGGCGGATAAGGTGCTGCGCGATGCCTGTGAGTTTGCGGGGCTGGATGGGGTGAGCACCCACAGCTTCCGGCGTAGCTTTGCGACCAACCTGCACAAACAGGGCTACAGCCTAGCCAAGATTGCGCGGTTGCTGGGCCATAGCTCGGCCTCGATGACGGCGCGGTATGTGGAGTAGGGCTGGCGGCGCTGCTGGCGGCCTATGACAACGGTGGCGCTGAGTACCTATTCCCCGGTCGCCATGGCCATGGCAAGCTGGCGCGATCGTCAGCGGATTGGCTGCTCGACCAGGTGCTGGTCTATGCCGGGCTGGAGGGACTGGGAATTAACACCCACAGCTTTAGGCGCACCGCTCTAACCAATCTAAGTAATGCTAGGGTGTCCCTGCGGGTGATTCAGAAGATCAACGGTCACCGTGCCTGGCCAGCTTGTAGCGATATCTGGAGGTGTTGCCAGAGCAGAAGAAGGCGGCGATCTCGGCTCTAAACTATTAAGCAAGAATGCCACGCATAGCCGTATGCAGCTTGGTCATGTTTTCACAAACGATGATTTAGTAAAATTTAAATATGCCACGTTTGCAAATTTCCAAGTTTTCTGAAGAAGAAGCCTCAGCACTAATTTTAAGCCATCTCAGAAATGGCAAGAAGGGTGACCCAAATAATTCTGATTACGGTAATGACTTGTATATTCCAAATGTCGTACTCGCATGCCTTGACGAAGTGCAAGCAGAGTGGCGACGGCAAAATGTTGGTGTTGGAATGGTAAGGCTTGAGTTAGATACCCAAACAAACTCCGAATCATTCTATGATGCTGCTTGGAGCCTTTGCACACGAGGTATCTTACGACCAGGCATAACAATTACAGGCCGCCAATTTGAATATGCTGGCGTCATCGGCGCTGGATTCAATCTCACTCCTTATGGTCGGCAATGGCTTTCTGAAGTTAGTGGTTATGAGTGTATCCCTTCCGAGTTTGGGCGGTTCTCACAATTATTGGCCACTCATGCACAACGTTTCGGAGATGGCTATCAAGTTCGTAGTCAAGAAGCTGTTCGATGTTACCGTGCTCACACTTATCTCGCTTGCTGCGTTATGTGTGGTGCCGCATCGGAATCTATTCTCCTGTCATTAGCTATTGCTAAAACAGGTAACGAGGAACGTGTTATTACCGACTATAGAACTGGCAAAGGACGCAGCAGGATTGAAAATTTAATTTTGTCAAATCAGAACAGCCACGTTCAACAGGAACTCCCAAACTACACGAGCCTGTTGACTTACTGGCGTAATGATGCGGCGCATGGTGAAGAAACCAAAATCAGCGAGGAAGAAGCATTTACATCGCTGATTTTGCTTCTGCGTTTCGCCCAATTCTCTGATGACCGTTGGGATAAACTGACAATGTAATTATTATGTTTCCGCTCACGAGACGATACGACGCAGCGGTAGTGCATGTCGTGTAGGTCGACCTGTACCTTTCCGTTTCCAGTTCCCTGGCTTGCTTTCCCTCGCTAAGGGTGACGTTATTCGATTAGGTGCTCGGTGACGTGGCCCCCCGGCCCGGCAATGAATATCCGGGGCTTCTGGTGGCCGTGCTCGACCAGTAGCTCGGTGGTGCGGTCAGGGTTGGCTGCCTGGTACTGCCTTGCCTGAATCAGTCCCCAGGTCCGGCTGAATGCCTGTTGCTGGGCAGGCTTTCGAGCCCGCCAGTAGTTCCGGGCACCCGGATCCGGGTGCCCGGAACTACTGGCGGGCAAATAGGGCAGGGCCATCTATCTAGTGGAGAAAGCCCTCTGGGTTTTCGAGGTCATGATTGCAGCTTGTTAGAAAGGCAAAGCCGATGATTTTGCCCTTCATTGCATTGGTCTGCTGGTGGGTAACATCTCCATCCGTAATGATTTGATCCCAGCCATTGTCCCACTCGGTAGTCGTGCTGTTGTGAAGCAAAACAAGTCCCCTGTAGGTCTTAGACTCGCGAAGCTGCGATTTGGGGCAACTTACCGATCAACCCCTCAAGCAGCAGGGGATTCAGATAGTACACCACTTGGACTAGTCCTGAACTAATTTTCTTCAAAACTGAGTAGTACTCTGCCTATATTTGTCGGTTTCAGAGGCTGAAACTCCTATTTTTTTGTTGAAGGGTTGCCTGTGGTTCAGCTATCCAGACAATACAAATTGACTATAATGCCCCAAATCGCAGCTTCGCTACTTTAGGGCATTATAGAGGTTGAGCAACCATCATTGTCGCTGGAATCTGCCCCTCAAAGGTTGGGTGTTCTCGATCTAAACAATTAATTTAACGCCAATATGGGTAACCAGCGTTTTTAAACTTATCCTTTACCCATTTAAGCTGCGTCAAGTCCTCCCATAACCATTGGTAAGTCAACTCTGTAATGGGCTGATTGCCCAGCCAAAACTTGTCAAAAGGATGTTGTGAATAAAATTTGTGTTGCTGATTCATTTTGTGACCAGGACGCAAAATCTCTTGCTGTCTGAATACAGTTTGACGACGAGAGCTTTCTTGAGAAGATGGTTGATCACTTAGTTGGAATTCAATATAACTACTTTGTCCATTCGGTAACGGTTCCCAATAGTAGTCAACCTTAACTTTTGCCTCTAGGCCAGGATGTACTACTGTTCCAATCAATCGTACAGGTAGATAACTAGCCAGTCGAAAATCCGACAAAAACTTGGGGAACCATCGCTCGACGATCTGCTGATACCCCATCAAGGCGCTCCCAAATACATAACTAGTGTAGTTAAGAAGAATGTCAGGGGAAGTAGCAGAGCCTATCTTAAAAGCTCGAAAATCCTCAGGCAATTTCAAGTATGTTTCCCCTTGTTGTCTAGCATACTCAACCTCTAATTTAAGTTGGCTGATGCAGTGCTGCATCATCAAGGAATATCGCCTATATACTACTTCAGACAACTTATTTTCAATATCGTCAAGAGATATAGGTGAGAAAGTCACGTATGCAGGAAATCGTGGATAGTTTCCTTTTGTTAAACACCATGCAGCATGCCAAGCTGCCTCAAACGATAAATAACCAGCATCTACTGGCAAGCGTCGTTCATTGAGATATTCTGAAAGCCTGTCAAGGGAAGGTTGAATAGTTTGATGCCAAGGCCAAGACACTTGCTGATGAAACAGCGTACTTGAAAAAGTTTTCCACCCAGTCTCAAAAAGCTTACTCACGATCTCATGTGATTCATGACTGTCATGAAAAAGAATATCGCCGTCGAGAGGGCAATCAACAACTGAACTGGACATGGATTCTGAAAAGTTCTTCCCAATATTCGCATATGTGAAAGATTGTTTTAATTCCTCATCATATCTTTGATAGACACTAACTCCAATCGTAGGAAAGGTTCCATTCGCCCGATGTTCAAGTATAAGTTGTGATAAAGGTTCTATACCATTTTTCCAGCCTTGCTGAGCAATTAAGAGAAATTCTCCTATTTCTAACGCAGATGGATCTAAGAAATTGTTACTCCAATACCAATCAAGCAATTTTTCGTTTAGGATCTTTAAAGTTGTGGATGGATCTTGCTTCGTAATATCTGCAATTTTTATTGTTATTGCCTTTTGGAGACTGCCAGCTGATGAAGCCTCAGCTAGTCTTGATTGAAAAAACTCACGGACAAGTTCATGTAGTCTGTAAACTTTATTACTTTCTCTCTGAAGCAGATGAAATTCTAGTAGCTGCTCATCTCTTGAATTTTCTAGTTCCTCTGGATCAATTTGACAGAAGCACTTCACTACCAAATCCCAGGAAATAGGTACAACATCAAAAATACTGAGCAAGCATCCTATTTCCTGCGCAAGAGAGCTTAATTCGTTCCAGCTCAACTCAAAAGCAGCAGCAACTCCTAGCTCAGCAGTCATGTCCGATTCTATTTCAGGCTTCTTTAAAGCTCTTTGTTCTAAACGTTTTTCATTCAGACGAGCTAGCATCTCTGTCAAAGTAAGATCTAGTTTTCTGATTAGATAACGGCTGACGAGTTCTAATCCAAGTGGTAAATATCCAAGCCACTGACAAATTTGTTTGGCTACGTCTGCTTCCGCTTGTACTCGCTCCTTGCCTACTAGCAACTCTAAAAGCGAAAAAGCATCTTCGGGATGAAGTACTTTAAGCTCTAATCTTTCAGAGTCCTTGAGCAACCTGAGGCGAGTTGTTAGGAGTATGTGAAAACCAGTTCCTGCTGGTGGTAAATAGGGCTTGATACGCGCGTAGCTAGTGACATCATTGAAGATAACTAAAGTATTGCCTTTAGGCCAATTTTGCCAACACCACTGAACTTGTTCTAGATGTCCTTCTTTCTTCTCTGGAAGTTCTAGACACAGATTAGATTCCGCAAAGGTAATTATTTGATTTGAAATATTTTGTTCTCTAGCTTCTATCCAGCAGATACCTCCTAAATAGTTCTGTTGATTAGATAGCGCATATTGAAGGGATAGTTCTGTTTTGCCTACACCACCCATACCCGAGACTGCCGAAATCTCAGCCCGGTCATGTTGCTCAAAGCGGTCATGCAACCATTGCAACTCTGGTGCACGTCCAACGAATTTGTTTGGCTCAAGTCCGCTACGAGGGAGGTTGTGTGGGGCGCTTAACTTTGTCGGTGCCCCTCCCGACGACTCTAGTCATAACTCGAACTTCTCGATTTTTACGGTATTGTATCCTCCCTGGATCACAAACCCAATCTTCTCGGCCAACTTGCCCTGATTAATCACGCTGCCAAACTGATGCTGCATCGCTTGAGCTGTGGCATTCAACGCCTCTTGCACCTCTGGCTCCGCTTCCGAAACTCGCTGAACTTCTTCAATGATTTCAGCATCAATGACATAAGGAGCATTGGCTCCAGATTCTAGTCGTTTCACTGTGTCGGGAGATTTCTTCCTCAAGATTTCTAGCAGGTTTTTGGTAGAGGCAATTACACCTTCTCCAAGGTTCTCGCCTATCTTCTCCGTTGCTTTGGTCGCAATTAGCGTCAGGGCAATCGTTGCCACAGTAATGGGATCCATTAGCCTTTCTCAGCAGAGTTTTAACGGTATTAATGCTTCAATTCTGGCAGGACTTTCCCGATTTGACCATTTTCATAGCTTGACAATGCGACGAAGCCTTCAAGGTAAAAAAGACTTTAGAGAAGAACAAGGGCAGGGAATTTTTACGGAGCCAGCTAAGGATGTGGCTTGGTTGCTCTATGCGGCTATGACCAGGGCAATCCAGGCGATCTGTGTTTAGCTGCGATCGCCTGGATGGGGTGTTGGGGAAGGTGGGGTGAGTAATCAAATGCTCGGCCTAGGATGCCTTCACCTGTCGCCCCCGTGCGATCGCACCATTGACCGCAGTGGGCTTGGGGTAAAGGAAGGTTGAAGATAACTGGTGCGATCGCGGGCAGAGTTGAAGGGCTGGGTACACTGAGCTTCTCTACCTAATCCCCCTCCAGGAATGTCAGGCAGGAAATTTCCCTCCATTAAGGCGTTACCCTGCAATGACTACAAGGAAGCATTGCCTGAAATGGATCGCCCCACGAACTATGTCAAGTCCAAACAACGGGTCGCTGACCATGGGGAGGTGTTTACCCCGGCGTGGATGGTGGAGGCGATGCTCGACCTGGTAAAGCACGAGACAGAGCGCATTGACTCTCGCTTTCTGGAACCTGCCTGTGGAAGCGGCAACTTTTTGGTGCAGATCATACGGCGCAAGCTGGCGGCGGTGGAGCTTAAGTACAGCAAGTCTGACTTCGAGCGGCGGCACTATGCCTTGCTCGGGCTGATGTGCATCTACGGGATTGAGCTGCTAGCGGACAACATTGTCGAGTGCCGTGCCAATGTGCTGGAGATCTTCTCCGAGT
Source organism: Nodosilinea sp. LEGE 07088 (assembly GCF_015207395.1). Classification (GTDB taxonomy): domain Bacteria; phylum Cyanobacteriota; class Cyanobacteriia; order Phormidesmidales; family Phormidesmidaceae; genus Nodosilinea. The sequence goes on from NZ_JADEWX010000029.1 coordinate 34,954, forward strand.
ACCTGAATCTGGATGAGGCAGACGATTTCTATCGTGCTGCGTCTTACGTGCTGTCGCAGAACCTCTTACACGGCGATGCCTTGACGATGCGTACCCACACCGACCAGCCGATCACCTTTGCTGAGTGGGGCTACTTGGGCAAGGGCAAATTTCAGCGGCGCGACTTCCGCTTCGATACCCTCACCCTTTCATCGACTTTTAGCGCGGAAGACTCGCTCTTTGCCCACCTGGGCAAGCACGAGATTTTCACACCGACGAAAACCTACCCGCCCATGACGGTGAGCGAGCTAGCTGCTGCCGATCTCGGTGACGTGCTGAAGGATGTCGTCCTATGAGTGATCAGGTTGGTTTTGCCCTGCGCGGTCGTAACCCAGATGTGCTGACATGCATTGCTAACCTCTCAAACGATGAGGTGTTTACGCCACCGGAATTTGCTAACCGGATGCTGGATACGGTGGCGGAGGCGTGGGCAGAGAATAACGGCGGAGCTAACTTGTGGGCAGATAAAACGGTAGCCTTCTTAGACCCGTTCACAAAGTCAGGGGTTTTCCTGCGCGAGATCACTAGCCGCCTTACCAAAGGCCTTGAAGCTGAGATTCCTAGCCTTGAGGAACGTGTAGATCACATCCTAACGAAGCAGGTGTTTGGCATCGGCATCACGCATCTTACCAGCCTGCTGGCGCGGCGAAGTGTGTACTGCAGTAAGCATGCTAACGGGGAACATTCCATCGCCAAAAGCTTGGCTAGCGATGAGGGAAATATCTGGTTCCAGCGAACCGAGCACACCTGGAATAGAGGGAAGTGTGTGTATTGCCGGGCTAGCCAGGAGACCCTCGATAGGAGCGAAGGACTTGAGACCTATGCCTATGCATTTATTCACACTGACGATATAAATGCTCGGGTGGCCGATATATTTGGAGACGACATGCAATTTGATGTGATTATTGGCAATCCGCCGTATCAATTAGCAAGTAATGGCGGAACTCGTGATGTCCCGATCGGGTATCAACGTAAAGCGGGATAAAGAGATACTCGGTTTGGGGTATCAATAAGCACCCTATCAAAATGATATAAAAGGCTCTGCGGCAACGCCCAGAGCCGGGTATCGTTACCGGAACGAATTCAACCCGGAACGATGACCTCTAATATACGAGAACGGCGACACCAGGTCGCCAAATTTTTGAGAACGCAGGGTCGAGCGGCGCTGAGTGTGATAGCCGAGGCGACGGGAATGAGCCGTAGCAGTGTCCATCGCCATCAGCAGTCGATAGCGCACGCTGAGCAATACCCTGAGTCGCGTGGGTGGGAAACCGTAGTGGGGTACCAGTGGCTGGTGCGCTTGGTGATAGCGGTGGTGTATCACTTTGGGATTAAGCAAGGGGTGGGAGCCGAGAGCCTATCGGCGTTTTTCAAGGCGATTCATGTGGACACTCACGTGGGTAGTTCGCCCACGGCGCTACGGCAACTTAAGCATCGGGTGGAGGCCGCTATTGTGGACTACGGCCGTGCTCAAGCCGAGCACGGCCACCCCACTCCGGGTCAGGGAGTTTGGCTGGGGGCCGATGAAACCTTCTTTGGCCTGCCCACCCTGGTGTTGATGGAGTTAGCTAGCGGCTTTATTTTCACTGAGGTTGAAACCCAAGACCGCACCTACGAAACCTGGACATCGCAGCTCCCGTCCGAGTGGGAACCAGCCGGGTGGACCTGTCACAGCCTGGTCAGCGATGAGGCGCGGGCGCTGATTAAATTGGCCACCACAGGCTTAGGCACCGTCAGTGTAGCGGACTTATTCCATGTTCTGCGCAACCTGGGACGACCGCTGGGGCGGAGCCTGGGGCAACAGTTAGCGCAGGTGGAGACGCAAGCCAGGCAACTGCTGCACCGCCTGAGTCAAGCGTCTACCGACGCACCTGACCCCTGCCTGCAGACTCAATATGACGCCGTTATCCAACAGCAGCAGCAGGTCATCGACGACCAACAGCGCTACCGTCAGACGCGACAAGCCATCAGTCTAAGCGTCCATCCCTTCGACCTGGAGACCGGCCAATGGCAACTGGCCACCGACCTCAGGGCTCGACTCAGCGCCCTGCTGCCCACCCTCAATGCCCTGGCCACAGACTACGGTGGAGCATCCGCCTTGTCTGCCGTGGCGACCTTTGAACGTCAGATCCCGGCCTTAGCCCAAGGCGTTCACGCCTGGTGGCGTTGGGCCACCCAAGCCCTATCGGTAGAAACCCAAGATCCTGAGGTGCAAACCTGGGTGCTGACGGTTCTATTGCCCTGGCTGTATTGGTCGCAACAAGCCGATAAAACCCGCACCCCTCACCTCAAGCATCGCTACCAACAGGCGGCTAGTGATGCCTTCAATTCCCTGATGAGAGCCGAGATGACGCTGATGCTCCAGGAGGCTGATGTCCTACGGTGGATACAGTGGGGCCGACGGATGTGTGCCAACTATCAGCGCACCTCCTCGGCGGTGGAGGGCCGCAATGGCTATCTCGCCCAGCGACATCACGCCTCCCGAGGCTTTTCGCCCCAGGCCCTCTCAGTGCTCACGATCCTCCACAATTTTGACCTCAAGCGCCCGGATGGCTCCACCGCCGCCCAGCGACTCTTTGGTCATCCCTTTCCTGACCTCTTTGAGGCTGTCTTGAGTACCTTTACGGAGCTGCCTAGGCCTAGGCAGTCTACTTCGTCACAACAGCTCAATCCCTGGTACCGTCAAGCTGTTCCGGCTTAAGTTGATACCCTCCCGATCTATCATCATTTCGTTGAGCAAGCGAAGAAGCTGGAACCGCGCTATTTGACGATGGTTATTCCGTCGCGCTGGATGGCAGGCGGACTCGGTTTGACCGAATTTCGTCAGACAATGCTCAGCGATACACGTATTCGAATCCTTGTGGACTATCCGAATGCAGCCGAGGTATTCCCAACTGTTGGTATCAACGGTGGTGCTTGTTACTTCCTATGGGATACCGCCTATGACGGCACTTGTAGTATTTCCACGGTCCGAACTGGTGAAGTTTTTGGGCCAACAAGTCGGTCACTTGGCGAGTTTGATGTACTCGTTCGTGACAACCGTAGCCTAGATATTTTGCGTAGGATACTGGGCCACGGAGAACCGTCTGTTAACACGATCCTCGCTCGGGACAAGGAGTTTGGCTGGACATCCAACTTCGATGGCTTCCACACCACGGAACAGCCGGGGGACGTACCTCTGTACTATATTCGTTCGATGAAAAGAAGGCAGGGCTTTATCGCCCGTAGCGCTGTCACCAAGAGTGAGCACCTCATCGATACATGGAAACTGCTCGTACCGAAGGTCGGATCTGGCAGGGAGAGGGAGCGAAGTGGCATTGATCTTGTCCTTGGGCCGTCGTTGATTGCTCCAGCGCCATCAGTATGCACTCAGTCATTCCTTTTCTTCTCCGTTTCGTCGTGTGAGGAGGCTGAGAGCCTTCAGTCGTACTACAAGACTCGTTTCTTCCGGTTTCTGGTTTCGCTACGGAAGATTACTCAGGACGCCACCCACTCGACATATCGCTGGGTACCGATGCAGAAATGGGATCGCATCTGGACAGACGCAGAGCTCTATGAGAAGTACGCCATCACGAAGGAAGAGCAAGCTTTTATCGAGTCTATGATTCGTCCCATGGGTGAGGACAATGGCTAAGACTGTTGAAGAAATCCTTGTGCCCAAGCCAGAGGCACGGCTGCGGGTTTATGCCTACTCTATTGACGATGAAGCTCACCAGGGGCTTCTAAAAGTAGGACAAACTACTCGCGATGTGAAACAGCGCGTTGCAGAACAACTCAAAACTGCTGCCATCAAAAACTACCGAATCGAACTCAATGAACCTGCCGAGCGCGACGATGGCAGCACATTCAGCGACCATGAAGTGCGGGCGGCTTTGGTCGCTAAAGGGTTTGATAGGGTTGAACTAGAGTGGATGCGCTGCACCGTTGCCGATTTAAGAACGGTGCTGACCGAACTTCGAACAGGCCAGCGGTTTACTGGTACCCACCACGAAACTTTCCCCATGCGCCGGGAGCAGGCCAAGGCTGTGGATAAAACCCATGCCTACTTCCATTCCATTTGGAAAGAAGACATGCACGCTGTTCCCCGATTTTTGTGGAACGCGAAAATGCGATTTGGCAAAACCTTCACCACCTACCAGCTTGCTAAGAAACTGAAAGCTAAGCGCGTTCTGGTGGTTACCTTCAAGCCTGCTGTAGAGGACGCATGGAAGACCGACCTAGAATCCCATGTAGACTTTGACGGGTGGCAGTACCTCTCAAAATCCTCTGGGCGCGACCCCACCCAGATTGATCGCCGTCATCCCGTTGTCTATTTCGGCTCCTTCCAAGACCTCCTGGGCTGTGATAACACTGGGAACATTAAAGCCAAAAATAAATGGCTGCACAAAGAGACATGGGATCTGGTGGTGTTTGACGAGTACCACTTTGGCGCGTGGCGAGAGTCAGCGAAGGAATTGTTTGAGGGCGAGGAAGAAGCCATCTCGCGGATGGAGGCCCGCCTCGATGATGACAAGCGATTGAAGGAGAAAATCGCCGACTTGCAGGAGCCATTGGAGCGGGAAACCGAATTCCTGCCCATCACAACCAAAGCCTATCTGTACCTGTCGGGAACACCATTCCGGGCGCTATCCACGGGCGAGTTCATCGAAGAGCAGATCTTCAACTGGACTTACACAGACGAACAGCGAGCCAAAGAAGAGTTCGCGGCCAACTACCCCGGCCAACGGAACCCCTACGGTGCGCTGCCACAGATGCGCCTGCTGACCTACCAGATGCCAGATGAGTTACTGGCAATCGCCAGCGCCGGAGAGTTCGACGAGTTCGACCTCAACGCCTTCTTCGAGGCATCCAGCACCGGCCCCACCGCCAAGTTCAAACATAAGAGCGACGTACAAAAGTGGCTAGACATCATTCGTGGTGAGTACTTGCCTAGGTCAGTCGAACATCTCAAGACAGGCCATCGGCCACCATTTCCTTATCGAGATGATCGCCTGCTGCCCTACTTACAGCACTCCTTCTGGTTCCTCCCCAATGTGGCCGCTTGCCACGCTATGGCCAACCTGCTAGCTGAACGGCAGAACACCTTTTGGCACGACTATAGGGCAATTGTCGCCGCTGGCACCTCGGCGGGGATTGGACTAGAGGCATTGCCCCCAGTACGGAAGGCGATCGGCGGCGGCTTCGAGACCAAGACCATTACCCTTTCGTGCGGCAAACTCACCACTGGCGTAACGGTTTCACACTGGTCATCCATCCTGATGCTACGCAACCTCAAGTCACCAGAGACCTATTTTCAAGCCGCCTTTCGCGTACAGTCACCCTGGTCGATCAAAAACCCCAACGGCGACAACCCCAACGAAGAAGAGATCCTTAAGCCCGCCTGCTTCGTGTTCGACTTCGCCCCCACCCGTGCCCTACGGCAGCTCTCGGAGTATGGCATTGGCCTATCGCCTAGTGAGCCAAACCCAGAGAATGCAGTTAAAGACCTCGTGTCGTTCCTCCCCGTTCTGGCTTACGACGGCGCGAATATGACCCAAATTGACGCGGGCGGCATTCTCGATATTGCCATGGCGGGCACCTCGGCCACACTGCTGGCCCGCAAATGGGAAAGCGCCTTGCTGGTGAACGTAGACAACGACACCCTACGCCGCATTCTAGACAACCCCGAAGCCCTGGCCGCTGTGGAGCGCATCGAGGGTTGGCGGGCGCTAGGCGACAACATTATCGAGACGATCATCAACAAGAGCGAGAAGGTGAAGGGTCTGAAGAACAAGGCAAAGGAAAACGGAGACGGCTTGACGGCTAAGGAAAAGAAAGAACTCACCGACGAGGAAAAGGAGTACAAATCTAAGCGCAAGCAAATCCAGGAGAAGCTGATCAAGTTCGCCACCCGCATCCCAGCGTTCATGTACCTGACCGACTTCCGAGAAAACACCCTCCAGGATGTGATCACCAAGCTAGAGCCGGATTTATTTCTGACCGTCACCGGCCTTACGGTTAAGGATTTCCATCTGCTCGTGGATCTCAAGGTGTTCAACACCGAGCACATGAACCAGGCCGTGTTCGCATTTCGGCGCTATGAAGACGCATCACTCCGCTATACCGGCATTGAGAGCCATCAAGATCTGACCCATTACGGGCTGTACGACACCGTAGTGGCGAAAGAGTGAGACTTGGGTGGTGGTGCGATCGCAGGCTGGTGTACTCAGAAAAGGCAATCCCAAGGCAAATGCACTTGAATAGGTAGCCTCTGCATGTCACTTATAGACATCCATTTCAATTAATTCAAATAGACATAACAATAACAACTGGCTTCCAAAAATCCATGCTTCACTAAGCTCAACATCATTAAAATCATTTGATTTCGATTTCCTGGCAGGCGGATGTATTATCTTATTTCTAATTTCAGTCATCACCTCAAATAAGCTTTTACCATTATCTTTTCTAGATAGCTTGCTAAGAATGGGAAAGCTTTCGTCTACACTTGGATCAACAGTGAGGCCCAAGAAAGAAACAAGCAGATTTATTTTGTTTGCCGCAGTGAGCTTGCCAAAACCATCAGAGCTTATAGCCTTCTTGCTAGATACTAACAACGCCCACCCCAACCTTTCTAAAGCAGCTATCTGCAAAACAATAGACGCCGAAACCCCACTTGAGCCTTTAAATCCTTCAATAAACCATTCAATCGTAATTTTTAAGACATCTTTCCATGCTTCATCATTCCATAGCTTGATAAATCCAGGAAACAGCCTGACTAAATCAGTTGAATCTGATTCAAACCAACAAGACCTATTACTCCAAGGATCTGTCTTCTGCTCTACATTCTCCCATTTCTCAAAAACAAGATTTCCTGAGCCGTCATATCCAGCGAATACAATAGGCGCAACCCATATACCTCTAGCAAAGGAAAGGTAGTAGATGAAAGGTTCAATTCTATCGACAGCTTCTTCAAACTTAAATGGTTTGCCATCTGTTCTCTCTAGCTTGCATACATGAGTAATGCCATATCCCCCTTGAGAATGCAGCATCTCTTGCAAATCAAAACAGTTATCAAGAGTGCAAAGCACAATTCGCCACTCTAAATCTTGAAATACAAATTGACCCTCAAAATCCAACCACCCCTTTAAAGGTGGCCCTTGATAACTGTCATCTAAGTCATGAGGATAAAAGTTGTCGAGGTTAAAAAACTCGAAATTGGTTACATGAAAAACTAATGATGAGATATCGCACGGGGCATTGACAAAGGGGTGCATCCCAGTCTTGCAAGACTCATTTTGAGAAGTAGCCATTCAGATAAGCACATCGCTGTCGGAGCACTTGTTGCACGTTATCTTCGTCCCAGTGAGCCCCTGAAATCTTGATTCGACGTCCAATTTGCTTGACCGTTGATTCAATTGCACCCGAGCCAATGGAGATGCCCTCGGCTTGGTAGTAGGCGTAGTTGACGATACGGTGTCGATGTCTGGCCAGGTAAGCGATAAATCGGTCAACTCGCTCATGAGACCAGTCATCGAACTGCTTGACGGCTCCCTCAAGATCGCCTCGCCACAGACAGGTCTCCACGGCATCTAGCCGGTGTTGTGACCCGCCAACCTGAGCCAAATTTTCCATCAGGTGGTACCAGTCTAGAATCTCAAGTCGCTGCACTGGCGGTGCGACTTGGGCAAAGAGATTCCAAATCCCGTCGTGCCCATCGCCTAAGCACACCACCGGAGACGCCAATGGCTGCTGGTTGACCCACTCGACCAAGGCATCATTCGCTCTAAAGAAGGCCGCAACACAGCCTTGATGCAGGTTAACGGCCTTATAGTCGCGCCAATCACTCCGTTGACCTTTGGGCGTCCGCAGGCGCACTTTGCCCCCGTCAAGGCTCATCTCTTTAACGCCGCCATCTACCGACTCAGACGGGAAATCGTGACGATGCACGAGCCGCTGCTGAGTGCTCTTGGAAACCGATATCCCGGTTAGCACCGCAATGTCATGAGCCGTGTCTTCGTAGGACTCGTTGGCACTCACCAACAAACAACACGTCTCTAACTGCGGGCTCCACTGAGTTCGGGCTTTCAGGCCTAGCCGTTGTCCTTGCTGTTCGCTAATGCTCAATTGGCCGATGATGCTGGTAACACCTCGCTGGCGGCCTCGCGTTGTGCCGCTGCTTGTGCGGATAAAAAATGACCGAGTTCTGGGCCGACATGCTCGAGCAGATGTCCCCGCACGGCGGTCTCGATTCCGTCTAGTGTCTTGACGTCCTCGGGGTCAGTCTCCTCGTAGAGCAGTTCGGCTAACTCCTGCGTCAGGGCTTTGAGACGGGCTTCTTTGGAGGCATCCATGGCAGTGAAGTTCCTCTGTTGAACTGCTCAAAGCTTAACGTTCATAGGCTTAGCCCAGACTAAGTATTATTGCTCATTACATAACTGGGATGCACCCTTGACAAAGAAAGGCTCTGTTAGATTACCTCTTAATACTCTTTTGCCTGCTTGCGTTGTTTGTGATTGCCATAGATGAACTTTTGCTCGACTCTCTAATCCTAATTCCGTTAGCTTAAGCTCTGCGTATCCTAGCTCACCATCATTGTGACCTTGACAAATAAAATGCAGTTTAATGCAAGGAGTGGGATGCCATTCCAGAGTCACCCGTCCTTGTCCTTCTACAACAGTTTCATTATCACCATAAATAATCTCAGCAAAACCTCTATATAGAAGAAAAGCCTGACTTGGAAATCTTTGGAGATAGAGTCTCGGCTTAGGAATATCCCACTTTGAAAAGTCGTTTATTTCAATATCCATGGAGTAACCCTAGAGACTATAACTGACGATCTCATCCACCTTCTTATCCTTCGACATATCCAGGTACTGCTGTAGCGCCGCCATCGACGATCACCCGCCAGGTCTTGAGTCGCCACAATCCAAAGGAACTCGATTGCCGCAAATCTCAGCTTTGCTACTTTAGTGCCTAGATGCCAGCCGCTTCAAAAATCTCAGCCGCTGTCACTGCCAAATCTGGAAATGTCATCGAGAGAATGCGATCGCCCCCGCGAAACTGCTGGAGCTGATATTCACTATTGATCAGCGTGTACACCGAAACCGTCGGCGTTTTGGGTGAGCCAATGTAGCGAATAGCCCCTACCGCTAGGTAATCTACAATCCAGTACTCCAGGATCCCCAGGGCCTCGTACTCAGCCAGCTTATAGAGATAGTCATCGCGCCAGTTGGTCGAGCTAACCTCTACCGCCAGCTGAATCGGTTCCTCTAGGGCTGCATAGGCTTTGGGGTCAGCTGCCCAAACGTCTTTATCAATCACGCTAACGTCGGGAGTGCGGCCTTGCACCAGGCCATCATCGCGTCGGGTTTTAACCGAGGCAAACCGCGAGACCTTGTAATTCAGGTGATCACGCTCAACCTGATCGCGAAAAGCGTCGTAGATAAAATCGGCTACGTCGTCATGGGCGCGGGTCGCCATCAGCTGAACTCGCTCCCCATTGACCAATTCATAGCGATTGCCATCTTCAGGCGTTGTCTCCAGAAAATTTAGAAAGCTGAGTGGTGGTGCAATGGCTTGAGTCATGGTGACTAATGGCCCCAGCTAGGCAATGGCACAAAGTCCCTTTAGTTTAGCGCTGTGGATCGGATAGATGCGGAAGGGCAGGTCAATCAACGATGTGAGGTAGCTTAGCTAGGTGCGATGGCCCGAGGCCAGTCTTTGGCCATCGCAGACCTAAGCAGGTTTGGTAGCCTGCGCCCCGCCAATGGCGCAGGGGCGGGTTCCGGGGGAGATGGAATGCGATCGCCCGCTCTATCTTTACGGCTGAGTGCTAGCTTCGAACTCCCTCATAATTCTTGAAATTTCGGGTAATTGTTCTTTGTCAGCTACCTCTAGAACAATCAGCAAAATTAGCTGATCTACGACTTCTCCACTGTCTAATTGAACATCTGGATCGATGATTTTTGTTCTTTCTTTAACAATGGCTTGAAAGCTAAACCTTTCTACTTGAGGGGATCTAACTCGCTTACCATTGCGCTTGCTTCGAAAAAAAGATGCATCATTGACTTGCACTTTCTCTCCTACCTGGAAGTTAGGATCAAAATCATAGGAAGCAATCCGATAACTTGTTATGTTCCGATCTTCCCCTGGATAAATCGGAAGTTCAACATTAACAACGCACTCAAACATAGCAATGACTCCAAGAACATATGTACTTCTAGTGAGGGTAGCGTGATTTCTCCAATTTGACTGCGATCGCACCCTATGACTCCTCACGGCTGTTGGAGTCTTGGGCCTCGCGCCGTTGGCAGATCCGTCGAAAGTGACTCAGCCCGGTGTTAAGTGATGTAGTAACGGCCCAAGCTACGACAGCATGGCAAACCCATTCGGGGAAATCGAACGTCCAGCCTTCCATGACTCTTTGTCCTCTAAAAACTTCAGAGGGAGAGTTCCTCCGCAAAAAAAGGGAGCCGAAGAGCCCGGTAACTACCTCATCAACTGACAGCGGCCCCTGCCGCCACGCTGCCCATCGGTGCCCTGCACATGTCCACTAGGAATCGTGCAGGGCACCGACACCGCAAAGCGCCTAGGCCTAGAGGGCACCGATCGCACCAGCACCAAGTAGTCCATCACTGCTGACCACTTGACCGCGAACTCAGACGGAACTGACTGTACAGAAAGAACTAAGGCAATACAGCCCTCCTACGCCTGCGGTTCCCCCCGGTGGCGGCCAAGCTGGATGCAAGAGCAAGGCATGCCCCAAAAAACTCGAAGTATCACCGTTTTTGGAGAGGGCGCGTGGAGATTGAGTTGCTAAGCTACCGGCAGCGAAAACGAAAACCTACTCCCCTCTCCCAGCTGGCTTTCCACGGCAACGGCACCCCCCTGCAACTCCACCAGGTCTTTCACAATCGTCAGCCCCAACCCCTTGCCGCCTGGGTTGCACCGCTGTGCCGCCTCAGAACGTTGGTGCAGTTTAAACACATCCTGGAGGTCAGCCGCCGCAATCCCCAGGCCGGTATCTACAACCGCCATCCAAACGAAATTGTGCTTCACCTCAATCTCGACCGCAATGCTGCCCTGGGGCGTGTACAGCACCGCATTCTTCAGCAGGTTTTCCAAAACCTCATAGACCTGGTCAGGATCGGCCCACACCGAAGGCAGAGGGTCAGGACATCGAACCGGTATCGTTCGGCCTCGGGACTCCGGCAGTGACGACACCAGCTCCACCACCTCACCGAGGATGGCGGGCAGCGCACACACCTGACAGCGGGTTGGCAGATAATCATCCATCCGCTTTGAATAGTCCGAGATCGCCTCCGCCAGGCGGTTCACCCGCTCGATCTGCCGCAGCTGCTTGCCCAACAGGTCAGGCGTCAATGGCCGAGACCCCTGACGGGCCAACTCCAAATCCCCCTTGAGTACCGTCAGGGGCGTGTTGATCTCATGCATCAGCACTGCCAACCGCTGTCGCCGCCGCTGCTCCACCGTCTGTAGATTCATCGCCAAGCGGTTAAAGTCAACCGCCAACCGCCGCAGCTCCGGCACATCGCTCAGGGGGGCTCGCGCCTCCAGGTCACCCGCCATAAACGCCGCCATCGCCTGCCGCAAGGCCTTGAGCGGCCTGACAATGATTTCTCCCGACGACAGACTTAGAAAGACGGCCATAGTGATCACCGCCAGGCCGACTTCTAACCCCCCCTCCGCCAGCGAGGGATAGATCGCTGTAAGGCTCAGCGCAATCAGCACCCCCAACCCCAACGTCAGAATGTGGGAGGTCAACAGCTGCATCTGCAACGGCGCAGAGCGCCAGGCCTGCCTAATCGATGGCATCTTCAAACTTGTATCCCACCCTTCTCACCGTTTTGACCAACGGGTTCACCCCCTCCGGCACCCGCAGTTTCGAGCGGAGTTCCTTCCGCAATCGCTTAACGCAAGAATCGACCGTAGTGTGTTCATCCCCAGAGTGATCGAGCCCCCAGATATCGTCCAATAACTGCGACCTGAGATAAACGTGCCCCGGCTGTCGGGCCAGTTTTGCCAGCAAGTCAAACTCCACCGCCGATAGCACCAACTCAACCCAGTCATCGTCGGACGTCGCCCGGACGCTACACCGTCGATGGGTCTGGTGCAGCCGCAGATATTGATACTGAATCAACGCCGTATCGGCCCCAACCGCGTGGTCTTCAAGGCGTAACTCACGGCGCAGCAGCGCCCGCAGCCGCAGGATTAACATGTCAGGGCTAAAGGGCTTAGTCATATAGTCATCGGCCCCGGTGGCAACGCCCAACAAATGATCGGTCTGCTCCCGCCGGGCCGTCAGCATCAAGATATAGGGGTCTCGCCTCAGCGCCAGCCGCCGGACATGGGTACAGACCTCAAGGCCATCCATACCGGGCAGCATCAAATCCAGAACGATGATATCGGGCTGGAGCTGCTTGCAAAGCTCCAGCCCCTGTTCGCCCGTCTCAGCCAGATAGCCGGTGTAACCCGCCGCCTGAATGCAGGCCTGAATGGTATCGGCCACATCCGCGTCATCTTCAATGATGAGTACAACCGCCATAGCAATCGTCAGAGTAAGGAATGACTAGCCCCGCCGGTACCAGCGGTGCCCTACCTAGCCTAGAGACGGAGGTGTGGCCGAGCCGGTTCTCATAACGAGGCTAAAAATCATCGAGGCCCGCCGCCGCCAAATCTATATCGACATCAATAAACGGGTCAGGGTCAGCCCGCACCGGCGACAGCGACTCCGCCGCCCTCGGCACCGCAGACAGTGGCTGAGCCCCAGGAGCCTGAGCCATAACGAGCACCGGCGATGCCCCAGAGATCGCCAAAAACCGGTTCTGGATCTGTAGACTACGCAGCTGCATGTCCTCCAGCAGGGTTTGAGCTAAAGCCTGAAGCTCCGACTGGCTCAGCTCTGGTTCTAACGCCCAAGGCAGGTAAAACACCTTCAGCGCCCTGAGCACCGCTTCCCGCAGCGATACCGCTGGGTTCGTTTTCAGATAGGTGAAGAGCCGCCCCGCATCTGAATCCACTTCCACATCCAGGCGCAAGATCACCCGATGCCGACGGCTCATGCCCGCACCTCCTGGAGTGCCCTGGTGCGGGCATGAGCCCTGGTGGCCAACCACTTCACCCCGCCATAGCAGTCAGCAAAGCGCACCTGGTCGATGGCAGAGGTGACCTCCTGAAGCCGGTACGCCATTTCTTGAGCCAGATCGGGCAGCCAGTTGGGCGTCGCACCGGGCAAAGTCGCCAGGTAGTCCGTCAGATGAGGCCGCAGTAAGGTGGCCGCTGTACCACCGCCAATCAATACCTCATACCCTGTTAAATCGAGGGCAGCAAAATGCTCGCTCAGATGGTGTCGCACCTGTTCCCAGTAAAACGCCTCCGCCTCCTGCCTGCGCTGGGCCAGCGGAAACACCTTGCCCGGCTGGTCGGGAAACTGCACCGCCTCCTGCTGGGTTAATAGCGCCTGCACCAGGTAGGGATTCTCCGGTTCACAGAGGGTTTGGGCCACCGCTTCGAGGAAAGCGACATAGCCCAACTTTTCCGAATCACTGGGCTTCCCTGTGGGAGGCTTGCCCTGGCGAAACACCAGAAAGCTCAAATCTCGATGGCCAATCATGATCACGACATAGTTTTGGCGGCTGGCCAGGTGCTGCTGCTTGCGCCAGAGCACCAGCCCCGCCGCCTCCGGCAGCACCTTAACGCTATCGATCTGGAGATCGTAGGCCTGCCCACGATAGAGAAAGTGTCCCGTTTCTTGCAGCCGCTGAGTCAGCTCCTCGGCCTCGGACAGATACTCCTCAAAGGGCAGCGCGATGCCAATATCCAGATGCAGGGTTGTCAGATGATGGGTGTGGGCCATTTCCCCCACCGCGCCCAGGCTGCGGAGATGGGCCAGGGTGCTCTTGCGCAGGGTGGCCGTGGATTTGTTGGGACGCCCCTCGGCATCGTCGGCCAGGGCATAGGCCTGATTGTTCCACTGGAGATAGGCTCCAGCCCCCAGTCCCCCGCCGTACTCCTGGCCCTGGTGACGCAGCACCTCCAGTTCCGAGGGCGGTAAATCCGCCACCTTAGGTGGACAGGCATAGCCGTAGCAGCGGTTGCCATCGGTTAAACAGGCCTTGGTGCCCGACATCCCAAGGTCGATAAAGAGTTGATGGGTAGCCATAGAGGGTTCCTCCAGCGAAATGGGCAATCAGCGTTAGACGCGAACCCCAGGTGACCAGCCTGGGGCAGAGGCGTCAGACATCGGTGATTGGCGCACAATTTCCCTGACTTTAGACGATGAAACAGGCAGAGCCGGGGCGTCCCACGCCTCGGCTCTGCCCGTCTTGTCCCTTACGCTGACGGCTATATCCAGGAGGACTTCGCTGTTGAGGGACTTGTAGCCCCATGCTATCGATGTGCTCGGTCTCCGCTGCCCAGGCCGAAACTTACTACGAAAAAGACGACTACTACACCGCAGGCACCGACGCGGCCCGCTCAACTGCCCGGTGGTATGGCCAGGGCGCAAACACCCTCGGACTCCAGGGTGAGGTCAAGCCCGAGGACTTCAAAGCCCTACTCCACGGCACCGCCCCCAACGGTGAATGCCTCCACGCCCGCGCCATTGATCCCACCCGGCACCGGGCGGCCACCGACTACACCTTCTCAGCCCCCAAGAGCGTCTCCATTGCTGGGTTGGTGCAAGGTTACGAGCGAGCGATCGCCGCCCACAACCAGGCCGTCGATACCGCCCTAAGTGTCTTACAGGAGCGCTTTGCCCAAGCCCGCGTCAGCACCGCCGAAGGACGGCAGCGGGTAGTGACCGGCAACATCGTCGCGGCAGTGTTTCAGCACGACAGCAGCCGCGAACTCGACCCGCAGCTCCACAGCCACTGCGTGGTGATGAATACTACCCAGCTACCGGACGGCACCTGGCGCAGCCTCAGCAACGAAGAGATTGTGGCCAATCAGATCCTGCTGGGGCAGATCTATCAAAACGAGCTGGCCTACCAACTGCGGCAGAGCGGCTACGACATCGACCCCCAGGGCAAAGGCCAATTTGAACTGAACGACTACAGCCCCACCCTGCTCAGCACCTTCTCCACCCGCACCCGCCAGATCGAAACCTACCTCCAGCAGTGGCAGCAAAACCTGGCAGAAACCCAGGGCAGTCCGCTCCATGCCAGCCAGAAAAAACAGGCGACCCTGCGCACCCGAAAACGAAAACAAGCTGTGCCCCGCGAGGTGCTGCTGGCGGCCTGGCAGCAGCAGGTTAGCGATCAGAACTTTACCCTGCCCGAGGTGCCGCACCAGGAGCGAGATTTATCCAATACTGCCTACCACCAGGCAGACCAGATGGCCCGCGCGGGCACCGCCCACGCCTCAGAGCGAGAGTCAGTCTTTCGCCGGGGGAAGGTAGAACGCTTTGCCCTAGAACATGCCCTGGGTGAAATGCCCTTGGCCACTCTGTCTCAGGCGATCTCAGCCCAGGGCGAGCTGCTGTCCGTCGAGGTCGTAAAGGACAAGTACACCACTACCGCAGCGCTGCACCGGGAGCGAGACACCATTCAACTCATGCACCAGGGGCAGCACCAGTGGGCACCGATTTTGAGCGAAGCCGAACTCCAGGAGCAGTTGCCGCAGTGGCCGACCCTGAGTGCTGGTCAGCAGCGGGCGCTCACCCTAGCCCTGACCAGTCGCGATCAGATGTTGGCCTGGCAGGGCCTGCCGGGCAGCGGCAAGACTTTTGTATTGCAGGCCTTTAAACAATCGGCTGAAGCCCAGGGCTTTTCGGTGCGAGGGTTTGCCCCCAGTGCGGAAGCAGCCAACGTGCTGGGCAAAGAAGCCGGACTGCCGACCGATACCGTGGCCAGCCTGCTGCACGCTCCAGCATCTGATAGGGGCTCAGCACCGGAACAGCGGGAAATCTGGGTAATTGACGAGGCCGGGCTGCTCTCCGCCAAAGATGCCCA